>JABCNW020000185.1 GCA_013333945.2 Propionibacterium sp.
TGCGGTGGTTTTTGACCGAACCCGTTTCCTGCACATAGACTAGGCAGCTGTTGCGCGCCGTGCCGTCGACCCTTGCGATCGAGCGGCTGCGCGTGTGCGACCTCTCAAGTGTTTGATAACGAATGGAAGTTGCTGTGTCCACGTACACCCCAAAGCCTGGCGATCTCGCCCGGAACTGGCATGTGATCGATGCTGAAGACGTTGTCCTCGGTCGTCTGGCCTCCCAGGTCGCCACGCTGCTGCGCGGCAAGCACAAGCCAACCTACGCGCCGCACGTCGATGGTGGTGACTTCGTGGTCGTCGTCAACGCTTCCAAGATTGCCCTCACGGGCAACAAGCGCACCGATGACATGCGCTATTCCCATTCCGGACGTCCCGGTGGTCTCAAGGCTGTCTCCATCGGTGAATTGCTGGAGAAGGACCCCCGCAAGGCCGTGGAACGCGCCGTCTGGGGCATGTTGCCCAAGAACAAGCTGAGCCGCCGGCTCATCGGCAAGCTCAAGGTGTACTCCGGGCCGGAGCACCCGCATGCCGCGCAGAAGCCGCAGCCCTTTGAGATCACCCAGATTGCCCAGTGAGCCGAGGAAGTTCGATGACTGAGACCACCACCGCGGTCGAGGAGACCGCTGACGAGATCAAGCCGTTCGTCGACGAGCAGGACCGAGAGATCGCCTACCGCTCCGACTCCAACCCCGGGACCGCCGCCAGCGAGACTAGCCGGGCTGCGATCATCGCTCCGGGAGCCGCCACTGGTCGCCGCAAGGAGGCCGTCGCCCGCGTGCGCATCGTGCCGGGTTCCGGGCAGTGGGCCATCAACGGTCGTACTCTTGAGGACTACTTCCCGAACAAGGTTCACCAGCAGCTGGTCTCCGACCCGTTCGCGACGGCAGGGGTCACGGGCTCCTACGACGTCATCGCCCGCATCGACGGCGGTGGTGTCACCGGTCAGGCCGGTGCGCTACGCCTCGGTATCGCCCGAGCGCTCAATGAGGTCGACGCCGAGGCCAGTCGCCCCGCCTTGAAGAAGGCCGGGATGTTGACCCGCGACGCCCGCGTCAAGGAACGCAAGAAGGCCGGCCTCAAGAAGGCCCGCAAAGCTCCGCAGTACTCCAAGCGCTGATCCCATCCCGGATCTGCACGAAAACGCCCCCGCGGTTTGCGGGGGCGTTTTCGTCGCGTCCGATCACCGTACAGCTGCTGGGCATGACTATCGTGACAGGGCCTAAGCTTGCCTGCATGGCTCGACTCTTCGGAACCGACGGCGTGCGCGGCGTCGCGAATCAGGAACTGACTGCTGAACTGGCCCTCAACCTGTCGGTTGCGGCAGCCCACACTCTCGGCGAGGCCGGGGTGTTCGGGCGGCGGCAACCGACCGCTTTGGTGGCCCGCGACCCCCGCGCCTCTGGTGAGTTCCTGGAGGCCGCGGTCTGTGCGGGGCTGGCCAGCGCCGGCGTCGATGTGCTGCGCGTCGGGGTGGTTCCCACGCCGGCTGCGGCCTACCTCGTGGGCGAGTACCGCACCGCCCTCGGAGTGATGATCTCCGCATCCCACAATGACATGCCCGACAACGGGATCAAGTTCTTCGCCCGCGGCGGTGTGAAGCTCGACGACTCCTTGGAGGACGCCATCGAGGACCGAATGGGGGAGGAATGGCAGCGTCCTGTCGGGGACAAAGTGGGGCGCATCATTGACCAGCATCATGCCGTCGACTCCTACATCGCGCACCTGGTGAAGTCGTTGCGGGCCGAGAAACCCCTGGCAGGCCTGACCATCGTTCTCGACTGTGCCAATGGCGCCTCCTACGAGACCGCCATCGCTGCCTTCGAGGCGGCCGGGGCGTCGGTGACCGCCATCCATGCGTCCCCGGACGGCATCAACATCAACGCAGGCTGTGGCTCCACTCACCCCGAGGACCTGCAGAAGGCGGTGCTCTCGTCGTCGGCGGACCTCGGCCTGGCCTTCGACGGAGACGCCGACAGGTGCCTCGCGGTGGACCACGAGGGCAATCTTGTCGACGGCGACCAGATCCTCGCGATTCTCGCTCCGGCTCTGCAGGAAGACCACCGGATGGCCTCCAACACTGTCGTCGCAACCGTGATGAGCAATCTCGGGTTGAAGCTGGCCCTCGCTGAACACGGCATCCGTATTGATCAGACCAAGGTCGGGGACCGCTACGTGCTGGAGTCGATGAGCGCCAACGGTTTCTCCCTTGGTGGGGAACAGTCCGGGCATGTGATCATGAATGAGTTCGCGACCACCGGTGACGGTGTCCTGACCGGCCTCCACCTGGCCAAGCGGGTCGCGACCACCGGTAAGTCCTTGAAGGAACTGGCCTCGGTGATGACGAAACTTCCCCAGGTGGTCATCAACGTCCGTGGCGTCGACAAGCTCCGTGCGGGGATTGACAACGAGATCACCGCCGCCGTCGCCGACGCCAGCCACGAGCTCGGCACCTCGGGCCGGGTCCTGCTGCGACCTTCCGGTACCGAACCGGTGGTGCGGGTCATGGTCGAGGCCCCGACCGACGCCCAGGCCCGCGAGGTGGCTGAAAAGCTGGCGGCCCTCGTCAAGAAGCAGCTCGCCATCTGACCAGCTGGAAGGATCAGACCTTTCGGATGGAAATGGTTTGCACCCGGTGATCCGGGCCCTTGCGGAGAATCGCGGTGGCCCGGTCCCGAGTGGTTTCGATGTTTTCACGCAGGTTCGGCCCGTTGATGGTGTTCCAAATGTGACTGCCGAACTGCAGCGCCTCCGCGCGGCTCAGCTGGGTGAAGCGTTTGAAAAAACTCCTCGGGTCGTGGAAAGCGGTGTCTCGCAGCACCATGAAACGATCCAGGAACCAGCGTTTGATGTCGGTCTCGTCGGCGTCCACGTAGACCGAGAAGTCGAAGAAATCGCTCACCGTGGCGCCTGAGCGACCGTCCGCGTCCACGCGTGCCGGCTGCAGCACGTTGAGGCCCTCGACTATCAGGATGTCGGGGCGCTCTATCACCGTCTGCTCGTCCGGGACGATGTCGTAGATGATGTGGCTGTAGACAGGGGCCGTCACCCGGGGCTCCCCGGATTTCACGTCGATCACGAACTGCAACAACGCCCGGCGATCGTAGGATTCGGGGAATCCCTTGCGTTCCATCAGGCCCCGTCTTTCCAGTTCCGCGGTCGGCAGCAAGAAACCATCGGTGGTGATCAGGTCCACCTTCGGGTTTCCCGGGGCACGACGCAGGAGTTCCCGCAGCAGACGTGCCGTCGTCGATTTCCCGACCGCCACGGAGCCCGCGACCCCGATCACGAATGGAGTGCTGCGCACCTTCAGGTTCAAAAACCGGTTCGAATTCTCGCGCAGCCGGCCCGCATTGGCGATGTAGAGGTGCAGCAGCTGGGTCAGGGGACGGTAGATCTCGGCGATGTCCTCGGGAGAGGTCGGGTCGCCTAGACCACGCAGCCGCTCGAGAGTTGCAGCATCGAGGTCGATCTCGGTGTTGTTTGCCAGCGAGGCCCAGGCACCTCGTCGCAACACCACGTAGGGTCGGGACACTTCTTCACTCCATCGGGATGGGCCGAGTCGCCAAAAATGCTAGCAGGGCGTCGCCAAGTTGGTCGGACCAAGGGGTCAGGCCGACGGGACGTCGCTGGCGATCTCTTCGAGCCAGATGCGAGGGCCGATGTCGGAGGGCATCCGCCAATCACCGCGCGGCGACAGGGAACCGCCAGGAACCACTTTCGGGCCGTTTGGGAGGGTACTGCGCTTGAACTGGTTCGTTGCGAAACGCCGCACGAAAACCTCCAACCAGTGACGGATTGCCGCCAGGTCGTAGGAGTGACGGTCCTCTTCGGGAAGCCCCGCGGGCCAGCTGCCGGTAGTCGCGTCACGCCAGGCGTGATGTGCCAGGAACGCGATCCTGCGAGGACGAAGACCGTGCCGTAGAAGGTGGTACAGGGTGAAGTCCTGTAGTTCGTAGGGGCCGATCGTCGCCTGGGTGGACTGCGGGACCTCTCCCGGTCTCGTGGGGATCAGTTCCGGGGTGATCTCGGTGTCCAGCACCGATATCAGCACCCGGTTCACCTCGTCGTCGAACTGCCCGGAGGAGACCACCCAGCGGATGAGGTGCTGGATCAGGGTCTTCGGGACCCCCGCGTTCACGTTGTAGTGGCTCATGTGATCGCCGACCCCGAAGGTGCACCAGCCGAGCGCCAGCTCCGACAGGTCACCGGTGCCCACGACGATTCCGCCGTGGTGGTTCGCGGCCCGGAACAAGAAGTCGTAGCGGATGCCGGCCTGGACGTTTTCGAAGGTGATGTCGTAGGTCTCCTCGCCATCCGAGTAGGGGTGACCGAGATCTTCCAGCATCTGTTTCGCCATGGGGCGGATGTCGACGGTGGCGAAACTCACCCCGAGGGCCTCCGAGAGTGCCTGGGCGTTGCTGCGGGTGTGTTCGGTCGTCGCGAACCCGGGCATGGTCCAGGCCAGCACATGGGTGCGGGGCAGGCCCAGGCGATCACAGGCCTTGGCGGCGACGATCAGCGCGTGGGTGGAGTCTAGGCCCCCCGAGACCCCGATGCACAGGCGTGGCGCATGGGCTGGGTCGCCGCCGCCGATGGCCAGCATGCGCCGTTCCAGGCCGGAGACCTGGATGTTGTAGCCCTCGTAGCAGTCCTGCTCCAAACGGTCGGAATCGTTGGGCACGAACGGGAAGCGGTCCACGGGGCGCTCCAGCCCGAGATCTCCCACCGGGGGGGTGAGGGTGAAACTGACCACCTCGTGGCGTAGGGGGCCGTCCAGACCCCGGAGGTTGTCGTCGAAGGACCCCTGGCGCAGTCTTTCCTGGCGGATGCGTTCCAGGTCGACGTCGGCGACGGTGAGTCGCGCTGAGTCGGGGAAACGTTCGCCCTCCGCGAGGAGGGAACCGAGTTCGTGGATGATCGTTTGTCCGTCCCACGACAGGTCTGTGGTGGACTCCCCGAACATTGCCGCCGCGTAGACGTGGGCGGCCAGGCAACGGCTCGACGTGGCGGCGGCGAGTGCTCGCCGGTCGGCTGCCTTCGCGATGGTGATGGGAGAGGCCGACAGGTTCAGCAACACGGTCGCTCCGGCCAGGGCGGCGAGGTGGCTGGGTGGCACCGGAACCCACATGTCTTCGCAGATCTCGACGTGGATCCGGAGGTCGGGAACGGCGGAGGCGGCGAAGATCAGGGCGTTTCCCACAGGAATCAGCGTCCCCCAGTCGGGGATGTCCACCGTGGGCGGCAGGTCGTTCGTTCCCGGGGCGAAGTGACGCTTCTCGGAGAACTCCCGGTAATTGGGGAGATAGGACTTGGGGACGATTCCTCGTATTTCGCCGCTCTGGATCACCACGGCGCAGTTGTACAGCCGGTTGCCCAGCGCCACGGGGGCGCCGACGGCGAACAGGGGGCGGAGTTCCGCGCTCTCCCGGCGCAGCCGAGCCACGGCCTCGTGGACGGCATCCAGCAATGAATCATTGAGCAACAGGTCGTCAATGGCATAACCGCTGATGCCCAGCTCGGGGAAGGCCGCCGCGGCCACGCTCCGTTCGTGTGCCTCGCGCACCACCTCGAGGGTGCGGCTCGCGTTGGTGGCCGGATCGAAATCGGCGCCGGGCAGCGTCGCGGCGGCCACCCGGGCGAAACCTTGGGCGTAGGCATTGAAGAAGTCCATGCGGGAAGCATAGTGAGGACTTGCGGTGTTCCGGTGTCGGGTTGGCCGGCTTTTGCGGGCCTGTGCAGGGCCCGGACCCCCAATAGTAATTGAAGAGTTGACGATAGTATTGCTGGTGGAGCCGAAGGTGAGGGTCAAGAAACGTGCATTTTTGATGTACAGTTTGCCAACGTGTGTGGAATCGTTGGATACCTCGGAAGCCGCGATGGGCGGCAGATCGTCATCGACGGACTTCGTCGACTCGAATATCGCGGCTACGACTCGGCGGGCATCGCCGTCGTCGCCGACGGTGAACTGTACACCCGCAAGAAGGCGGGCAAGATTGCAAACCTGGCGGCTGCCATCGAGGCTGACCCGCTGCCGGAGTCGGGAACGGCCATCGGCCGCACCCGCTGGGCCACCCACGGGGCGCCCATCGACGCGAACTCCCACCCGCACGTCGCGGGCCGGATCGCCATCGTGCACAACGGCATCATCGAGAATCACGCGGCGCTGAGGGAGGACCTGGACGTCGAATTCGCATCCGAGACCGACTCTGAGGTTGCGGCTCACCTGTTGGCCCGTGAGGTCTCCGCCGGCGCGGATCTGGTCTCTGCCATGCGGGCGGTCGTGACTCGCTTGGAGGGTGCGTTCATGCTGGTGGCGGTTGATGCCGCCGACCCCGACCGGATCGTCGCGGCCCGCCGCAACTCCCCGCTCGTGGTGGGTATCGGCGACGGCGAGTACTTCCTCGCTTCGGATGTCGCCGCCTTCATCGAACACACCCGCGACGCGATGGAGCTCGGGCAGGACCAGGTAGTCGAGCTGACCCGTGACGGCGTGGTCGTCACGAATTTCGACGCCACCCCCGCCGATACCCGCAGGTTCCACGTCGATTGGGATCTCAGCGCCGCCCAGAAGCAGGGCTACGACTGGTTCATGCGCAAGGAGATCTTCGAGCAGCCTCGTGCGGTGGCCGACACCCTGCTCGGACGCACCAACGAGCTCGGCGAGATCGTCCTCGATGAGATCCGCATCAGCCCTGAGGAGCTGAGGAGCATCAACAAGATCGTCATCGTGGCCTGCGGTACCGCTTTCTACGCAGGCCTGGTGGCGAAGTACGCCATCGAGCACTGGACTCGCGTCCCCTGCGAGGTGGAACTGGCCAGCGAGTTCCGCTACCGCGACCCCATCATCGACCCCACCACCCTGGTGGTGACCATTTCCCAGTCCGGAGAGACCGCCGACACCCTCATGGCGATCCGGCACGCCCGCGAGCAGCACGCGAAGGTGGTCGCGATCTGCAACACCAACGGCGCGACCATCCCGCGCGAGTCCGACGCGGTCATCTACACCCATGCCGGGCCGGAGATCGGGGTGGCCTCCACCACGGGTTTCACCACTCAGCTCATCGCCTGCTATCTCCTCGGTCTCTACCTGGCGCAGGTGCGGGGCACGAAGTACGCCGACGAGATCGGCGGGGTGTTGAAGGAGCTGGAGCGGATGCCCGAGGAGCTGCAGGAGCTCCTGGACGCCCAGGAAAACGTCCTCAACCTGGCGGCCGAGCTGAAGGATGAGCCCTCGATCCTGTTCCTGGGACGCCACGTCGGCTATCCCGTCGCCCTTGAGGGTGCTTTGAAGCTCAAGGAGCTGGCCTACATCCACGCCGAAGGCTTCGCCGCTGGCGAGTTGAAGCACGGCCCGATCGCCCTGATCAGCGAGGGTCTGCCGATGTTCGTGGTGGTACCCCCGTACAGCCGGGACCAGCTGCGTGACAAGGTGATCTCCAACATCGCGGAGGTGCGCGCCCGGGGCGCCCGCACCATCGTGCTGGCGGAGGCCAACGACGCCGATGCCCGCGCTCACGCCGATCACTTCATCGAACTGCCGCGGGTGTCCACGCTGCTGCAGCCGCTGCCCGCCATCGTGCCGCTGCAGCTGTTCGCCTGTGAGGTCGCCACCCTCCGCGGCCACGACGTCGATCAGCCCCGTAACCTGGCCAAGTCGGTGACGGTGGAGTAACCCAGGGGTGGGCTCATGATCGTCGGCATCGGCACGGACCTGTGCGTCGTCGAGCGGTTCGAGGCGATGCTGAGGCGTCGCCCCGGGGTTGCTGAGCGCCTTCTGACACCTGAGGAACGTGCGCTTCCTGTGCAGTCGCAGGCCGCACGGTTCGCGGCGAAGGAGGCCCTCGCCAAGGCGCTCGGCAGCCCCGGAGGCATGAGCCGGCTGGACGCGGAGGTGGTCAGCTCCGAGGCCGGGGTGCCGTCGTTCGTGGTGACCGGAACCGTTGCCGAGCGACTCGCGGAACTGGGGGTCGCCCGAATCCACCTCAGCGTCTCCCACGACGGTGGATTCGCAAGCGCCACGGTGGTGTGCGAGGCGTGACCGACGTCGTGACGACCGGGGAGATCGTGGCCTGGTGGCCGGTTCCGGGTGCGGCGAGCCACAAGTACACGCGCGGCGTGGTCGGAATCGACGCCGGTTCTCGGCAGTATCCGGGAGCTGCTCTGCTGGCGATCGCGGGTGCGCTCGGTGCCGGGCCCGGGATGGTGCGCTATCTCGGCTCTGCTCCCCGTGATCTCGTGGTGGGGCGTTTCCCGAGCGTCGTGCTCGCCGACGGGCAGGTCCAGGCCGTGGTCGTCGGATCGGGCTGGGGAGCTCCGGACGACGCCGCGGCCCGTTTTCAGGTGGCGCTGGAACGACGGGTGCCGCTGGTGGTCGATGCGGACGCGCTCAGGCAGCTGCCCGCCGACCTGCCCGCTGAGACCCTCCTGACTCCCCACGCGGGTGAACTGGCCCGGCTCCTCGGGGTGGAACGCGGCGAGATCGAAGCCGACCCGGTGGCCGCCGCGGTCCTTGCCGCCGGGCGATTCGGCGCGACGGTGCTCCTCAAAGGGGCCATCCAGCCGGTGGCCTCGCCCGACGGCTCCGTGCGACTGGCGCTGCTGGGCCCCGCATGGACGGCCCAGGCCGGTTCCGGCGACGTGCTGGCCGGGGCCTGCGGCACCCTTCTGGCTGCAGGCCTGCCCGCTGGGCGGGCAGGCCTGATGGCCGCCAGCCTCCAGGCGCTTACCGCGTCGCGTTTCCCCGGACCGTACCCGCCCGATGTGCAGGCGTCGCGTTTCCCCGAGGTGCTCTGTGGGCTATTGGCTCCCGATCGGCAATGACTGCTGGCACTGGTTGAACCGTTCCGTGCGCTTGTGTGTGGGCTAGCGAGGTGCGCCTCGGATGAGGAGCCAACACCGGCCTAGGGGGCGTTCGATAACGAGTTTTACTTTGCCAAAACCGACGATAACAGGGTGTTTAATGTCGGTGAAATCAATATCTTTGATATACAAGAAAGTCGTAGAGTCTGGATAACTCTCGAGATTATTTCCCTTGAGATCAGTGTATGTGTCGATGTGGTTTCGGATGGGTTGTGGGTCGGCGTGGTATGTGATGACGTATCCCCAGCCTCCGGGGTAGGATTCGGCGAATTTGGTGGCCGGGGTGATTGTGATATCAGTAGTACCTTCTGGGAGGGTGGTTTTTCCGAGGGTGAGGATGTCGTCGAGGTGTTCTAGGTCGGCGGGGTAGGGGGTGTTCTCCATTCCGGTGGGGGTGATGGTTTCTTCTGGTGTGAACTGGATGCCGGGGAAGGGATTGGCGCAGCCAGTCACGGCGACGACCGCCGCCGTCGCGGCTGTGAGCATGGTTCGTCGAGGTGAGTGTGTCATAGGGGCGTGCTTATCGTGATGCATGAGTGGGGGCTAGCGGAATCCGCCGCGAATAATAAGCCAACACTTACCAAGAGGACGCTCAACAACAAGCTGTGCATTTTCAAACCCAGTGACCCACGGGTGTTTAATAGTGTTTAAATCAATATCCTTGATGTATGAAACCGGTCCAGAATCAGAAAAAACGTCTACATATTTTCCCGCGTGACCTGTGTATTTTTCAACGTGGTCTCGGATGGGTTGTGGTTGGGCGTGGTAGGCGATGACGTATCCCCAGGCTCCGGGCGAGGTTTCTGCAGTCTTGAGGGCCGGTGAGACCGTAATGTCGGTAGCACCTTCCGGAAGAGTGGTTTTTCCGAGGGCGAGGATGTCGTCGAGATGCTCTAGGTTGGCGGGGTAGTGGGCGTGTGTTTGTTCGGTGGGGGTGGTGGTTTCTTCTGGTGTGAACCGGATGCCGGGGAAGGGATTCGCGCAACCGGCAAGTGCGACAGCCGTCACCGTCGCGGCTGCGATTATGGTTCGTCGTGGTGAGTGTGTCATAGGGGTGTGCTTATCGTGATGCATGAGCGGGGGTTAGCGGAATCCGCCACGAATGATAAGCCAACACCGCCCAAGAGGGCGTTCAATGATGATTTCTGCGTTTTTAAAGCCGGTGATCCATGGGTGCTGAATCTTTGTCATATCGATGTCTTTGACGTGGATGGCAGATCTAGTTTCGGGGTAGTGATCTACGCCATCTCCTAAATCTCCGGTGTATGTATTGAGGTGGTCACGGATGGGTTGCGGTTCTGCGTGGTAGGCGATGACGTATCCCCAGGCTCCGGGCGAGGCCTCGGCAGTCTTGAGGGCCGGCGAGACCGTAATGTTAGTAGCACCTTCAGGAAGAGTGGTCTCACCGAGAGCGAGGATGTCATCGAGATGATCGAGATCAGCGGGGTAGGGGGCGTTCTCCATTCCGGTGGGGGTGGGTTGTCCCCATGGGGTGAATTCGATACCGGCACAGCCGGTCACCCCCGCTACTATCACGGTGGCCGCAGCTAGGAATATGGTCCGACGCGGTAGGTGGGTCATGGTCCGGTCCTGTTTAGTGATGTGCTGCTCAGGCTGGAACGTCTTATGGGGTTCAGCGGGGTGCGCCGCGGATGAGGAGCCAGCACCGCCCGAGGGGGCGTTCGACAACGAGTTTTACTTTGCCAAAACCGACGATAACAGGGTGTTTAATGTCGGTGAAATCAATATCCTTGATATTTGATGGGGGGGTATCATCTGGATATTTTTCCAGGAAATTTCCGTCAAAGCTGGTGTATGTGTCGAAGTGGTCTCTTATGGGTTGTGGGTCGGCGTGGTAGGCGATGACGTATCCCCAGCCTCCGGGGTAGGATTCAGCGAATTTGGTGGCCGGGGTGATTATGATATCAGTAGCACCTTCTGGGAGGGCGGTTTTCCCGAGGGCGAGGATGTCATCGAGATGGGCGAGATCGGCGGGGTAGGGGGGCCCCTCTTGCTGAATTGACATGGAGGTTTCCTCAGGGGTGGGGCTGATTGGTTCTATGGGCGTGCAAGCGCCGAGCAGTGTGACAGCCATGACGGCTGCGGTCATGGTTCGTTGCGGGAGGTGGGTCATGGTCCGGTCCTTACCGAGGATTCGCCGACAAGATCGAATTCCTGGGCGATGCCGGCGCGGTGCAACTCCTGCAGCTCGGTGTCGTAGATGGTGAGTGGCCCGATCCCAGTCTTCTTGTCCCCATCCCAGTTATACCGATCAGCGGTGTGCACTTGGTAAGCGTATTTGTAGCTGCCGTCCGGATACACGGTAATGGTGCCCGCCGTAGCATGCTGATACCCACCGGTGGCATAAAACCAATTTGCGTTCTCGCTCTTCTCGGCGTATTCATCCTGCCAATCGGTTACAAAGGGGTATGTAACTGGTCCGGTGTAGCCAGAAGTCTTAGCTTTCTCGACTGCTTCGCTTGTCATGCGGTTTAAGTCGGAATTTACGTTATTCTGTAGACTGGGAAGATCTTTGAGCATGCCATTGGTGTTCATGTCGAGTGGTCTCCCAGAATTGTTGAGGAAATGAAATAGGTTCCTTGCTGCGTCGGGCCAGAAGGGGGCCATTCCGTATGCGGCAGACGTTGCGGCTTCATGCTTGAGGTGATCGCCGAGGTTCGCTCCTCTCTGCGCGTGAGGGCCAGACCCTTCCCCTTCGCTGTCGCCTGGATACTGCCACGGATCGGGTCGGGGCATAGGAGCCGACTCTCCGGGAACTGGAGCGCCCAACCCCATGGCGCCGCTGCTCTCGTGGTGTTCCTCCTGGTTCGTCCCTGAGCGGAAACGACCATCGCGTGCCTGGCCGACATCCCAAACCCTGGGATCTGGTTCAATCGGAATCAGCCCCGGCCCCCCCCCGGTCAGGGTCGCGACACCCCCACCAATATGTGCGGTGTTGCCTTGGGCGGCATGGATTTTGCTGCTGCATTCCTGTTGTGCTTCCTCCAGGGCCTGAATGAACCTGGCGACCCGCCCCTCCAACGCAACAGCCTCCGAGTGCAACAGGTTCTGTTGATGTTGCTGGGCGGTTGGGTCATCGCTCTGGGCGGATTCCTGGGAAGTCGCCGCGGCCTTGGCTTCATGGGCGGCGATGTCGGCGGTGAGTTGTTCTCGTAGCGTCTTCAACTCGTCAAGCCGATCCGCGTATGCCAGCAGCGCCGCACATGCACCGTCGGCATCAGCCGCCAGAGTGCGAGCGCACGTCCCCGGTTGGGTCATGGCGTCCAACACATCCGGCGCTTCGGGAGTCGAATACGCCGTGCTCAAACCGGCCCATGTGGAGGCGATCTCATCAGTGACGTCCACCACCCCCATGTACACGTTCAACAAGCTCCGGGCCCCGTCGCGAACAGGCCCGGACTCATCCACCACAGGAAGAGTCAACGACACACCGCACCTCCTTGAATCCCGTGCGCCACACCCCACAGGTGTGAACGGTGTTTCTCATGTCTAGCGTCTCCTGAACCGGGACGGGTCGTACGGGTTTCCATCGCCTCCGGGGAACTGTGGTGGGCTCTGCGTGAAGGAGGCCATGGTGTGCGCATTGTCTGCCATGGCGAGGTTCCCGTGGTGGTAGGTGGCCAGCGCCTCGCCAGTGGCCGTTACCGCAACCCCGACTCGCTCCATGAGCTCGACCAGACCCGGGAGGCCGCGGCCATCCATCCATCCTGCGACCGCGGCAGCAACAATTCCCGAGTTGCTCAGCGCATCCGACAAACTCCCCGCAGCTGTTGAGGCATCACCTCGGCTGGCGGCGTACTGCTGAGCACATGCCGCTGTCGACCGCAGAATCTGCCCCGTGGCCTGCTCATCAGTCCTCCAGTGGGACACGTCAACCTCCTGCCAGTAGAGAAGGGAGCAACGGCAACAGGCTAGAACGGAAATCCATAACCACTCCAGACCTTTGCCAAAGCCAATTCAAACTCTGACCAAAAGTTAGGAACCGCCTGCCAGGTGGACCTGTGATCGCCCTGGCGGGTGCGGGTGTCATGATCCTGCTGGGTGCGGGCAAGGTGAGAAATCAAATTATGGCGGTTAACCTTCGAAAAGGTGTAGGTTGGGTCCATGACCACCGGCGACGTTGCTCCAACAGGGACATCGAAGTCCCAGATCCCTCTGCTGCTCGCGACCGTTCTCATCGTGTATGTGGGTCAGATGACCCTCAGCCCGATCATCGCCCCTCTCTCCCGCAGATTTGACATGCCCGAGTGGCAGCTGGGCGTGACCATCTCTGCCGCTGCCGTCATGGTGGGGCTCACCTCTGGTTTCTGGGGGCGAAGAGCCCAGTCGAAGGGATTCAAACCTGTGCTTCTGGCGGCTCTGGCGCTCGCCATCGTGACCATGACTTTGTTTTCCGGGCTGGCGGCAGCCGGCATGCAGGGCCTGCTCGCGGGTACTGGTTTGTTCCTGCTGTTTGTGCTGCTGCGGGGAATTGGTTTCGGAGCCGCGATCGCAGCCATACCACCCACGGCCCAGGCCTACATAGCCGAGTTCACGCCCGAGGGGCCGGCCCGCGTCAAGGGAATGGCCGGGATAGGTGCGGTGCAGGGAATCGCCAGTATCCTCGGGGCGATCGTGGGTGGAGCCCTGGCCGGATTCGGCCTGCTGACCCCCATCATCGTCGTGCCCGTGCTGATCGGGATCGCCATGCTGCTCGTGTTGGCCTGCCTGCACGGTGGGGCAGGCAGCCGGCTCGTGGAGAGCCCGATCCGGGTGAGCCCCATGGACAAGCGGATCCTGCCCTTCCTGGTGGCGGGTTTCGGTACCTTCACTGCCCTTGGTTTCATCCAGAATACGGCCAGCTTCATCATCATGGACAGGTTCCACCTGGATGAGGTCGCGGGCGGGCAGCTGTCCGGTGCCGTGATGCTGGCGATCGGGGTCGGCATGATCATCGCCCAGGCCGTCGTCGTGCCCGTCACGCAGTGGGCGCCGCCGATGCTGTTGCGCGTCGGTGCGGTGGTCGGAACCGTCGGGTTCGTGGTGATGTTGCCCGAGGCAGAACTCTGGGTGATGTTCGTATCGGCCCTACTGATCGGTCTGGGAATCGGAATAGCGATGCCCGGCTACACATCCGGTCCCACCATGCTGGTCGAGCACGACGAGCAAGGTGGGCTCGCCGGGGTGATCGGTGCCACCAACGGCCTCACCTACGTTCTCGCGCCGACGCTCAGCACCCTCTTCTACGGCTGGTGGAGGCCACTGCCCGTTATCGTGTCCATTGTGGCTCTGGGAATCGTTGCGGTATTCGTTCTCGTGCATCCCGCCTTCCGTGATTTCCGCTCCAATGCGGAGACCGCTGCGCGGGGGAGTGTCTGATGGGTACGCGAGCTCGTCGCGGTCGACCTCCGAGACTAGATCGGGAAGCGGTGGCCCGGGCCGTGCTCGATGTGGGCTTCCCGACCCTGACCTTCGCCGCGGTCCGGAAACGCCTCGGAGTGGGGGAGAGCACACTGTTCCGCTACGCCCCTGACCGCGATGAGCTTGTCCGGCTCGGACTCAGCCTTGCCCTGGAATCCGTGGAATGGCCCGAGCTGAAGGGAACCTGGCGGCAAGTGCTCGTCGACTACGCCACCTGCGCGTGGTGCTTCTGGGAGGCTCACCCTGGCTCCGCTACCGAGGCCTCGCGAGGAGTCATCACCCCGATGCTGGTGCGCCTGAACGACGAATTATGCTCCTTTCTGATGGAACGTGGGTTTACGGCCCGCAACGCCCTGCTGGCCTGTGACCTCATCTTCGACATGGTGGTAGATCACCGTCGTGCGGTGGAACATATGGACGGGTTACTGGCCGAGGCGGGGCCTGAGCGCGATTACCTACGAAGAACCTGGGCCCTGGAGGAGTCGATCGGGGAGCCTGTCCCCGGGTGGGATGCGATCCGCCAGGCCAAACTGGAGGCCGTCGATTCTTCTCCTCGTGACTGGTTCATGAAAAAACTGGAGGTGATCCTCGACGGGGTGGCTGTCTCCCTAGCGCCTCGGGAATGAGGCGTGAATTGCTCAAATCAGATTTCACGGCATACAAACACAAGTCGGCCTGACTGGCCCTTCCCGGGGATGCTGCTGACCTTTCCCCGGGTTCCCCGACGCCGGATTTCCCGGCTGTCAGCTGCGCACCTAGCGCACCAACGGCCGTCTTGTGTTCCGGATGTTTTCGTATGTGACGAGACGCGCCGCCGCCCGCGGGATTATCCGTCGGGCCCGAGACGAGCACCGTGAACAGGACCTGCCATGGCCATGCCCAGGAAGAAACCCAAGTCGTTCAAGTCGGACGGCACCCCCAAGAAGCGTTGGAGCGCTGCTGAACGTGCAGCTCGTGGTCACAAACCCCGTCGATCAGGCGGGGTACGTAACCCCGAAGCGCGCTCTGGAGGTTTCGGCCGGGGCGATCGTGCCCATGGGCGCGGTGGCTTCGGGAATGACGATCGCGACTTCGACCGTGAGAGGAACCGCGACAGGGAACGCGGTCGCCGCGACGATCGAGGCTGGCGTGACGATCGCGAATCTGGGCAGCGATGGGGCGGCTCCCGCTCCCGCTACGGTCGACGTGACGACCGGAATGCACCGCGGAGCCGTGACGCAGGCCGGTTCGACAGTCGCCGTGATGACTTCCGGCAGCGCGATGACTTTCGGCAGCGCGATGACTTCCGTGACCGCGATGGCGACCGCCGCAGGAATGAGCGAAACGAGCGGAAACGTCGGGATCGCGATTTTGACCAGGACTTCCGTCGCGGTGAGCGTCCGAGGAGTTTCCGTTCCCCCCGGTGGGATCGGCAGGAACATTCACACGGTCGCCGCGACCATGAGCGTCGCAGCCGTCATGATCGCCGACTCGGGGAAAGGCGCGGCCAGTTCCGCGAATCGCGTGACTTCGACCCCGTCGAACAGGATCAGATGAGCTGGGAGGCCACCACCGTCGAGGTGGAGGTCGCCGAGAACGACACGACCTCCAGTTTTGCAGAACTCGGTGTGGCCGCTCCCATGGTGGCGGTCTTGAAGCAGCAGGGCATTACGGAGCCATTCCCGATTCAGCGCGCCACCATCGCCGACGCCATCGCTGGTCGCGACGTGCTCGGACGCGGTCGCACCGGGTCTGGTAAGACCCTGGCATTCGGGCTCCCGCTGTTGACTCGCCTCGCAGCCGATGACCCCACCGGCACTCCGCGTGCCGTGATACTGACCCCTACCCGCGAGCTGGCCCTGCAAATCGCAGACAACCTCTCACCACTGGCTGCAGTGATGGGACTTCACCTGTACCTGGTGGCGGGTGGCATGGCCTACGGTCCCCAGCTCAAGGCTTTCGAGCGCGGCGTGGACGTGGTGGTGGCCACTCCCGGCAGGCTGATCGATCTCCTCGAACAAGGGGCGGTCGACCTCAGCCGGGTGGAGGTGCTGGTTCTCGATGAGGCGGACCACATGAGCGACCTCGGGTTCCTGCCCGCCGTCACCACCATCCTCGAGGCCGTGCCCGCGGACGGGCAGCGGCTCCTCTTCTCCGCCACCCTTGACGGTGCAGTGGACGCACTGGTCAGGAAGCACCTCGCCGATCCGGTCACCCATGAGGTGGACTCCGGCAAGGCATCGGTGACCACCATGACCCATCACGTGCTGCACATGGCTCCTCACCACAAGAACCAGGCCACTGCCGAGATCGCGAACCGGGAAGGCCGGACCGTGGTCTTCGCCCGCACCCAGATGGGAGCCGACCGCATCGCGAGGCAGCTGCGTGAGGCCGGGGTGATGGCCGGGGCGCTGCACGGAGGCCTCACCCAGGGTGCCCGTGCCCGTATCCTCGCGGCTTTCAAGCGAGGAGAGGTGCCCGTCCTGGTGGCCACCGACGTCGCCGCCCGCGGCATCCATGTCGACGACATCTCCCTGGTGCTCCAGGTGGATCCCCCCAAGACCAACAAGGACTACCTCCATCGAGCCGGACGTACCGCCCGTGCCGGTGAGGAAGGAATTGTGGTTAGCATCGTCCTGCCGCACCAGCGCAAACAGATGCGCCGGATCGTGGGGCAGGCCGGGGTCAAGACTGAACCGATCGAGGTGACCCCGGGAAGCGATGAACTCGCCTCACTCACGGGCGCCCGGCCCTGCGCGGGAGCTCCCGTGACGGAGAGCGACTACCAGGCATTGATCGCCCCCAGGCCCCAGCAGCGGCGCCGTCCTGGCGGAGGTCGCGGTCGTGGTCCCTGGCGGCGTGGCGATCGCCGGGATCGCGGCCACCGGGGGGAGCGGGGTTAGAATCTGCCCGCCATGACCGAGATCATCCAGGTGCGACTGGCCACCACAGCAGACGTCCCCGGGATGCTGCGCGTCATCCGGACCGCTTTCGCCGCCCGTCGTCGCGTCGACCCACCCGCCGACGCCCTCTCCGACTCTCGTGCCGATGTGGAGAGGGCCCTGACAGAGGGCTGGGGGGTGTGCGCCCTCGATGGTGAGCGCTTGGTCGGTTGCCTGCTGGTTGCCCACGACGGAGAGGTCGCCACGTTGCGCCGGGTCTCCGTGTTGCCCACCGAGACCCGGCGAGGGATTGCGAAGGCCATGATCGGTGGGGCCGTCTCGCTCGCGGTGGACGCGGGTCTGAAGCGGGTCGAGGTGCTGTGTCGCCGTGAGTTCCCCGAGCTCGTGGAGTGGTGGGGTGCGCACGGTTTCGGTCCGCTCCGCGAAAACGCATCCGGGATCGTGCTCGGCCGCGATCTGCCCGTGGCCGTCACCGTCCCCACCCCCGCAGCGATGCATGCCCTGGGTGTGGAATTGGCGGGTCTGCTCCGTGCGGGCGATGTGATCATCGCCACCGGGGACCTCGGGGCCGGCAAGACCACCCTGGCCCGGGGGATCGGGGAGGGACTCGAGGTTGAGGGCCCCGTGATCTCCCCCACCTTCGTGCTCTCGCGCATCCACTCTGCTCGTGGCGATGGGCCTGACCTGGTGCACGTGGATGCCTACCGCATGGCAGATGCCGATGAACTGGCCGACATTGACCTCGATGCGACACTGTCCCGGTCGGTGACCCTCGTCGAATGGGGCGAGGGAATCGCCGAGTGGCTCTCCGACGAGCGGTTGGAGATCGATATCGACCGTGACGTCGGTGACGAGGCGCGGCGTGTGATCCTGACTGGCATCGGTCCCCGCTGGGACGGCGTCCTGGAAACCATCAGGAGGAAACCATGACCTGGACCTTGGGAATCGATACCTCCCACCATGTGGCAGTGGGTTTGGCCCGCGACGGGGAGCCCGTCGCATCCGATGTGGTGGTAGATACCCGCGCCCATGGCGAGACCCTGATTCCGCTGGTCCAGCGCGTATGCGCATCGGTCGGGATCACCATGACCGAGATCGATGCCTACGCCGTCGGCATGGGGCCGGGGCCGTTCACGGGACTTCGCGTCGGGATCGTGACCGCCCGCACCCTGGCAGCAGTGGCGGGCAGGCCCCTGCACGGGGTGTGTTCCCTCGACGTGATCGCCGCCCAGTGGCAGGATGCGCCGGACGAGTTTGTGGTAGCCTCCGACGCTCGTCGCAAGGAGTTCTACTGGGCGCTTTACCGCGACGGAATTCGCGTCGGTGAACCCCGGGTGAGTGCGCCCGAGGCCATCCCGGACCTGCCCGCGGCCGGCCCGGTCCTCGACGACCCGGCCGGGCCGCGTTTCTTGGACGCGGCGGTGTTGGCGGCGCGCTGGGCTGATCTAGCGGTCGTCGATGGGGAGCCCTTCTACCTGCGGGCCGCGGATGCTGCGGTGCCGAGAACCCGCAAGTCGGCGCTGCCCCGCCTCAGGGCGCCCCGATGATCATCCGGACCGCCATGCCTGCCGACGTCCCCGCCCTGACCCGGCTGGAGCTGGTTTTTCCGGCGCGGCAACGCTGGTCGGAGACGTCGTGGCTGGAGGAGATCAGCGGTGAGGACCGCCTCGTGGAGGTGGCCGTCACCGCGGTGGAGGGTGTGATCGCCTGTGCGTCCTGGCGTCACGCGGGTGACACCGCCGACCTGGACCGGATCGTCGTCGCGGGGAAACACCGCCGCCTAGGTATCGCGGGAAGGCTGTTGAGGCGCGGGATCGCCTGGGCCGCGGAACAGCGGGTCGGGAACGTGCTACTGGAGGTGGCCTCCGACAACATCGCGGCCATCGAGTTGTACGCAGCGAACGGATTCGTCCCGGTGAATCGGCGCGGAAACTATTACGGGCAAGGCGTCGACGCCGTGGTCATGGAGAAGAGGATGAAAATGGAGGAGAGTCAATGAGCGAGCCGTTGATCCTGGGAATCGAATCCTCCTGCGACGAGACGGGCGTCGGCATCGTCAGTGGGGATCAACTCCTGGCCAACGAGGTCGCAAGCTCCGTCGATCTCCACGTGCGTTTCGGGGGAGTGGTGCCAGAGATCGCCTCCCGGGCACACCTGTCGGCCTTCGTACCCACCCTGCAACGCGCCGTCGCCGCGGCCGATGTCGACCTGGCCGAGGTCGCCGCCATCGCCGTCACCGCCGGCCCCGGCCTGATGGGAGCCCTGCTGGTGGGGATCTCAGCCGCCAAGGCCCTCGCCGCGCATCTTGGCAAACCGTTGTACGGGGTGAACCACCTCGTCGGGCACATCGCTGTCGATCTCCTTGACCACGGTCCTCTCCCGATGCCAGCCCTGGCGTTGCTGGTCTCCGGCGGCCACACATCCCTGCTGCACGTTCGCGACCTGGCCCGTGACATCGAGGAACTGGGTTCCACCATCGACGACGCAGCAGGGGAGGCCTACGACAAGGTGGCACGGTTGTTGGACCTGCCCTACCCGGGCGGTCCTGTCATCGACCGTGCCGCAGCCGATGGCGATCCCGCTGCCATCCGTTTCCCGCGCGGCCTCACGGCGCGCCACGACCTCGAGAAACATCGCTTCGACTTCTCCTTCTCCGGTTTGAAGACGGCGGTGGCGCGTTGGGTGGAGACCGCCCGGTTGGAGGGTCGGGAGGTTCCCGTGAGCGACGTGTGCGCCAGCTTCCAGGAGGCCGTCGCCGATGTGCTGGTCTCCAAAACCCTTGACGCCGCCCGGCATCTCGGGGTGGGGACGATCCAGCTCGGAGGGGGAGTGGCCGCCAACTCACGGCTGCGTGGTTTGCTCGAGGAACGGGCTGTCGGAGAGGGGCTTGCGGTGCGGCGTCCGAGGCCGGGGCTGTGCACTGACAACGGAGCCATGATCGCCGCCGTCGGCCTGACGGCCGTGCGTGCAGGATTGCCGTCGTCGCCGCTGGACTTCTCCGCTCAGACCGGGCTGCCGGTCACTCGGATCGTAGTCTGACTGCGGTCCGACAAGGGGTCTCACGTATCAGATACGTAACAATATGTCTCACAACTGGCCCTCGGGGTGCGTGATGACTTCGACTACCACTAGGGTCCGATGCCAACCGGTCCCATTGTGGGACCGCATGTCGGCTCACGACAAGGAGAAAACATGAAGTTCAGGGGAACCAATGCGGCCCTGGCTGTGCTGGTGAGCGGAGCACTGCTGCTCAGCGGATGTACCAGCGGTGAGGAAGCCGAGGGCGAAGCCAAGCCGGCAGCCTCCGAGACCGCCATCGGAGGCGACAATCCATGCGCCCGGGACGTGGGTATCAAGGAGACTGCCGATGGTCAGGTGGTCTACAGCCCCGGCGCTGGAAACTGGGGTGCCTACAACTCGTCCACCTCGGCGACGAACTCCGTCTACAACCAGGTGGTCGTTGATCAGCTTCTCGGTAATTTCTGGTACTTCGGTACTGACGGCACCATCTGCGAGGACAA
>JABCNW020000186.1 GCA_013333945.2 Propionibacterium sp.
ACGAGGAGAAATCGCGCACCTACAAACGGGCCCGCGGCAAGGGCGGTTTCGTCAGGGCGAACTGGGACGAGGCCGTCGAGATGGTGGCCGCCGCCCACATCTACATCATCAAACGCTGGGGTCCCGACCGGATCGCCGGCTTCTCGCCGATCCCGGCCATGTCGATGGTCTCCCACGCATCCGGTGCCCGGTATCACAGCCTCATCGGCGGCTGCATGCTGTCCTTCTACGACTGGTACGCCGACTTGCCGCCCGCCTCGCCGCAGGTTTACGGCGACCAGACCGACGTGCGTGAATCCGGCGATTGGTGGGATGCCGGCTACCTGATGTTGTGGGGTTCGAACGTGCCCCTGACACGTACGCCCGACGCTCACTGGATGACCGAGGCCCGCTACCGCGGCCAGAAGGTCGTGGTCATGTCGCCCGATTACTCGGAGGCCACCAAGTTTGCCGACGAGTGGGTTCCGGTCGCGCCCGGCACCGACGCGGCCCTCGGCATGGCGATGGGGCACGTGGTGCTCAAGGAGTTCTTCGCTGACCGGCGGGTGCCGTTCTTCGACGAATACAACCGCACCTACAACGACTCCCCGTTCCTGATCACCCTCGACGAACACGCCCCCGGGGTGTACCGGCCGGGCAAGAACCTCGTCGCGGGCGATGTCGGCGGGGAACTGGCCGAGCAGGCCAATGCCATGTTCAAGCCGCTCGTGTGGGACGAGAACGCCGACCGGGTCGCCAGCCCCAACGGCACCCTCGGACATCGTTTCGGCGACGCCGATGCGGGCAGGTGGAACCTGATCCTGGGCGACATCAAACCGGCCCTGACCATGATGGACACTCCCGGGTACGAGATGGTCGAGGTGGAGCTGCCCTGCTTCGCAAACGACGCCGAGGAGCCCTTCGGGTTGCGCCGCGGGGTGCCGGTGCGGAGAGTCGGGGACCGGCTAGTCACCACCGTCCTCGACCTGCTGCTGGCTCAGTACGGCGTGGCCCGCCCGGGCCTGCCCGGCGCCTGGCCGAAGGATTACGACGATGTCGAAGGCATCTACACCCCCGCATGGCAGGAGACCATCACCAACGTTCCCGCCGCACAGGTCATCCGGGTCGCCCGCGAGTTCGCGCAGAACGCGATCGACACCAATGGGCGCTCCATGATCATCATGGGGGCTGGTGCCAACCACTGGTACCACGCCGACGTGATCTACCGGACCATGCTGACGCTGATCCAGTTTTGCGGTTGCGAAGGGCGCAACGGGGGTGGCTGGGCCCACTACGTCGGTCAGGAGAAGGCCCGCCCCATCACGGGATGGGCCACCATGGCCTTCGCGCTGGACTGGCATCGCCCTGCCCGGCAGATGATCCACACCGGCTACTGGTACATCCACACCGACCAGTACCGCTATGACACCTTCGACGCCGATGCTCTTTCTGCTAAGAAGTTCGGCAACGGTCTGTTCGACAAGAAGGTCACCTCCGACCTGTACGTGCAGTCCGCGAAACTGGGCTGGATGCCATTCTTCCCGCAGTTCGAGAAGAGCCCCCTCGCCCTGGCAGACGAGGCTGCCGCCGCTGGGCAGGAGGCCCCCGACTACATCGTTGACCAGCTCAAACAAGGCAGGCTGAAGTTCGCGGTCGAGGACCCCGACAACCCCGAGAACTTCCCCAGGGCCTTGACGCTGTGGCGCTCCAACCTGATCGGCAACACCGCCAAGGGCGATGAGTACTTCCTGAAGCACCTGCTCGGCACCGACCACGCCGTCACCGCCGCCGAGGCGGAAGGGGAGATGCGCCCCAAGGACATGGTCTGGCGGGAGCAGGCGCCCGAGGGCAAACTCGACCTGCTGTTGACGCTGGACTTCCGTATGACCAGCTCGACGTTGATGTCGGACGTGCTGCTGCCCGCGGCCACGTGGTACGAGAAGCACGACATCAACACCACCGACATGCACCCGTTCATCCACCCGTTCACCCCTGCCATCAACCCGCCGTGGCAGGCGAAGACGGACTGGGAGACGTTCCAGCTGATCGCCGACAAACTCTCCGAGCTAGCAGAGGATCACCTGGGTGTGCGCAAGGATGTGATGGCCACCCCGCTGATGCACGACTCACCGGACGCGATGGCCACGCCGCACGGCGCGGTCAGGGACTGGAGCAAGGGCGAGGTAGATCCGATCCCGGCGGTCACCATGCCGCGCCTGACCGTCATCGAACGCGACTACACCGCGATCGGGGCGAAATACGGCACCGTTGGTCCGCTGCTCGACAAGCTCGGCACCGCCCAGAAAGGCCTCGTCACCGACGTCACGTCGGCCATCGAATACCTCAAGGGTAAGAACGGCACCCGCCGTGGCGGCCCCGCCGACGGGCGCCCTAGGCTCGACAACGGTGTGAACGCCGCCGAGGCGATCATGGCGTTGGCGGGCACCACCAACGGGCACCTGGCCACCCAGGGGTTCAAGACCCTGGAGAAACGGGTCGGTGTGCAGCTGCACGATCTGGCGGCTGAACACGAGGGCAAACTCATCACCTTCCAGGACATCGTCGCCCAACCCACCCCGGTGATCACCTCACCTGAGTGGTCGGGATCCGAATCGGGAGGCCGTCGCTACGCACCGTTCACCATCAACGTCGAACGCATGAAGCCGTGGCACACGCTCACCGGGCGCATGCACTTCTACCTCGACCACGATTGGATGATCGCGCTCGGTGAGCAGCTGCCCACCTACCGCGGTCCCCTCAACATGACCCGACTGTTCGGTGAAACACCCCTCGGGGAGGTCAACGAGCTAGGGGTCTCGGTGCGCTACCTGACCCCCCACTTCAAGTGGGCCATTCACTCGCAGTACCAGGACAACTGGTTCATGCAGACCCTCTCCCGCGGAGGTCAGCAGATCTGGATCAGCCCGCAGGACGCGGCCAAGGTCGGGATCGAGGACAACGACTGGGTCGAGCTGGTCAACCGCAATGGCGTCGTCAGCTGCCGCGCGATCGTATCGCACCGCATGCCCGAGGGCACCGTGTACATGTACCACGCTCAAGACCGCCTCATCGAGGTCCCTCTCACCGAGCGCGACGGTCGCCGTGGCGGCATCCACAACTCGATGACCCGCATCATGGTCAAGCCGACCCACATCGCTGGTGGCTACGGACAGATCGCCTTCGCGTTCAACTACTACGGACCTACGGGCAACAACCGTGACGAGGTCACGATGATCCGCAAGCGTTCGCAGGACGTCACCTACTTCTGAGCCGGAAAGGATCTAATCAACATGCGAATCATGGCCCAGATGGCGATGGTGATGAACCTCGACAAGTGCATCGGCTGCCATACCTGCTCGGTCACCTGCAAGCAGGCCTGGACGAACCGCTCCGGCACTGAGTACGTGTGGTTCAACAACGTGGAGACCCGCCCGGGTCTCGGCTACCCCCGGGAATACGAGAACCAGGAGAAATGGCAGGGCGGCTGGGAGGTCACCAAGCGCGGCAGGCTGCGCCTCAAGGGTGGTGGTCGGTTCCACAAACTGCTCAACATCTTCGGCAACCCGAAGATGCCCGAGATCGACGACTACTACGAGCCGTGGACCTACGACTACCAGAACCTGCTGAACGCCCCGGCGGGACAGAAACACTTCCCGGTGGCCACGGCCCACTCACTGATCACCGGCGAGAAGATGACCCCGAAGTGGGGTCCGAACTGGGACGATGACCTGGGCGGCATGGTCGAGTACGGGCACAAGGACCCGATGCTCAAGGGCATCGAGGACAAGGTGAAGTTCGAGTTCGAACAAACCTTCATGTTCTACCTGCCGCGCATCTGCGAGCACTGCCTCAACCCGGCGTGCGCTGCCTCCTGTCCTTCGGGCGCGATCTACAAACGCGCCGAGGACGGCATCGTCCTGGTGGACCAGGACCGCTGCCGCGGTTGGCGCATGTGCATCTCCGGGTGTCCCTACAAGAAGGTCTACTTCAACCACAACACCGGCAAGGCCGAGAAGTGCACTTTCTGCTACCCACGTGTGGAGTTGGGGATTCCCACGGTCTGCGCGGAGACCTGCGTTGGGCGGCTGCGCTACATCGGTTTGATGCTCTACGACGCCGACGCGGTGCTCGTGGCAGCGGCCGAACGCGATGAACACAAGCTGTATGAGAAACAGCTCACGGTCTTCCTCGACCCAGAGGATCCCGACATTCGCGCCGAGGCAGAACGTCAGGGCATCCCGCACGACTGGATCGAGGCGGCCCGGCGTTCCCCGGTGAAGAAACTCATCATGGACCACCGGGTGGCGCTTCCCCTGCACCCGGAGTATCGCACCATGCCGATGGTCTGGTACATCCCGCCGCTGTCGCCCATCGTCGACTCCGTCGCATCCACCGGATACGACGCAGAAAACGTCGACAACCTGTTCGGGGCCATTGACGTGCTGCGCATCCCCATGGAGTACCTGGCCAATCTGTTCACGGCAGGCAACGTCGCTCCGGTACGCGCCGCCTTGGAGAAGATGGCCGCGATGCGCTCCTACATGCGCGACATCAACCTCGGAGGGGTTGGTAACGAGGAGATCGCCGCCAAGGTCGGCATGACCGGCCAGGAGGTTCAGGACATGTTCCGGTTGCTCGCGATCGCCAAGTACGACGAGCGCTATGTCATCCCTCCGTCGCACAAGGAACAGGCCCACAGCCTGGAGTCGATCTCTACCGAATGCCCTGTCGGCGAGGGTGGCACGGCCCCTGGTGGTGGTCCCGTGGCCGTGACGATCGGCAGCTACTCGGCTGCGAAGGCACGGCGGGAGGCCACCCAGGGGCAGGGCACCTTCCTCGACTGGGACGGTCACGGCATGCCGACCTCGGGGGTGAGGTGATGAGACGTTGGCTGCCCGGCATTGGACGCCGGGTCCCGAACATCCCGTCCCGGGAGCTGCCCGACGACCAGCTGCTCGTGACATGGCAGGCCGTCTCCCTGCTGCTGGAATACCCCACGGTGAAGCTGTTCCGGAACCTGACGCGGCTTCGGGGCGCGGTCGGGAAGCTACCCGCCACAGTGGGGGAGCCGCTGATCGGGGTGATCGACCACCTCGAACAGCAGGGCCTGGAGGCGTCCCGGAGAGCCTATGTCGAAACCTTCGACTACACCCGCAAGTGCGCTCTGCACCTGACCTACTACGCCCACGGTGACAGCCGGAAGCGGGGGGTTGCGCTGGTGCAGTTCAAACAGGCCTACCGCCGCGCCGGAATGGAGGTCAGTGACGAAGAACTACCCGACCACCTGTCGGTGGTGCTGGAGTTCGGGGCCCTTGGCGACCTGGACGTCGCTTGGGACCTGATCAACCGGCACCGCGCCGGGATGGAGCTGCTCGCGATGGCCCTGGAGCACCGGAAATCTCCTTGGCACGGGGCGCTGGTCGCCCTACGCGCCACCCTGCCCGCCGTCGACGGTGAGCAGGCCGAAACCGTCGCGAAACTGCTCCGCGACGGCCCCGAGACCGAGGGCGTGGGGCTGGAGCCCTACGGCATCGATCCGTTCCTGAACCCCCGTCCTGACGAAGACGCTGAACTGCTGGGAGTCTGATCCATGAACACTCTGCTCTGGGGGGTTTTCCCCTACATCGCGATGGCGGTCTTCGTCGTCGGCATGATCTGGCGATA
>JABCNW020000187.1 GCA_013333945.2 Propionibacterium sp.
CCTTGAATTGTCTCAGATCGGGCAAGCCGCCCTCACATCCCCCTCGGATAAAGCGTTAGTTGGGGAAAGCCAAAACACCCCTATGAATAAGCCTCAATAACGCTATGTCATGATCGGCGACCCTGTGTCTGCTCGGTCTCAATGAAGTCCGGTCTTGGAGACCGGAACAATTCCCACCACACCGGAACTATCTGCTCCGGCTCCTGTGTCTCAATGAAGTCCGGTCTTGGAGACCGGAACAATCGCCAGCGACGATCGGAGACGTGGCGGAGATATCGGTCTCAATGAAGTCCGGTCTTGGAGACCGGAACAATTTTTTTGATTGATAGGAGCCTTAATGACTGTTTTGGATGTCTCAATGAAGTCCGGTCTTAGAGACCGGAACAATGCAGACCCTCGACACCCTCACCGAATTCCGACCCCTCTGGTCTCAATGAAGTCCGGTCTTAGAGACCGGAACAATGTTGATACCCCCCAAACCTGAGGCCCCAGCAGGTCGTGTCTCAATGAAGTCCGGTCTTAGAGACCGGAACAATCAGGACGACTGATGTCACAAAGAACCAAGAGCCTCGCCCAGTCTCAATGAAGTCCGGTCTTAGAGACCGGAACAATACAACTTGTTGGGTCCAAGGAGAACAGGTCCAAGTCTGTCTCAATGAAGTTCGGTCTTAGAGACCGGAACAATCTTCGTGAAGCACGGCATCCTGAAGCCCGCGCGCCGGTCTCAATGAAGTCCGGTCTTAGAGACCGGAACAATGAACGCATCGGCTTGGCGCATCTCCCCGGCAACCGAATGTCTCAATGAAGTCCGGTCTTAGAGACCGGAACAATCCGGCAGCTGGTGGTAAATTACGCACCAGAAGATGAGTCTCAATGAAGTCCGGGCTTAGAGACCGGAACAATCGGAGGCACGTGGTATCCGCGTGGATTCCTGATGATATCGTCTCAATGAAGTCCGGTCTTAGAGACCGGAACAATGACGACCAATTTCCGCTGACTGAACCAGACGACTACGTCTCAATGAAGTCCGGTCTTAGAGACCGGAACAATGGTAGGGCGTAAAAATCACTAAATATCCCTCAAAAGGGGTCTCAATGAAGTCCGGTCTTAGAGACCGGAACAATCGTGCGGGTCCAGGCCGGCGCAGAGGCTCTCGGTGCATCCCGTCTCAATGAAGTCCGGTCTTAGAGACCGGAACAATTCATCCGCGCACAGATAGCCGTCGAAGCCGCGCGATGGCAGTCTCAATGAAGTCCGGTCTTAGAGACCGGAACAATTTGTAGAGTGCTTCTAAGCACTCGTGCACCCAGAGACCCCGTCTCAATGAAGTCCGGTCTTAGAGACCGGAACAATCATGCGGATTGGTGAACATGAGCGTGAACTCATCAATGTGTCTCAATGAAGTCCGGTCTTAGAGACCGGAACAATCTATTTCGTGGGTTTGGGGTCGTCCGACTACAGCCCCCGTCTCAATGAAGTCCGGTCTTAGAGACCGGAACAATGGCTCGCCTCGGAAGGCGGTCCTGACAAGGGACTTTACCAACGTCTGCGAGCGCTCCGCCCCACAGGCCCCTGCGACACCACTCTGTTGAGTTGTCACGGGGTAAAACACCTAGTCAAACCCCTGCGAGCGCTCCCTAGGGGATGCGACACGACCACAGGTCTCGCAGCGGCTCACGCCACCACGGGTCCCTCGTCGGGCACTCTGCGCGGTACCTCAAGCATAACGGTGCTCGCCGGTGGGGTGGGGGCGTCCGGAAGCTTCATCTGTGTGCATGAGACGCGGGCTTCTTCGACTGGGTGCCGACGCTTCCCACGGGGGCGGCGTCGTATTGCGCCCGGCGCCGAAGGGATCGAGGCGTTGCATCAACAGGTGCCGACGCTTCCCGCGGGGGTGGCATCGTATTGGTCAGAAAGTGGTGACTCCGTCACGATTCATGAAAGCGCCGTGGCCGGTATCGCTGTTCCAGCAGGTCAGTCCGTTCTCCTCGGAGGCGCACACATAGTTCTCGTAGTAGACGACGGCGCCATAGGGAACAACCTGGGGTGGAGAACCGGGAGTGAGGAAGAAGTCTCCCCCGTAGGACCGAATTCCATCAGAGAAGGATCTATCGAGGGGCATCCACCATCGCGGTCCCCCGTCGTCATATCCGTAGGGCTGGTCTTTCTTGTAGCTCAGGATTCCGCAGCCTGCATATGCAACCGACAGGTCGCACCCGATGTTGCCTGAGGGGGTTTTTATCACTGCGATGCCGAGGCCTCCGTAGCTTTCTGTCGGGTAGACCGTTGTGATAAGAGTGGCGTGGGCTGGTCGGGGACCGCCGGCGCCGGGATAGATTCCTGGGTTGTTCGGTTTCGTCTCCTTGGCCGTGGGGGTGGCTGGTTTCTGGGTCCGAGTGTCGCGGGCCTCGGGAATGTGGGTGTCGGAGTCCCCGATTCCTTCCGTGCTGGTGATCGTTCTGCGTCCCTCGGCGGTGGTCGTCGTCGCGGGCGGAGGAGCGGTGGCGTAGATCGTGCAACCGGTCAGTGGGAGAAAAGTCGATATCAGTGTCGCGACCAGCGCGGCAGTCCGTCGGGAAACGAATAAAATCCGAGACACCGTGTTCTCCTGTGATTCGTGATGGCCCACCTGGTGGTGTGAGCGAAGAATACTCCCGAATTGATTCGTGAATGCGGGTTTGAACAGGATGACTGAATACTGGAAAAGTCGGTGCGGTGCGCAGGGGAACCGCGGTCTTGACGCTCGGAGTTGAACCGACTGGCAGGAATCCCGTCAACGCGCCGGATCACACGATGCGCAACTCCGGATACTCCGGTTTCCACATGCGCTCGTAGATGTCCTGGATCGGGTTGGTCAACGGACGCCGGGCCAGCCCCTGCGACTCCGCGGTCTCCGCCACCGCCTTCGCCACCGTCGCCGCCACCATCCGAAGGTCGCGCATGGTCGGCAGCAGCGACGCCCCCGGCTGGTGCTCGTTGACGAGCCCGGCCAACGCCTGAGCTGCCGCATAAATCATCTCCTCGCTGACCAGCCTGGCCCGCACCACCGACACCCCAGCCCCAGGCCCGGGAAGATGAGGGCGTTGTTGGCCTGCGCGATCGTGTGATGCACGGAACCGCGCCGCACCGGCTCGAACGGGCTGCCCGTCGCTATCAGGGCCTTGCCGTCGGTCCAGTCGAGCAGATCCGAGGGGCGGGCCTCGCAGCGGTCGGTGGGATTAGACAGCGGCATGATCACCGGACGTTCGCAGTACGAGTGCATCTCCCGCGCCACCTCCTCCGAGAACGCCCCGGCGCGCGCGGAGGTGCCGATGAGAATGGTGGGCTGGGCATTCCGGACGGTCTCCAGGAGGTTCACCCGATGCGGATCCGCGACGTCCCAGCCATCGATCTCGGAGCGAGGCCGCGCGTAGGGCTTCTGAAACTCCCGCGTCCCGGAGCTGTCCTCGATGATCAACCCGTTGTGATTGAAGGCGTAGAACTGACCCGGCTCACGGCCCGCCGCGCTGAGCGCGCCCTGGATCATGTCAGCGATCCCGATGCCCGCAGTCCCGGCCCCGTAGATCACGAACCGGTGCTTGCGCAGCGGGATCCCGGTGCGTCGCACAGCAGCGATCACAGCGGCTAGGACGACAGCAGCGGTGCCCTGGATGTCGTCGTTGAAGGTGCAGACCTCCGTGGCGTAGCGCTGCAGGATGCGGTGGGCGTTGGCGACACCGAAATCCTCCCAGTGGATCATCGCGTTGGGGAACACCTCGGTGACCACCCGGACGAAGCGGTCGATGAACTCGTCGTACTGGTCACCACGGACCCGGGCGTGACGCTCCCCCAGATAGCGGTCGCTGTGCAGCAGCCCCAAGTTGTCGGTGCCGACGTCCAAGACCACCGGAATGGCGCGTTGCGGATGAATGCCCGCGGCTGCCGTGTACAGCCCCAGCTTCCCGATGGCGATCTGAATGCCGCCGATCCCCTGATCACCGATGCCGAGGATCCCCTCGGAGTCGGTGACCACCACCAGGTCGACGTTCTCGGGAGGCAGTTCGAAGTTGAGCAGCGACTCCTCGATGCGTTCGGGATGGTCGATGGAGAAGAACACGCCCCGGGTGCCGACGTACTCGTGGCTGAACCTCTCGATGGCCTCCCCGATGGTGGGGGTGTAGACGATGGGGAGCATCTCCTCCAGGTGCTCGCTGACCAGACGGTAGTACAGCACCTCGTTGCGGTCCCGCAGCTGCGACAGGTAGATGAACTTCGACAGCGGGGAAGGGCAGCGGCTGAACTGGCCGTAGGTGCGTTGCAGTTGCTCCTCGATGCTGGAGACCCGGTTGGTCAGCAGGCCCGCCAGGTTGAGCTGTTCCCGCTCGGCGTCGGTGAACGCGGTGCCGCGGTTCGACACCGGGTTGGTGAGCACCAATCGACCGCGGGCGCTGATCTCCAGAACGGTTTTCCGAGAACCGGTGTCCAGTGTGAATCCCGACTGCTGCATGTCAACGCGCCTCTCGCCTCGTGCGGTTCCAAATGGCCACGAACCCGGGAAACGCTGAACGACATGTTCTCGCTGCAGACGGTCCTGCACTAGACAGGACAGGCTCCCGGCGTCCGTTTCCGGAAGTCGTGGCTGCGATACGATCACTCAGGATTTCCCGGACATCAATCTACCGGGCGGAGGCTGCCTGCAAGAGGCCTGGGCGGAAAGGGTGAGACCGTGCACCTCAACCCGCATGAGCCCGCCGGGCGCTGACCTGCCACACTGTGCGACGGACAACAGTCCCAATCATCACCACGACAAGGAGTGAGCAGTGTCTGAGGCAATCCCGGATTTCGTGAAGTCCATCGATCTCGACGACGGCAGCCGTTCCGTTTTCTTCGAATGCGACGCACCACCCACGTGGAAGGTCGTCGAGGCCCACGATCACGAACCCAATGGCTACTTCTGGGAGGGCGTGGCGAACTGGCTCATCTCCCAGGGCCTGGCTCCCGAGGTCAGCATGGACCCCGAGAGCAGCATGTTCTCGGCCCAGGGCACTCCAGCGGAGCTCGATGCCTTCCTGACCGCCCTCGCCCCGTACCTGGTGGAGGACGACACATTGGCCACTCTCATCGAGGAAGCGGACGCTGCCGGTCACGACTTCGATGACTGAGCACGCCGTCGAGACATAGAAACTGCCGTGGCGGCTGCCCGTTGTGGACGGTTGGTCGCCACGGCATTTTTTGATTGTGTAACCGATCTGATCGGTGTGGACGCTTCGGGTGCGATGATTTTCTTCCGAACCGGCATCGTGTGACGGGGCTCGCTGGTTAACTGGGCCATGACCATCCCCGTGGGGAACAGGAGGATGAAATGCAGATCTCCAGTCCCGCTGAGCGTGCCGCGCTGGCGGAACGTATCGTATGTGCCCGCAGTATCCGACGTCTCTGGGCGCTTCCCGGGACCCGACTCGGGATGGTATCCCATCCCGTGAGGCTGTCCCACCGTTTGTTCCTGGCATGGCAATACTGGTGGCAGGCGCACCTGTTCGACTGCATCATCGACGCCCAGATCCGTCACCCCGAAGAGAACCGGGCCCGGTTGGCGCGGAAAATGGTGCGCGCCAGTGTGATCCGCAACGGCTTCAAACGCACGAACAGCTACTACGACGACATGGCCTGGTGGGGGCTCGCCCTTCAGCGCGGCAACGACGTCCTCGGGACCACGGTCAGCGTCGACTCCATCATCCGGGCCTGCCGCGGTGCGATCCGACCCGAGGGTGTGGTGCCCTGGCGGATCGGAGACGACTTCCTCAACGCCCCCGCCAACGGGCCGGTCGCCATCATGCTGGCCCGCGCCGGATATCGCGACGAAGCGATGCGGATCACCGATTGGATCGCCGAAAATTTGATGCTCGGCAGCGGGCTAGTGGCCGACGGGGTGGTGACCTCCCAGGAAGGAGCGCGCCTCGACGCCACCGTCTACACCTACTGCCAGGGAATCGTGCTGGGTGCTGAGCTGGAGGTAATGGGGCCGGACTCCCCACGTCGGATCGCAGACCTGGTCTCCGCCACGTGGCGGCACCTCAGCGACTCCGACGGGGTGCTCACCGGTCAAGGAGGAGGCGACGGCGGTCTGTTCGCTGGGATCCTGGCCCGCTACCTGACGCTCGTGGCCAAC
>JABCNW020000188.1 GCA_013333945.2 Propionibacterium sp.
CAGGACGTGTTCGAAGTGTCCCTTCAGGTGCGGGGTGTTCCAAGGGGCGATCGCCCCGTCGGCCAGGCTCAGGGTCTCGTCGGGGATGATGAGTTCCGGATCGGGTTCTAGCATCGTCCCAAGCCCGGAACACTCAGGACAAGCCCCCCACGGCCCGTTGAAGGAGAACTGCCTGGGCTCCAGTTCGTCGATGGCGACGTCGTGCTCATTGGGACAGCCAAGCTTCTCCGAGAAGCGTTTCTCACGGTCGGGGTCGTCAGCAGGCAGATCCACGAACTCCACCCCGACTACCCCGTGGGCCAGCTGGAGGGCGGCCTCCACGGATTCGGTGATCCGCTGTTTCGCGGATGCTTTTACCACCACCCGATCCACGACCACATCCACGTCGTGTTTGCGTTTCTTGTCGAGCACCGGGGGTTCGGTGAGCGGGTGGAGCTTTCCGTCGACCCGAACCCGCGCGTAACCATCAGCGACGAGTTGCCGGAAAGTTTCCTGGAACTCGCCTTTGCGACCACGCACGATGGGCGCGAGCACCTGAAAACGCGTACCCTCAGCCAGCCCCATCAGCCGGTCGACGATCTGCTGCGGGCTCTGCCTGCCGATGACGGCGCTACACACCGGGCAGTGCGGGATGCCGATGCGGGCGAACAGGAGGCGCAGGTAGTCGTAGACCTCCGTGATGGTGCCGACCGTGGATCGCGGGTTCCGGGAGGTGGATTTCTGGTCGATGGAGACCGCGGGTGAGAGACCCTCGATGAAGTCGCAATCCGGCTTGTCCATCTGTCCCAGGAACTGGCGGGCGTAGGCGGACAGGGACTCGACGTAGCGTCGCTGCCCCTCGGCGAAGATGGTGTCGAATGCCAGCGAGGACTTGCCCGATCCGCTCAGTCCCGTGAAAACGATCAGGGAATCCCTGGGCAGGTCCAGGGAAACGTTCTTCAGGTTGTGGACGCGGGCACCTCGCACAAGGATGCCGCGTTGAGCGGGTCGAACATTCACGGTCACACATGCTATGCCGCGACACCGACGTATCGCCGCTGCTCGGCCAGAGCGGGGTGTGGTTCCCGAATATTTCTGTGCTCGGACTCAGGCGGGAACCCGCTCTGGAGTCACGCAATGCGGCGGGTACGGCCTGGTGATGGAGCGGGTACACAGATCCGAGAAGACCATGATGGTACGCGCCTGACCGGAGCAACATGCCCCGGACTGTGAAAGTCACCACTGCCTGCCCGTGGAACCTCTTGCCTTTGATAGGTTTGTCGGCATGCCGAGCGCCCCTGGCAAGCATTTCGACTCACGTCTGCACGCTGTCCGAGAGCAGACCCACATACTCCTGGGACGTACCATCACCTACTCCCCAGAGGACTGGGCCGCCCCGACCCGTTTACCGGGTTGGACCCGCGGCCACGTCGCCGCTCACCTGATCAAGGGAGCACGCAGCTTGGCGCAGGTGTGCCGGGGACTTCTCGAGGACGACGACACCGTCGGTGGTTATGACTCAACGCTGGGACACGAGTGTGAAGTGCTAGCCATCACTGATGGCCTTCACCTCCAAATCGAACTCGACACGAGTGCTGGTGAACTGGATCAGCTTCTTGCCCAATTGTCGGGTCGGACAGGCGATGTGTTGCTACGTCCTGGGCTACGGATTGCCATCGAGGACCTTCCTCTGGTGCGATTGCGCGAGTTGGTGCTGCACTGCTTCGACCTGGAACCGGCTGCATCAGGACTCGATGTGGAAGATGACATAGCAATCCCGGTGCTTACTTTCGAAACCTGCCATCTTGCGAGTGAAAACGACGCCTTGGAGCTGGTCACCTTGGGAGGGCTTGTCTTGCGTTCTGGGACTCAACCACCACGGCGACGCGCAGCTGGCCCGGCCTCTTCTCTGCTCCTATGGCTGGCCCGGGGAGTCGAATCCGAAGATTTGGAGCACGACGAAATTTGACAACCCCTCCGCCAACCTTTTTGATACGTCATCAGTGAGCTCTGCGGCCTATCGGGGAGGAGCGGCCGTCAGCTTCAAGACCCTCCCACCGAAGGACAGTGATGACGCAACCACCCAACCAGCCCTACGGCTCAGGCCAGGGACAGCCCTACGGCTCAGGCCAGGGACAGCCCTACGACCCTGCCCAGGCCCAGCAGCAGTACATGGCCCAACAGCAACAGGCGGCCCAGCAGTACGCTGCTCAACAGCAGTATGCCGCTCAGCAGCAGTACGAGGCCGAGCAGGAGTACATGACCCAGTACGAGACGCCGAATAAGCGTTTCGGGGTGCGTCAGATCCTCAGCATCATCTCCGCCGTTGTGATGGTCGGTGCCGGCGGTTGGTTCCTGTGGCAGAGATTCCAGACCAACGAGAACCTTCAGGTCGGCAACTGCCTGGTCATCACCGGTACCGCGACCAATGCCAATGAGGAGAAGATCGACTGCTCCGACAAGTCCAAGTTCTCCTACGAGGTGAGCCAAACCGTCTCCAATACCAGCTCCTGCCCGGACAACACCACGTCCTACGAAATCAGCAGGAAATCCCGCTACGGCGGCAGCAGTACGGTGAAGGCCGTCTGCCTGGTCCCGAACCTGCACCAGGACGTCTGCTACAACGAATCATCCAGCCCCATCGCACCCTTCGATGTGGCGGAGTGCGGCTCTGCGAAGGTCAAGGTCACCAAACGCGTTGACCAGGCAAACGCTTCTTGCGAGGCAGGCGAAGACGAACTCACCTACACCACCCCCGCCCGCACCTACTGCTTTGGGGAACCCAACTAATCCATGCCGCACCATCGGCAACAGAATCCCTGGTGACCGGTTGATACGACCCACGAACCAGGATGTGGGTGCCGGACCAGCCAGGGGCTGGTCCGGCACCCACTTTTCTGGGGCATTTCCGAAACAGCACACCTCATTCACACCCCGAGTTCTGGAAACAACCCGGTGATCCATGGCGCATAATCGGTCCCATGAGACCGATTGACGAGCTCCGTCGCCAGGTGGCACCGCTACAAGTGCAGGCCGACTTCTCCCCCTCTGGGGACCAGCCGGCGGCGATCTCGGAATTGGAGCGCCGCATCCGTTCCGGTGAGAAGGATGTGGTGCTCCTGGGCGCCACGGGGACTGGCAAGACCGCCACGGTGGCCTGGCTGGCGGAACGGCTACAACGCCCCGTCCTGGTGATGCAGCCCAACAAAACCCTCGCAGCGCAGTTCGCGAACGAGCTACGCCAGTTCTTCCCGGACAACGCCGTCGAGTACTTCGTCTCCTACTACGACTACTACCACCCCGAGGCCTACGTCCCGCAGACAGACACCTACATCGAGAAGGATTCCTCCCTGAACGAGGAGGTGGAGCGCCTCCGGCACTCCGCGACGAGTTCACTGCTGACTCGCCGCGACTGCATAGTGGTGGCCACGGTGTCCGCGATCTACGGTCTGGGAACCCCGCAGGAATACCTCGACCAGCGCCTGACCCTACGAGTCGGCGAGGAATACGAGCGCTCCACTTTGCTGCGACATCTCGTCGACATCCAGTACAACCGCAACGACCTCTCCTCGGAGCGGGGTAATTTCCGGGTACGCGGGGACGTGCTGGAGATCTTCCCCATGTACGAAGAGAATGCGGTACGCATCGAATTCTTCGGCGACGAGATCGAACGCATCTCCACCCTCGTCCCACTGACCGGCGAAGTGCTGCACGAAGAGGACGAGATCTACGTCTTCCCTGCCACCCACTATTCAGCTGGACCGGAACGGATGGAACGCGCCATCACCGGGATCGAGGCGGAACTGGCGATCCGGCTACAGGACCTGGAATCCCAGAACAAGCTCCTGGAGGCACAACGGTTGCGGATGCGCACCAGCTACGACATCGAGATGATGCGCCAGATCGGCACCTGCTCCGGTATCGAGAACTACTCCCGCCACATCGATGGTCGTGCCGCGGGATCCGCGCCCGCCTGCCTGCTGGACTACTTTCCCGAGGACTTTCTCCTGGTGGTCGATGAGTCCCACGTCACGATCCCGCAGATCGGAGGCATGTACGAGGGCGACGCATCCCGAAAACGCACCCTTGTGGAGCATGGTTTCCGTCTGCCGAGCGCCCTGGACAACCGGCCTTTAAAGTTCGACGAGTTCTGCCAGCGCATCGGACAGACCATCTACCTTTCAGCCACCCCCGGCCCCTACGAGCTGGAGCGCAGCGACGGTTTCGTCGAGCAGATCATCCGACCCACCGGCCTGGTGGATCCGGAGATCGTCCTCAAACCGACCAAGGGTCAGATCGACGACCTCATCGGGGAAATCCGGGCCCGAACCGAACGCAACGAACGAGTGTTGGTCACCACCCTGACCAAGAAGATGGCGGAGGATCTGACCGACTATCTGATGGCCGCTGGTATCCGGCCCCGCTATCTGCACTCCGACATCGACACCCTCAAACGGGTCGAGCTGCTGCGTGAATTGCGGCTGGGTGATTACGACGTGCTGGTGGGCATCAACCTGCTGCGGGAGGGACTGGACCTGCCGGAGGTTTCCCTGGTGGCCATTCTCGACGCTGACAAGGAGGGTTTCCTCCGTTCAGAGCGTTCCTTGATCCAGACCATCGGTCGCGCTGCCCGTAACGTCGCGGGGCAGGTGCACATGTATGCCGATACGATCACTCCGTCCATGGGGGCCGCCATCGACGAGACCAACCGGCGGCGCGCCCGCCAGCTTGCCTACAACGCCGAGCACGGCATCGATCCGCAGCCCTTGCGGAAGAAGATCGCTGACATCACGGACATGCTGAACCGGGAGGATGCCGACACCGACTCTCTCCTGAACGGCCACCGGGAACGGGGCTTGAAGGCCGGGAAACTGCCCGAGCAGGAGTTGGCGAAGCTGATCGACGCCCTCACCGCCCAGATGCATCAGGCGGCCGCCGATCTCCAGTTCGAGCTCGCTGCCCGCCACCGCGACGAGATCGCCGACCTGAAGAAGGAACTCAGGCAGATGATCGAGGCCAACAAATAGCCACTGTTCCTCGCGTGCGATGTTCCCCCATCCGAGCCTTCGCACAGTCTTCGGACCTGCCAGTATTCCCGCCCCTTACGTTGCAAGGCGTTTCCACAGCTCGCCAACCTGCCGCATGGTTTCCCGCACCGGACCGGAGCTGTCGATGATGTAGGTGGCCGCCTGCAGCCGTTCCTGGCGACTGGCCTGAGCCGCCAGTCGCTGTCCGGCCTCGGTTTCCGTCAGACCGTCGCGACGCATCAGCCGACGCCGCTGTTCCGCGGTCGTGGTGTCCACCACCACGACCGCATCGAAATCATCCTGCTGACCGGTCTCCACCAGCAGCGGAATGACGTGCACCACCACCGCTCCTGCGGGGGCCGCGGCTTCCAGCTCCAGGGCTCGTTCCCGCACGCGGGGATGGATGATGGCGTTCAGGTCGGCACGCGCCTGTGGATCAGCGAAGACGATGCCGGCCAGCGCACGGCGATTCAAGCTTCCGTCGGGGGCGAGCACCTGTTCCCCGAAACGGGTGACAATCGCCTTGAGTCCTTCGGTTCCCAGGGCCACGACGTCCCGGGCCAGGATGTCGGCATCGATGATGACAGCACCCAGTCGTTCCAGTTCCCGAGCCACCGTCGATTTGCCCGACGCAATTCCGCCCGTCAGTCCGATCCGCACGAGACCACAGGGTATTACGGAACCTCGAGGAAGGTCAGTTCGGAGGCGTCTCCCGTGATCAGCGGCCCGAGCTTGTCGTTGAATGCCGTGTTCGCGGGGTCGGCAAGGTGAGCCTTAAAAGCGTCTTCGTTCTGGTAACACTCGATGATGACGAACTGGTTCGGGTCATCGCGTTCCGTATACACCTCGAAACGCACCGTTCCCGGCGAGGCGTTCACGTGCTCAGCGTAGGCTCCGATCAGGTCCGCAACCACCTCTCGTGCCCCTCCTCGGCACGCGAACCGGGCAATCAAGTTCACCGCCATGGCCTTTCTTCGTCCTTCCACGTTGAAGTTTCAGATCGATGTTTCCAAGGCTACCTCCGAGTTTCCTCTGCCTCTCTGTATGCTGTGTTCTGTAGCGGGAGAACCGACCCAGTCGGTGCCGAAGGAGCAACCGCCCCGGAAACTCTCAGGCCCCAGGACCGCGACGACTTCTACACTCTGGAGAGAGACCCCACCGGGGTCCGCCGAAGGATGAAACGATCTCAGGCAGCAGTGACAGAGGGGGCTCCGGGTGGGCCGCACCACCCAGCAACGTCGCGCGTCGGCAGGAAGGGGTCCTCATGTCACTATCAACCACTGCGTTGCACGATCTGCACAAGGAATTGGGCGGTCGTCTGGTGGATTTCGCCGGCTGGGAGCTACCCGTGCAGTTCGCCGGAATCATCTCGGAGCATCAGCACACACGACAATCCGCCTCATTGTTCGATGTCAGCCACATGGGTCAGATTCTGATCCGTCCGAAATCCGGAAACCTGGCTGACGCCGCAGCAGTCCTGGAAACGCTGATCCCGGCCAGCGTCGCCGGGTTGAAGGAGGGCCGCCAGCGCTACGGCCTGTTCACCGACGAGAACGGCGGGATCCTAGATGATCTCATGTTCGCCCACCACGGTGATCGTTACTTCCTGGTGGTCAATGCTGCCCGCTCCGATCACGACCTCGGGTTGCTGCACACCCTCGAAGGGGTCACGGTCGAGCACCTCACGGATCGTTCGCTGCTGGCCTTGCAGGGTCCCCGGGCTGAGGAGGCCCTGTGCGGCCTAGTGCCGGAGGCGACCGGATTGAAGTTCATGGACTCGCAGATCCTCGATTGGGACGGTATCGAGGTCTGGATTTCACGTTCCGGGTACACCGGCGAGGACGGCTTCGAAATCTCCGTCCCCAGCCTCGAAGCCGAACGGCTGGCTCGTGCCCTCCTGGAATGCGACTGGGTGCTCCCAGCGGGTCTCGGTGCCCGTGATTCGCTTCGTCTCGAAGCGGGTATGCCCCTGTACGGGCACGACCTCAGCCCAGACATCACACCAGCTGAGGCCGACCTGGGCTGGGCGATCCCGAAGGTACGACGCCGGGGTGGTTCTCGTGAGGGTGGTTTCCCCGGAGCCGGGG
>JABCNW020000189.1 GCA_013333945.2 Propionibacterium sp.
GATAGAGAAGGACTACTACAAGGTTCTCGGCGTGGACAAGAAAGCCAGCGCCGAGGAGATCAAGAAGGCTTTCCGGAAGATCGCCCGGGACAACCATCCCGACGCGAACCCCGGTGACAAGACCGCAGAGGCCCGTTTCAAGGAGGCCTCCGAGGCCAACACGATCCTCTCCAACCCGGAGAAGCGCAAGGAGTACGACGAGGCGCGCAGCCTGTTCGGTGGCTCCGGGGTACGGTTCGGGCGCAGCGGTTCGGGCGGGGGGAACACCGGCTTCGAAGACCTGTTCCGCAACGCGGGAGGGGCGCAGGGCGGTTTCGGTGACCTGTTCGGCAACCTTTTTGGAGGTGGCTCGGGCGGGTCGCGGCGAGGTTCCCAGCGGGGACCGCGCCACGGCGCAGACATCGAGGGCGAGGTGAAACTGGCCTTCGAACAGGCGGTCGAGGGCACCACCGTCGCGATGCGCACCGTGTCCGATGATGCGTGCAGCGCGTGTCGTGGGACGGGAGCGAAGCCCGGGACGTTGCCGAAGGTGTGTCCTGGGTGCGAGGGTTCCGGGATGCGCAGCTCCACGTCGGGCGGGGTGTTCTCGATGAGCGAACCCTGCACCGACTGTCGCGGTCGCGGGCTGCTGGTCGACGATCCATGCGCAGCGTGTGATGGTTCCGGGCGAGGGAAATCGACCAACACCGTCAACGTCCGGATCCCCGCAGGGGTCACCGACGGGCAGAAGATCCGCATCAAGGGCAAGGGTGTGGCTGGCCAGAACGGCGGCGCCGCGGGGGACCTGTACGTCACCGTGCACGTGGCCCCCCACAAGCTGTTCGGGCAGCAGGGCAACAACCTGACCATCGAGGTTCCCGTCACCTTCGCGGAGGCGTCGCTGGGAGCCGACATCCAGATCCCGACGTTGCAGGGGCCCAAGGTGAAACTGCGTGTGCCCCCGAACACCCCGAACGGTCGCACCCTCAGGGTGCGCGGCAAGGGGGTGCGAAGGAAGGATGGCACCATGGGTGATCTGCTCGTCACCATCCAGGTGAAGGTGCCGGAACACCTCAGCGATGACGCGAGGAATGCGCTGCTGGAGTACGCCGAGAAGGCCGGTCAGGAAGACCCGCGGGCCGCGCTGTTCGGAGGCTGACATGGGCAAGAACCTGCCCCAGGCCTTCGATCCCGAGGTGCCAGTGTTCCCGGTCTCGGTGGCGGCACAATTGGCGGACATGCATCCACAGACCCTGCGCGGCTACGACCGGCTCGGGCTGGTAGTCCCGAAACGATCGCGGGGAAGGGGGCGTCGCTATTCGCTGAAGGATGTCGCGAAGCTTCGCCACATCCAACACCTGAGTCAGAACGAGGGAATCAATTTGGAGGGGATCCGGCGGATCCGGGCGTTGGAGGAACAGATCGAGTCCCTGACGGCGCAGGCGGAACGCCTCTCGGAGATCCTGCGCCGGCTCGGGGAGACACCGGAGGCCTTCCGGATCTTCACTGCCGACCCATCGGGTGCGGTCCACCACGGACGCTTCCAGGTGCGCGCCCGCCTGGCCCTGCCCTACCACTGAACAGAATCCGAACGAAGGGACTGGCCCACGTGGGCCAGTCCCTTCCTGCTTCCTGAAGCTGGTGGAGCCAGTTGTGGCGAAGGGCTAGCCCGCATCGAAAGCTGTCCTGCACGCCGGGTGTCTCAGCGGCGACGGAGCCACACCGCCGCGTCGGTGGGAAGTTCCCCCGACAACTCGGTGCTGGCCAACAGCACCTCCCCATCCGGCAGCGGAACCGGGGCGCCCGCCACGTTGACCATTACCCGCACCGCTGCGTTGTCGAAGGCGACGACGTGCTCGTCCGTCTCCACCCAGGTGAGTTCGCCCTCGCCTAGCCCGAATTCGCGGCGCAGCCGCAGGGCGTCGTGGTACATGCTCCAGGTCGAACCCGGCACCCCGATCTGCCGGTCGGCTGCCAAGGCGGCGTACGAGTCCGGTTGCGGCAACCATGTCCGACCGGTCGGGGAGAAACCCGCGCCGGGTGCGTCGCCGACCCACGGCAACGGGATGCGGCAGCCGTCGCGCCCCACCTGGTCGCTTTCGGAACGGAACCAGATCGGATCCTGGCGCAGATCGTCCGGGACGCTGGTGTGCTCCGGCAGTCCCAACTCCTCACCCTGGTACAGGTACGCCGATCCGGGCAGTGCCAGCATCATCAGCGTCGCCGCGCGGCCTCGTCTGATGCCCAGCGCGGCATCGGGCTGTGGATCGCTGGCGGAGATGCCCTCGGTGTCAGAGGTGTCCTCGCGCGCCAGGCGGGTGGCGTGCCTGACCACGTCGTGGTTGCTCAGCACCCACGTGGTGGGTGCACCGACGGCGGCGTTCGAGGCCATCGTCTCCGCAATCACCCGGCGATAGCTGGCGGCGTCCCATGTGGAGGCCAGGAAGTCGAAGTTGAACGCCTGGTGCATCTCGTCCTCGCGGACGTAGCGGGCCAGGCGCTCCGGGGAGGGAATCCACGCTTCGGCCACCAGGACCCGGTCCCCGTCGTATTCCTCCAGCACCCTGCGCCAGCGACGGTAGATGTCGTGCACGCCGTCCTGGTCCCACATCGGGCCCAGGTTGAAGTTTCCCTGTTCGGTGTGTTCCTCCGTGTCGGGCAGGCCGTCGGCCTTCACGAGGGAGTGTGCCACGTCCACGCGGAAACCGTCGACCCCCAGGTCGAGCCAGTGTCTCAGGATGTCGTCGAAACCCTCCTTGACCAGGTCGGAGCCCCAGTCGAGATCGGGCTGGTGGACGTCGAACAGGTGGAGGTACCACTGCTCCGGTGTGCCGTCTGGGCGCGTCAGCCGTGACCACCCCTGCCCGCCGAACAGCGACCGCCAGTTGTTCGGCGGCAGCTCACCGTCTGCGCCTCTGCCGTCGCGAATCAGGTAGCGCTGTCGTTCCAGGGCGCCGGGTTCGGCTGCGATCGCCGCCTGGAACCACTCGTGGGCATCCGAGGTGTGGTTCGGTACCAGGTCGATGATCACTCTCAGGCCCAGGGCATGGGCCTCCTCGATCAGGCGGTGGGCATCTGTGGTGGTCCCGAACAACGGATCGACCTCGCGGTAGTCGGCGACGTCGTAGCCGGCATCAGCCATCGGGGAGCGGTAGAACGGACTCAGCCACACCGCGTCCACACCCAGTTCCTTGAGGTAGGGGAGTTTCGAGATCACGCCCGGCAGGTCGCCGTAGCCGTCGCCGTCGCTGTCGGCGAAGGAACGGGGATATATCTGGTAGATGACGGCAGAGCGCCACCACTCGTGGGTGTTTGTCATGTTTTCGGTCCTGTCGATTGCCGGATGATCAGGTCGGGCCGGAAAACCAGCTCCGTGCCGTCGGGGGTGTTGCCGTCCATTGCCCGCACCAGCCCCGAGACGGCCGCCTCGCACATGGCGCGGACGGGCTGGCGCACGGTGGTCAGCGCTGGCTCGGTGAACGCCATCAGCGGGGAGTCGTCGAAACCTATCACGGAGAGGTCCTCCGGGACCCGGAGTCCACGTGAATGGGCCTCGCGGATCACCCCGAGGGCCATCAGATCGGAGCCGCAGATGATGGCGGTATGCCCCGCGTCCAGCAACTTGGCCGCTGCCACCTGGCCACCTTCTGGGGTGAAGATGGTGCGCTCGATGCTGTCCTTGCTGAAACCGAGTTTCAGGAAAGCCGACGACTTGAGTCGGGTGGGAAAGAAACGGGTCGGGCCGACGGCGAGCCCAATGCGTTCGTGCCCCAGCGACCTCAGATGGGCGACGGGTGAGGCGATGGATTCTGTGCTCGAGCAGTTTACGAATGCCGCAGCGAGTTCTGTGGTGTGGCCGTTGATGAAAATCGTCGGGATCCCAGCCTCCGCCAGTCGCAGGTAGGGGGTGAGGTCGGCCTCGGCGTCGGCGGCGGCGCCTGATATGGACACCACGCCGTCGACCCCCAGGTCCAGGAGCGTCGCGATGCAGGAGGGCTCGTCCGCGCCCAGTGGGCCGGCTGCAACGATTACGGTGCGGTGGAGGGGCTGGAACAGCCGTCCCAGGCTTTCCGCGAAAGCGGGGAAGGAAGGGTTCGACAATTCCGGCACGATCACTCCCACCATGCCGGTGCGTTGCTGAAATTTTTCACGGTCGTAACCGAGTTCGGTCATGGCTTGAAGCACCGCTTGGAGTGTGTTCTCCCGGATTCCCGGTTTGCCGTTGAGCACCCGGGAGACCGTGGAGACAGACACTCCGGCGCTAGCGGCCAGGGCCGACATCCGTGGGCGCGTGCTCATCCGTACCTCCGTTGGTCAGTCTGTCTGCCGAACGTTATCAAATTGTGGCCGAGAATCTATGAAAAATTGCTGCAAAAATGCAGAAAATTTGTTAGCGTTTTGCGTCAGCGGTGTCGAAGTCGACCCGCAGAACAGGAGAACCACATGAGCAAGCGCCTGCTCGCCCTGGCGGCCACCGGCTTGGTCTTTGCCCTGACCGCCTGCGGCTCCGCAAGCAACACCCCGTCGAACAGTTCCTCCGGTGCCGCGGGTAGCGCCCAGGCCTCCGGAACTCTCACTGTGTGGACCGATGAGACCCGCATCGAAGGTTTCAAGGCCATCGGGGAGTCCTTCCAGAAAGCCACCGGGGTCACGCTGGAGGTGGTGCAGAAACCCACCGATGACGTTCGCACGGACTTCATCTCGCAGGCCCCCTCCGGGGCCGGCCCCGATCTGATCGTCGGCGCCAACGACTGGGTCGGCAACCTCGTCAAGAACGGCGTCGTCGCGCCCGTGGAGCTCGGCGACAAGGCCGCAGGTTTCTCCGATGCCGCCAAGAAGGCCTTCACCAGCGACGGCACCCTCTACGGTGTTCCCTACGCGGTGGAGAACGTCGCCCTGGTACGCAACAACGCCCTGGCGCAGGACACCCCCGCTACCTTCGACGAGCTCATCGCCCAGGGCAAGCAGCTCACCCCGGACCATCCCGTTCTGATCCAGCAGGGCGACAAGGGCGACGCCTACCACCTGTACCCGGTGCAGAGCTCCTTCGGCGCTCCGCTGTTCAAACCCGACACCACCGAGATCGGCATGAAGGGCGAGGCCGGCGAGAAGTTCGCCGCCTACATCAAGAAGCTCACCGATGAGGGCGTGCTGTCCGAGTCCATCGGTGGGGACCAGGCCAAGCAGGCTTTCCTCGACGGTAAGTCCCCCTACATCATCACCGGCCCCTGGTGGACCGGCGAGTTCACCAAGGCCGGACTTGACATCTCGGTGCTGCCCGTGCCCTCCGCTGGCGGTCAGCCGTCCGCCCCGTTCATCGGGGTGCAGGGCGTCTACTTGTCGTCGTACTCCAAGAACACGCTGCTGGCCAACCAGTTCCTCGACTACATGGCCGGTGACGAAGCACAGAAGATTCTGCAGGAGAAGGGCGGACGCCTGCCCGCGCTGAAGTCCGCCGCGGCAGCCGTCACCGACCCGGTCCTCAAGGGCTTCGAGACCGCAGGTGAGAGCGGTCAGGCCCTGCCCGCCACCATCACCACCATGGATGCCGTCTGGACTCACTGGGGCTCCGCCGAGCTCAGCATCCTCCGTGGGGAGGATCCCGTCGCCACCTGGCAGCAGATGATCACCAACGTCGAGGACACTCTCACCAAGGGCTGATCGGCGTTCCACGCGGGCGCGCGCTCCGGGCTCCCGCGTGGTCCCTGGTCCGGGAACAACATGAATCAACAAACCGACCCAGCACAGCCGCGGCTCTCCCATGCCCGCGACTACACGCGCCCCGGCTTCTACGTGAAGCTGGTCCTGATGGCCTTGGTCAATGCCTTCGGGCTCTACGGCATCATGGTCTCGATTCCCCAGCGGCAGTGGCTCGTGCTGGGGTTCCTTGCCGTGACGCTGCTCGCCGCCGACTACGTCTACTTCTCCAAACGGGCGATCCCCGCCAAGTATCTGCTGCCCGGTCTGGTCTTCCTGCTCGTCTATCAGGTTTACGTGATGGGCTCGACGGCCTGGGTGGCGTTCACCAACTACGGTGACGGTCACAACGATTCCAAACAATCGGCCATCACCCAGATTCTCAAGGCCTCCGACCGCAGGGTCGGGGATACCGCCACCTACCCCGTGACCGTCGTCGAGAAAGACGGGGAGCTGGGATTCGCGGTGGTGCGCGACGGCAAGACCGAGGTCGGAACCCAGAACACTCCTCTTGCGGAGGCGCAGGGAGCGGTTGTCGCCGGTACCAAGGTGACGCAGCTTCCCGGGTGGACCCTGCTGTCGCCGTCCGACGTGCAGGCCCGGCAACAGGATGTGTTGGCGCTCAGGGTCAATCTGAGCGACGACCCCACCCAGGGCTGGCTGCGCACCGATAACGCGTCCTTTGCCTATATCGCGAAGTCTGCGTTGACCCACGATGCCGCGACCGACACCTTCACCGACCCGGATGGGAAGGTCTATCACGCCGACGAATCAGTGAGGGCTTTTGTCGCAGACGACGGGACGCAGCTCACCCCGGGCTGGCGGGTGTTCGTCGGAACCAAGAACTTCACCGAGGTCTTCAACGACTCGCGGCTGACGGGCCCCTTCCTCAGCATCACGGTGTGGACCTTCGCCTTCTCGATTCTCTCCGTGCTCACCACCTTCGCCCTCGGGCTGGCCCTGGCCGTGATCTACAACGACAAACGGGTCAGTGGGCGCACCTTCTATCGTGCGATCTTCCTGCTTCCCTATGCCTTCCCCGCGTTCCTGGCGGCACTGACCTGGAAGGGCATGCTCAACCGGGAGTTTGGGATCATCAATCAACTCCTGGGCGGGGCCGACATCGCGTGGCTGTCCGACGGGAACCTGGCGAAGCTCGCCGTCCTGGGGGTCAACCTGTGGCTCGGATTCCCGTACATGTTCCTGGTCAGCACCGGGGCCCTGCAGGCCATCCCCGCCGAGCTGACCGAGGCGGCCATCATGGACGGTGCGGGGGCATGGCGGCGATTCCGCAGCGTCACCCTGCCGATGCTCATGGTCTCCCTCGCGCCGCTGCTGATCGCCAGCTTCGCGTTCAACTTCAACAACTTCTCGCTGATCTACATGCTCACCGGGGGCGGTCCGAACTACTCCGGCACCCCGCTGCTGATCGGTGAGACCGACATCCTGATCTCGATGGTCTACTCCATCGCCTTCGAGTCGGGAGGCAAGCAGTACGGCCTGGCCTCGGCGTTGTCCCTGC
>JABCNW020000190.1 GCA_013333945.2 Propionibacterium sp.
CCACGCTGGCTACTATCGCCTCACCGATGACCTGCGGGATGACTATGACGTGACCGGTTGCGGAAACTCGGTGAACTCCTCCACTCCCATGGTTCGGCAGTTGATCGTCGATTCTCTCCGTTACTGGGTGGAGCACATGGGCGTTGATGGATTCCGTTTCGATCTTGCCACCACGCTGTTCCGTGACAGCCAACACCACTTCGTCCATGACCATCCTTTGAAGCAACAGATCAACTCCGACCCCGTTCTCTCTCATGTGAAATTGATCGCCGAACCCTGGGACATCGGTCCCTACGGCTATCAGCTCGGCAGTTTCGGCCCCGGCTGGTCAGAATGGAACGACCGGTTCCGCGATCACGTGCGTGACTACTGGAAGAGCACGGTTCACGGAGTCCAGGAACTCGCGACTCGGCTTTCTGGCTCCTCAGACGTGTTCCAGCACAGCGGTCGCCCTCCACAGGCCTCAATCAATTTCGTGACCGTCCACGACGGGTTCACGATGCGCGACCTGGTCAGCTACGACGTAAAACACAACTCCGCCAATGGCGAAGGCAATCGCGATGGCAGCGACAACAACCGTTCCTGGAACCATGGTTTCGAGGGTGAAAGTGACGATCCGGCCATCAACGATCTGAGAGCCCGGCAGGTGCTTAACATGCACGCCACCCAGGTTCTCGCGGCCGGAACCCCCATGATCCTCGCCGGCGATGAGTTCGGGCGCACTCAGAAGGGCAACAACAACGCCTACTGCCAGGATTCGCCGCTGAGCTGGGTGGACTGGACCCCCGATGCCCGATGGCAGGGAGTTCGGGCTCGCTTGGTCGATCTTCTGCGGTTGAGGGCGAAACATCCCTTGTTGCGCCCCGACCACTATCTGCACCACACCGACGTCTTCAACAGTCACGGAGAAAACCTGGGTCGCGTCGACCTCACCTGGTTCAACGACCACGGCGCCCAGATGACCGAGCAGAACTGGTACGACGGTTCCCGCCGCCTGTTGGGCATGTACGTCTCCGACGATACGAATGCCTTCCTGACGTGGTTCCACTCGGGGGCTGAGCCCATCGAAGTGATCCTTCCTGGCCTGCCCTGGGCTGCCCAGCTGAGGATCGTCTGGCACTCGGCGGAGACTGATGAGCTGCCATCCGATGAACTGTCTCCCGGTTCCGTGCTGAGGGTCCCGGGGCGTTGCGTGGTGCTGATGCGCTGCGACGTGCCGACCACCGCTGCCGAACTGCTGGGCATGTCCCCGGTGCTCATTCCCTGAGCCCCGGGAAGCCACCGGGCGACAGGCATTGAAAAGTCCCCGCGGGTTCTTTCTCCCGCGGGGACTTTCCGATTCCGGGGGGCATGCCGGTGGAGCATGGACTGGTCCTCACCGGCACGGCCCGGCTCACCCGATGACGGCGGACAGCCCCATCTCGGAGTCGCTGGCCAGCAGCGGATGCGAGGGCACCATGCGGGCCAGGCAACCGATCTGTCCCGCGTAGCGGGTGGGGATCTCGGCAACAAATCGGGTCACCCCGTCGGCCTCCCCGACGGGAACCGTCGGGTACTTGCGGATGTCGTGGAGCCTGTCCTCGTTGTCGACATCGCCGAAGATCAACTGCACCGCGACGTCCTCGGCTCTCAGGGCACCGAGCCGGACATCGACGGTCGGACGCAGGATGGTGCCGGTCTCGAGCTGCCCGATGACACCGACGTCGAGACCGACGACCTGGGCGGTGTGCCAGTCGCGGCGGACCCGTTCCTTCCACTTCGCCAGGTCGGCGGCGACGTCGTCATCTTTCCGAGCGGCAAGGGACTGAGCGGCTGGAGTGTAATAGTCAGTGACGTAGTCACGAACCATGCGGGAGGCGAGGATCTCCGGTCCGAGCTCGGAGATGCAATCGCGCATCATCTGCAGCCATTCGGCGGGGTTGCCGTTCGCATCAAGGGTGTAGAAGCGGGGAATGATCTCATTCTCGATGATCGAGTAGAGGAACTCAGCCTCTGCAGCATCACGTTCGGCCTGGTCCGCGATTCCCTCAGCAGAGGGAATTTCCCAGCCGAACCTCGGCGAGTACAGCTCATCCCACCAGCCATCGCGGATGGACAGATTCGCGGCGCCGTTGAGGGCTGCCTTCATGCCAGATGTGCCACAGGCCTCGTAGGGCCGCAGCGGGTTGTTGACCCACACGTCGCAGCCCGGGTACAGAGGACGAGCCAAGGACATGTCGTAGTCGGGTAGGAAGACCAGTTTCCCGCGCACATCGTCCTGATCGGAGAACTGCACCATCTGCTGGATCAGCGACTTGCCGATGTTGTCAGCAGGGTGAGCCTTGCCCGCGATCACGATCTGGATGGGAGTAGTGGGATGGTTGAGAAGGGCCTTCAGACGCTCCGGGTCCGACAACATCAGTGTCAGACGCTTGTAGGAGGCGCCTCGGCGCGCAAAACCGAGGGTCAGGACCCGCGGGTTCAGTGCCTCAGAGGTCCAGTCGGCGGGGATGCCCCTGGCCTTGCAGGACTCCGCCAAACGCTTACGTGCCATCTGGATCATGGAAGAGCGCAACTGCCGTTTCAGACCCCAGAGGGTATCGTCATCCACCTCCTGGATGGCGGCCCAGTCGTATCCATCAACGACCGTGCTGGCATCATCGGTGTGGGCCTTCAGGATCTCCAGGAGCTCCGGATGAATCCACGTGCGGTGGTGGACGCCGTTGGTGACGGAGCCGATGGGCACCTCGGTGTCGTCGAAATCCGGCCACAGACCGTTGAACATCTCCCGTGAGACCTCGCCGTGAAGTTTTGAGACGCCGTTGGCCCGCTGACCGAGCCTCAGCCCAAGCACAGCCATGTTGTAGCGCGACGGGTCGCCGCCGGGATAGGTCTCGGTCCCGAAGGACATGATGTCCTCCAGCGGCAACCCGGGGTCAAAGTTCGCGAACTGATGCTCGACGAGGCTCTTGTCGAAACGGTCGATTCCCGCCGGCACGGGGGTGTGGGTGGTGAAAACGGTTCCTGCGCGGGTCAGCTCGATGGCGGTGGGCAGGTCACGCCCGTCGGCCAGGTACTCCCGAATGCGTTCGAAACCGAGGAACCCTGCATGACCCTCATTGCAGTGGTAGACATCGGGCCGAGGATGACCGGTGATCTCGCAGTAGCGGCGCAGTGCCCGGACACCACCGATACCAAGGACGACCTCCTGCGCAAGACGATGCTCAGTGCCACCACCATAGAGCCGGTCGGTGATGTTGCGAGCCTCGGGGTCGTTGTCGTCGCGATCGGTGTCGAGCATCAGCAGCGGAATACGGCCGACCGAGGCCACCCAGATGGAGGCGTAAACCTCCCGGCCGAAGACCTCGACACTGATTTCCTGCGGGTTCCCGGAGGAGTCCAGCAGGCGGGCCACGGGCATTTCGTTGGAGGGCAACACCGGGTAGCGTTCCTGCTGCCAGCCGGAAGCGTTCAGCCACTGCCGGAAATACCCAAACCTGTAGAGAAGACCGACTCCGATGAGGGGCAGACCGAGGTCGGAGGCCGCCTTCAAGTGGTCGCCGGCCAGGATCCCCAGGCCCCCCGAATACTGGGGAAGGACCTGGCTGACGCCGAACTCGGCGGAGAAATAACCGATTCCCGCCGGCGCTCCCTCGTTCTCGGCAGCGTAGCGTTGGAACCACAGGTCATCGGAGAGGTAGGTGACCAAATCGTCGTGGAGGAGTCCCACATTGCGAGCGAAGACCTGGTCAGCCGCGAGCTGCTGGACCCGTTCGGGACGAACCGCGGACAGCAGTTTGACGGGGTCCTCGCCCACTTCCTCCCAGAGTCTTGGGTCAATTGCCCGGAAAAGGTCTCGGGTTTCCTGATGCCACGACCAGCGAAGGTTCTTCGCCAGCGCATCAAGCTTTGCGATACGTTCGGGCAGCACAGGATGAACGGTGAATCGTCGGAATGCACGCACGAGGATAAATTACATTGCCTCACCCCGGCACACGAAACCCTGAGGAAGCTAGGCTGGTCCCTGTGAACCACCCCACACCAGCCCGAGCACACCTGCGACGCACCGAGGGCGGTTTCGGCCGCATCCCGGTAACGGGGGTTTCCCCCGTGATAGCCGACGGCGCCTACCCGGCAAAAGCCGTGGCCCATGAACGAATCCTGATCAGCGCGAACGTTTTCCGCGAAGGCCATGATGCCGTGAACGCGTCGGTGATCCTCACGGCGCCGCACGGCACCCAACGCCGAATCGACATGACCCAGGTCGAACCCAAGGGACTCGACATCTGGCAGGCACATGTCCGCATGGCAACGGAGGGAGACTGGACCTTCCGCATCGAGGGCTGGTCCGATCCCTGGGGCACCTGGCGTCACAACGCGTTGGCAAAGCTGCCACTCGGCATGGATGTCGAACTGCTCTGCTTGGAGGGCCGGGAGCTCTTCAAGGAGGCAGCCGAGACCGCCGAACAGTCGCGCGTGATGCCGGCCTCCCATCTGCTGCGCGCCGCCGCGGAGGCATTGAACCCCAACACCCCTGTCAGCGAGATCGAGGATCTGATCAAATCGCGGCCCATTGATCGCGCCATGGCACGGTTCGGCCCTCGGGAGGCTATCTCCGCCACCCAGGAATACCCGATCCGCGTCGAACGTCGCCGCGCCCTCTACTCGTCGTGGTACGAGTTCTTCCCGCGTTCCCAGGGAGCCATGCGTGATGAGGAGGGCCACTGGATCTCGGGTGGTTTCGATTCCTCGCACTCGCGTCTCGAAGCGATCGCGGCGATGGGTTTCCACGTGGTTTATCTGCCCCCAATCCATCCCATCGGCTCATCCTTCCGGAAGGGGAAGAACAACAGCCTCGACCCGACCCCCGAGGACCCGGGCTCCCCGTGGGCCATTGGATCGGCTGAGGGCGGGCATGACGCCATCCACCCGGACCTGGGCGATCTCGAATCCTTCGAGCGGTTTGTCGCGAAAGCAAAGTCGCTCGGGCTGGAGCTGGCCCTCGACCTCGCCCTCCAAGCCTCTCCCGACCACCCGTGGGTACAGGAGCATCCTGAGTGGTTTACGACTCGCTTGGACGGAACCATTGCCTATGCGGAGAACCCGCCCAAGAAATACCAGGACATCTACCCCCTGAACTTCGACAACGATCCCGAGGGCATTTATCAGGAAGTACTGAGGATTGTTCGGCTGTGGATCGACCGCGGCGTGACCATCTTCCGGGTCGACAATCCCCACACCAAACCCGTGGAATTCTGGGACTGGCTGTTGGAGCGGGTGCACGAAACCAACCCGGAGGTCATCTTCCTGGCAGAAGCGTTCACCAAACCACAGATGATGGCCGCCCTCGGGAAGGTCGGTTTCCAGCAGTCATACACCTACTTCACGTGGCGTGTGGCGAAGTGGGAACTCACGGAGTACCTGACGGAGCTGAGCCGGGACATGGCTTCTTACTACCGACCCAATTTCTTCGTGAATACCCCGGACATCCTGCCCTTCCACCTGCAGTCCGGGAATCCCGCAATTTTCGCCATCCGCGCGATCCTGGCGGCCACGCTTTCCCCGTCCTGGGGAGTCTATTCAGGATTCGAACTGTTCGAGCACACTCCTCTGGCCCAAGGGCGGGAGGAATACCTGAATTCGGAGAAGTACGAGTACCGTCCACGCGACTTCACCGAGGAACCGAACCTGAACCTGCTCCTGGGAACCCTGAACGGAATCCGCGAGAAACACCCAGCCCTGCAACAGCTGCGCGACATCCACTTCCACCACGCCCCCCACGACTCGGTGATGGCCTACTCGAAGCACGACGGAGATGACGTCGTACTGGTGGTCTGCTCACTGGATCCGGATAACACCGTGGAGTCCGAGGTCTACCTGGACCTCCCGGCTCTGGGGCTTCCCCCGGGAGCCGCAGTCGAGGTCCACGACGAGCTGTCGGGCGACACCTACATCTGGGGTGAGAGAAACTGGGTTCGCCTGTACCCGGGCAAACCCGCCCACATCTTCCACGTCACCCCGCACTGAATCATGACCGGCAACCGAGATTCGCTGCTCCTGGCCCTCTGGGCCTTGGCGCAGAATGCCCGGTGGTTCTCCGGGCGTTCCCGCGGCGGGGTTCCCCGCCGGGTGGAACTCACCGATTGGTTCCGGCCACCGGAGAATGCCGGCCCCGGACTGCTAAGCGCCCTGCTGGAAGTGGCCTACCCGACGGGGGAAACGGAGAGGTACCACGTGCCGCTGGCCTTCCACACTACCGGGGACTGTCCCACGGCACCCTTGGCGCGCATCAATCTGGAAGGCACCAGCTTCGACGTCGCGGAGGTCGCGGACGAACCCGCCGCGATGACCGCACTGCTCGACTGCCTGGCCTCCGGCGCACCGGGTTTCGTGGCCACCCGAGAGGTTCCATCCGGACTTCCGGGCCGCCGCTACCGTGGGGAACAGTCGAACACCTCTATGTTCTTCGGTGACCTGATCGTCGGGAAGATCTTTCGTCGCATCGAGAACGGACCAAACACCGATGTCGAGATGCACCAGGCCTTGTCCGGCTCAGGGGCGGTGGCAGAACTCTTCGGTTGGTGGGAGTGGCACGGGGCACACCTCGGGGTGTTCCTGGAGGCGCTGCCCGACCCACATGACGGTTTCGTCGAGGCCTGCCGGGCTGCCGAAACCGGAACCAGCTTTGACGGACAGGCGCGGGATCTGGGCCGCCAGCTGACCTTGGTACACGCCCTGTTGGCCAGCCGTTTTCCCACCGGGAGATTGCTCGGGCAGAAGCTGGCGGCTCAGTTTCGAGCACGACTGGAAGCTGCTGTCCTCGAAGTTCCGCTACTCGAGAGGTTCCGCAGCTCTGCACTGCGCATCTATCGCGCCATCGAGGAACTCGAGTTGCCGACCCAACGCATCCATGGGGACTGCCATCTCGGCCAGGCTCTGTCAACCCGAAATGGCTGGCGCTACGTCGATTTCGTGGGAGAACCCATCAAATCATTGCAGGAGAGGCGCGAGCCCGATTCCCCACTGCGGGACGTGGCCGGTATGTTGCGCTCCTTCGACTACGCCGCAGCCAGCGGGGATGCCCCCGAAGGCTGGCGGGACGAGGCCCGGGCGGCCTTCCTGGATGGCTACAGTGCTTCCGCCGAAATCCCGGTGGATGTCCTGCTCGCCTACGAGGTGGACAAAGCTATCTACGAGGTGGTCTATGAAACCCGGAACCGTCCCACTTTCACCCATATCCCGGTAGATTATCTGGCAGGCATCGAGTCTTGAGGAGCTGACAATGGCGCATGATCCGTTTGGCGGGCTGACCGGTTGGGACCTGGAAGGATTCCACAACGGCGGTGATACCGAACTCTGGAAGCGTCTCGGCGCCTTTCAGTGCACAGTCGAGGATGATGAGAGAGGTCCTGTTGAAGGGGTCAGGTTCGCTGTGTGGGCCCCCAATGCACGTGCGGTGCAGGTGATCGGTGACTTCAACTGGTGGACCTGTGACCCGATGCAGCTGATTCTCGGATCCGGTGTGTGGGGAACCTTCATCGAGGGCCTCACGGAAGGAACCCTCTACAAGTTCCGCGTCCAGGGTCCCGACGGTGTCTGGCGGGAGAAGGTGGATCCACTGGCCCGTTTCTCGGAGCAGGCCCCGGCCAACGCATCGATCGTCTACGAGTCGAAATATGTCTGGTCCGATGACGAATGGATCGCAAAGCGTGAAAAATCGCAACCCCACAAGGAACCGATGAGCATCTACGAGGTGCACCTCGGTGGGTGGCGGCGCGGCAAGAGTTACCTGGACCTGGCGGAGGAACTCGTCTCCTACGTCAAGTGGCAGGGCTACACCCATGTCGAGTTTATGCCTGTGGCGGAGCACCCATTCGAGCCGAGCTGGGGATACCAGGTGACTGGTTACTACTCACCCACGAGTCGTTTCGGTAAACCCGACGACCTGCGGTTCCTGATCGACAAGCTCCACCAGGCCGGGATCGGAG
>JABCNW020000191.1 GCA_013333945.2 Propionibacterium sp.
CGGTGCAGGCCGCCGTCGACGCGGGCGTCACCCTGTTCGACACCGCCCAGATGTATGGCGGTGGCCGGAACGAGGCATTCATTGGCCCTCTGCTGGAACCGTTCCGCGATGACATCGTCCTCGCCACGAAGTCCGGCATCCGGACCCGCTTCGGCGGCCTGCCAGTCGGGCTCGACGGCCGCCCCGAGTCCATCCGCAAGGGACTCGACGCGTCACTGAAACGGCTGCGCACCGACCGGGTCGACCTGTACTACCTGCACCGGGTCGACCCGAAGGTGCCCCTCGAGGACAGCGTCGGTGCGCTGGCCGACGGCGTGCATGCGGGCAAGGTGCGTGCCATCGGGCTCAGCGAGGTCACGGGGAGTCAGCTCCGTCGCGCCCACGCCGTGCACCCCGTCGCAGCCGTCCAGATGGAGTGGTCGCTGTTCTCCCGCACCCTCGAGGACGACGTGCTGCCGGTTGCGCGGGAGCTCGGGGTCGGGATCGTCACCTACTCACCGCTCGGCCGGGGCATGCTGACCGGGTCGCCCGCGGCGACGGCCAATCTTTCCCTCCTCGACTACCGCCGCATCCTGCCGCGCTGGCGCAAGGAGAACCTCGCCGCGAACCTCCGAACCCTGGACATCATCGGGCAGGTCGCGGCCCGCCACGACGCCACCCTCGGGCAGGTCGCCCTGGCCTGGGTGCTCGCCCGAGGCGACGACGTCGTCCCGATCCCCGGTACCAAACGCCGCCGCCACCTCAAGGAGAACCTCGCGGCGCTGGAGCTCCGGCTCAGCGCGGAGGATCTCGTCGAACTCGACCGGATCCGCGCCCAGGGCGACCGGTACGGCCGACTCGGGGTGAGTGCGGGCGAGTGAAGCAGGTGGCAGGTTAGGCCAACCTAAATCCTGATCGTCAATCTGCTGTTTTTTCGGTGCTCTCGAGGAGGGTTTGTCATGGATTCCAAAGGTCGAGAAGTCGACTGGGGCGCGGTGGCGATGGCTGCAACCGTCATGATCGTCGAGGGGTACGACCTTGTGATCTATGGCAACACCCTCCCGATCATGCTCAAGGATGCAGGGCTGGGGCTCAGCGTGGGGGCGGCAGGTGTGGTCGGTTCAGCCGTATTCGTCGGCATGTTGCTGGGAGGCCTCAGCGTGGGCCTTCTGGTGCGACGTCTCGGGGTCAGAAACATGCTCATGCTCGGGATCGGGTGCTTCTCGTTGGCCATGGCCGGAGCCGCACTGGCCCATCAGCCTTGGGCACTTGGCTTCCTGCGCCTCCTGGCGGGTTGGGGACTGGGTGCCGTCATGCCCGCCTGCATGGCCATGACGCGGCAGAGTGCCACTTCGCGGTCGGGCCCGTTTGCCATTTCGGCCGTGATGGCAGGTATCCCCTTGGGCGGGATCGTGGCAAGCTCGTTCACTTATCTCGGGGCAGGGACGTTGGGGTGGCGTGGCCTGTTCGGTGTGGGGGCGTTGCTTGGTGTGCTCCTGCTCCCCTTCGTCTCAATGTTCGCTGAGCGGGTCACCGCCCACGGTGATGGAGCTGCGACACCGAGGCAGGGTCGACTTGTCCCTCCCCCTTTCGGTTTGTCGTTGCTGTTGGATGCCTGGCCACGTTCTGCTTCCTCCTCACCTTCTACAGCCTTGTGACTTGGCTTCCTCAACTGATGACCGAACTCCGGGTACCCCTTGAAGGTGCCCTGCAGTTGGCGCTCGTGCTGAACGCAGGTGGTGTCATCGGCTCCCTGTCCACTGGATTCGTGGCGACGCGACTCGGATCCCTGAGAACCTTGGGCTGCGCAGGACTCATCTGTGCTGCGATGCTGATCCTCATACCCAGCGGGTTGGTCTCGGGGGCAGGGCTGATGGTGCTCGTCACTGTGCTCGGCATGGTTGCCCCGACGACACAGAACCTCGTCAATGCCCTCGTAGCCGAGATTGTTCCCGCGCAGAGTCGGGCAGCGAGTCTGGGGCGCACCCTGGGGGTGGGACGTCTCGGTGCCATCACCGCGCCGTTGATCGGCTCTTGGCTGTTGGCCCACATCCCGCGAGGGAGTGGTCTGCAGGGGGGAGCCGGCTCGGTCTTCGTCACCTTTGCCGGTGTGTGTCTTCTCGGGGTGGCCTTCTCCTTGTTGTTCCCATGGGGTGCGCGCCACGCCCGTGCCCAGGAGATCACGAACGAAATCGGATGATGATGTGGTCGGCTCGTCCGCTCTCTTCAAGGTGTCATTCACGACCTTCCTCTCCGCTGGTCGAGCCGGACGACGCGCGTCAGCGCGCCGTGCGTGTCGAGACCCCTGGCGCTCGGTGCTGGAACTCCAGTTGAGCGGGAATCCCCAGGGGGCTCGACACGGCTCCTCCGCAGGCCTCGGCCCCGGTGTGAGCAACAGCGAGGAGGGCGACGCCGACACCGAAAAGAGCAGCCGCCCGAGCCCCGTGAACAACGCCCTCAGCGTTGTTCCACGCTCGTTGAAACCTCCTCTTGGCGCAACTTCATGCTCGCCGTCTTGCCGATCGCGGTACGTGGTAGTTCGTTGTTGAACTGAAAGATGTCCGGCATCTTGAAGGACGCGATGCCCTTGTCCAAGAGGTGCCTTCTGAGCTCCCGGACATCGACGTCGTGCCCCTCCTTCAGGACGACATGCGCCTTGATCCGCTCTCCCAGAAGTTGATCAGGGATCCCCACGACGCAGACCTCAAGAATGCTCGGGTGGGAAAGCAACAGATTCTCCACCTCCTCGGGAGCGATCTTCTCCCCGCCCCGATTGATCTGGTCCTTGGAACGTCCTGTCACCTGCAGGTTGGGCCCAACCATCCGCACGATGTCCCCGGTCCGGTAGAACCCCTCCCGGGTGAAGGCCTTGGCATTGTGTTCGGGGGAGGCCAGATAGCCGCGGATCGTGTAGGGGCCACGGGTCAACAGATGTCCTGACTCCCCGGGCGGGACGGGAACATCGTTGTCATCGACGATCAGGATCTCGTCATCCGGACTGATTGGCCTCCCCTGGGTAGTGACAACCAATTCGTCGGAGTCGCTGAACCGCGTGTAGTTGACCAACCCCTCAGCCATGCCGAAAACCTGTTGCAGTCGGCAGTTGAAGGAGGGGGTGATTCTTCTGGCCACTTCCTCTGACAGCTTGGCCCCGCCGACCTGGATGACCTCCAAGGAGGACAGGTCGTGCGTGTTCAACTCCAGAGCCTCCAGCCAGAGCATGGCCACTGGGGGGACGATTCCCGTGATCGTCACGCGATGGTCAGCGATGAGCGGGAGAACCCGACGAGCAGACGGGTCCGGAGCCATGACGATGGTCCCACCCACGTCCATGATTCCCAGCCAGCCGGGGGAACTCACCGCGAAATTGTGGGTGGCCGGCAGGGCACACAGATACACCGACCTCGAGGTCAGGGTCTGTCCGATTAATGGTGTAACTGGCGGTTTCTATTGGTGGGTGCTGGCTGCGGGCATGCGGTCAGCGAAGGTCGTGGCGAACGCGTTCAGGGCGGGCTTCCAGCGCATGCCCCACCGGGCCTGGCCGGTGCCCTTGGGATCCAATGATCTCACGGTCAGGTACAGGGTCTTCAACGCGGCTTGCTCGTTCGGGAAGTGCCCGCGGGCACGGACCGCTCTGCGGAACCTGGCGTTGAGTGACTCGATCGCATTCGTGGAACACAAGACCTTGCGGATCTCGACGTCGTAGTCCAAGAAGGGCACGAACTCGCTCCAGGCACCCAGCCAGAGCCGGATCATCGCCGGATAGGCCTTGCCCCACTTCTCGGTGAACTGTTCGAACGCCCGCTCAGCAGCCTCCGGGGCGGGGGCTTCGTAGACGGGCTTTAAGTCGGCCGCGATCTGGGACCAGTGCTTCTTCGAGGCGTAGCGGAAACTGTTGCGCAGCAGGTGGATCAAACAGGTCTGGATCTTCACGGCCGGGAACACCGACCCGATGGACTCGGGTAGTCCCTTGAGCCCGTCGCAGACCATGAAGAACACATCCTTGACACCGCGGTTCTTCAACTCGGTCAAGCACGCGAACCAGAACTTCGCCAACTCCCCGTCCCCCTGGCCGGGCCAGATCCCCACAATGTCCTTGTGACCCTCAAGGTCGACCCCGATCACGGCGTAGAACGGCTGGTTACGGACCTGCCCATCCCTGACTTTGATCACGATCGCATCGATAAAGATCGCCGCGTAGATGGACTCCAAAGGCCGACTCATCCACGTGTCCATCTCGTCAACAACCCGGTCGGTGATCCGGCTGATCGTGTCCTTTGACACACTCGCGCCGTAAACCTCGGCGAAGTGGGCGGCGATCTCCCCGGTCGTCAGCCCTTTCGCGAACAGGCTCAGCACCATGGCATCCATGTCCGACA
>JABCNW020000192.1 GCA_013333945.2 Propionibacterium sp.
CAACGCCTCGATCCGGATCGCGCAGCTCGGCTACCAGGGGCAGGGCGAGGTGGACAAGATCGTCGACGAGGCCCAGCAGACGTTGTTCGAGGTGACGGGTTCCAAGGCCAGCGAGGACTACAAGTCGCTCAACGAGCTGCTGGAGCCCACCTTCGACGAGATGGAGGCCATCGCGAACTCCGGCGACGCGCTGTCGGGTGTCCCGACGGGCTTCACGGAGCTCGACACTTTGACCAATGGCCTGCACCCTGGGCAGATGATCATCGTCGCAGCCCGCCCCGGCGTCGGGAAGTCCACGTTTGCGCTCGACATCTGTCGGGCGGCCGCCATCCACCACGACCTGGCCACGGTGTTCTTCTCACTGGAGATGAGCCGCACCGAGATCGTGATGAAGATCCTGAGCGCGGAGGCCTCGGTTCCGTTGCAGAAGATCCGCGGAGGACGCATGGATGAGAACGACTGGCAGCGCATCACAGACCGCTCCGTCACCCTCTCCGGAAAACCGCTGTTCATCGACGACTCTCCCAACCTGACGATGATGGAGATCCGCTCCAAGGCGCGTCGCCTGAAGCAACGCAACAACCTGCAGCTGGTCTGCATCGACTACCTGCAGCTGATGTCGTCGGGGAAGAAGGTGGAGTCGCGACAGCTGGAGGTCTCGGAGTTCTCGCGCCAGATCAAGCTGCTGGCGAAGGAGCTGGAGGTCCCGGTGATAGCGCTGTCGCAGCTCAGCCGCAACGCGGAGCAGCGCAAGGACGGCGTCCCGCAGCTGGCCGACCTGCGCGAGTCGGGTTCGCTGGAGCAGGACGCCGACATCGTCATCATGCTGCACCGTCCCGAGCTGTACACCCAGAACCCCACTGACGAGGAGCGCGGCCAGGCGGCCTTCCACATCCTGAAGCACCGCAACGGTCAGCTGGACAAGATCGACGCCCTGTTCCAGGGCCACTACTCCCGCTTCACCAACCAGCCGGTGGCCACCTTCAACCCAGCCTAGTGTTGGAGCGCCACGGGTTGTGCGATGGCGTGAATCAGTCTTGATTGGAAGACGGCCCACATTTCCAGATGTCAGGGCACCCCCTGTTGCCACGACCCATGAGACCACCCTTGCCTTCCAGCTGACGAGCACCGGCATTCCGATGAGCGCTCTCCTGCACAAGGTATTCCCGCCCCTGTTGAATCCAGGGTCGTGGTGACACTGGTCAGGCGTACAGTGGCACCGGGCAGGCCCAGCGCGGCCTGGGGTCAGCCTCATCGTATCGGCAGGCCGCACTACCCGCGGAGGCATGGAGAATGAATTGGGGATCAAGATCATTAAACAGCGACGAATGCAACTATCCCAGCAATGATGCCGTGACCCGCCCTAAAGCCCTCAAAGGATGGACGACCCTGAAGGGCGACGGCAGCTCGAATTGCAGACTAATCCTACACCGATCACTGCTGGCCAGGATCACACTGACTCTTGGCATTATTGCTTTTAGCATATTCCTCTTTAGATCAATTTCATCCCTGTCACTGAATTTTACCAGATATGATCACATCTTTTCCGCCCCACGACGTGAACTCATTTATACCATCATTGTTGCGACCCCGGCGCTACTTGGGATTGTCAATACGATACGCCGCAGAACCGTATTAAGCAGGCATGGCATCGAGATGCGCGGCCTGATATTCACAGAGCGGCGACCATGGCCGGCAATGATCTCGGGCCTCGACATCTTGTCATTAAATCTCGAAACCAACGGCCATGGAGGTATTGATCGAAGCCGGCTCGCAGTAGTCAATGGCGCCACCGACGATCTTATCAGGATGCCCGGATGTATTATCAGATGGTCTTTCAAAGGCCCCAGGAACTCCAGGGATAATGCCATTGCCGCGCGTCGTGCCATCTGGTCTTTCGCAGTGAAGCGAGGCTGGGTCACCCCTGATTCCAGAGATGATCAGCCCAGGCCCGACCTGGCGCAGGTGCGTCGCAGCCCTGGGAACACAGGGAAGGAGAGAGATGTGCTGACGTACCGCTCTCCTGCTTGGCGTACGATCAAAGAAATTCTCTGCAGAGGTAGATTTTTATTCATCTTCACAGGCCTGATCATCTCTCTTGCCGGAATATCCTCCCTTCTTGCCCAGAAAGACATATTCTTTAATCTTATAGCACTGCTGGCAGGGGTCTGTCTCACAGGTTTCCCCATCTTCGAGATAACGACTTATTTCCGCAAGACCAAGGTGACCAAGTCGGCGATTCGCACAGGAGGGCGGGATGTTCCATGGCCTCGTTCTCGCTCCAGTGTGTACGTGGCGGGTGATCGAGTTTTCTTGGTCGACCAGGGGGAGGGAGTGCCTCTGCATGGCACCAGCGCAACGTGGGGCAGTTTTCAGCGTCGACAGCGAAAGGCACTTGCGCGGTGTGAGGAGATCTGGCGTTGGGGGTTGGCTCATGGCGCTACTCGTGAGAGTGGTGAGCACGTTCCGCTGAAGGACGAGGGCATGCAGAGTGAGCGCGAGCTCTTCGAGAGACGTGCTGGGATAGCCTGCACCTGACGTCCCGGCGCTCTGCACCGTGACCTGCATGATCGACAAGAACCACCGGGACGAGGCGCGGGCCTGATGCCGCACGTCGTTATTTCGTCGGGTGCTTTTCGCTCCCGGATGTGGCGCCTCGTCTCGCTCACGGCACACCCAGCACCGCTTCACTCAGCTGCCCTGGCACAGCATCCACCCCGCACATCAGCTCCCACTGACGAACAGCCGACACGCGACACTAGACTTGGATCATGACGGCACTCATCATCGACGACCCCCGTGTGCAACTCATGATCAACACCCTGGCCGAGCAACGCGGCAGCACCCCAGTAGACGTCGTGCGGGAGGCAGTCGAGCAGCAGCTGTCCGAGCAGGAACAGCGACGCATCGACCGGCTGGCCGCCATCAAGGAGATCCAGGAGGAGGCCAGACCATACCGTCACCTCTTCTTAACTGACGAAGACATCTATGACGAGAACGGCCTGCCGAAGTGATCATCGACACATCCGCAGCAGTTGCCATCATCAACGAGGAACCCGATGCCTCAGTCTTTGCAGAAGCCCTGTCCCGGGCCGACAACACCCGGATATCGGCGGCATCGGTCCTAGAGCTCTCGATTGTCTTGAGAAAACGTCCCGGGCTGGCCGAGCGTTTCATCACCCGGGCAGGTTTCGAGGTCCTCGACATCAATGCTGAACACCTCTATGAGGCGATCCGTGCCCAGGAGCGTTTCGGACGTGGCTCGGGCTCGCCGGCCAGGCTCAATTTCGGGGACTGCTTCAGCTACGCGGCCGCGAAGATGACCGGCGAGCCACTGCTGTTCAAGGGAGACGACTTCACCCACACCGACATCCGCAGCGCCCTGCCCTGACGCTGTTGCCCAGTCGACGCAGTAACAGCATGCCTCTGTTCAGCATCATGCGCAGCCCCAGTACGCTGACCCGGTGATCGAGTTGCCCGCCGCCGCATGGGTCGTCCTGGCGGTGGGTGCGCTGCTGGTCGGGATCGCGAAGACCGCCCTGCCCGGGCTTGCGACGCTCGCCGTAGCAGGCTACGCCACCGTGCTGCCCGCCCGGGAGTCGACGGCGGTGCTGCTGGTGCTGCTGCTGACCGGCGACCTCGTCGCCATCTGGGCCTATCGCAGGGACTGCGACTTCACCACCCTGAGACGCCTGGTGCCGACGGTGCTGGTCGGCGTCGTCGCGGGCGCGGCCTTCCTGGCCTTCGCCGATAACACCACCATGCGACGCACCATCGGCGTCATCCTGCTGGCCCTGACCGCCCTCACCCTGTGGGGCATGCGACGCAGCCTGGACGCGGCCGCCGCCCAGGGATCCTGGGCCCGCGCCGGCTATGGGGCTCTCGGAGGCTTCACGACGATGGCCGCGAACTCCGGGGGGCCCGTGATGACGCTGTACTTCCTGGCCGCCCGCTTCGACATGATGCGGTTCCTGGGAACCCAGGCCTGGTTCTTCTTCCTAGTCAACATCGCGAAGCTGCCGTTCTCCGTCGGCCTCGGCCTCCTGAGCACCGACATGCTGCCGCTGCTGCTCCTGGTCCCGGTGACCCTATCCGGCGCATGGCTGGGTCGCGTCACAGTCCGCCGCCTCGACCAGCCCTGGTTCAACCGCATCATCATCGCCCTGACCATCGTCTCGTCGCTATACCTGTTGCGCTGAGGGCCACAGGCCCCGCCACGCCGGGATGCCCTCAGGCCTGCCAGGTGGTGCGACCCGTGACGACGGGGACATCGTGCCACTGTCCGTCGGCGGCGGAGGCGACGGCGGCCTCGTCGATCTCCGCAGCGGCCCAGCCGTCAGCGACCGAGGGGGCGAGCTGCCGGCCTGTCAGCACCGACTCGATGAACTGCGCGGCCTCCACCGTCTTCATGTCGTCGAAGCCCATCGACGTGCCGGCCCCGGGCTGGAAGATGCTGAACGCCGGGAAATCGGGGCCGGCCATCACCCGCGTGTAGCCCTGGAACTCCTGATCGCGACCCGCGCAGACGAACAGGTCGTTGAGGTGCTCGAAGTTCCACCGAAGCGACCCTTCGGTCCCGTAGACCTCGACGACGTACTCGGCTCGCGGCCCCACCGCCACCCGGCTGGCCTCCATGGTCGCGACGGCCCCGCCCTCGAGGCGTGCAAGCACCGCAACCCAGTCCTCGTTCTCGACGGGACCGAGCTCATCGGAGACCTCCCAGCCGGAGTGTCCGATACCGACTTTGGTGGGGATGGGACGCTCTGGAATGAACTGCGCCGACGTCGCGGTCACGGATTCGATGCGACCGGCGAGGTACTGCACCAGGTCGGCGCCGTGGCTGAGGAGGTCGCCGATGACCCCGGAGCCGCCCTTGTCGCGGCTGTGACGCCAGGTCAGCGGCCCCTCGGGCGAGCTGCCGTAGTCGGCGATCAGCCAGCACCGCACGTTGGTGACGCGCCCGATCCGACCGTCGCGGATGAGCTGCCGGGCGCGTTCGATGGCGGGCGTGTGGCGGTAGTTGAAACCGACGGCGGTGATCAGCCCAGCTGCCTCTGCCGCCTCCGCGATCTGGCGCGACTGCGCTGCCGAGACCCCCATCGGCTTCTCGATCCAGAACGGTTTCCCGGCGGCGACGGCGGCCAGGGCGATCTCGTGGTGGAGGAAGTTCGGGGAGCAGATGCTCACCACGTCGACCTCGGGATCGGCCAGGAGTTCGCGGTACTCGGCGTAGGCCCGCTCGAACCCGAGGGCCGCGACGGCCTCGTCGCGGGCCGCCTCCACGGGGTCGCAGGCGGCGACGAGACGCACCTCGGCCCCCAGCCCCTGATAGCGCTCCGCCAGGGCGCGGTAGCTGCGCGCGTGCAGCCTGCCCATCCACCCGAGGCTGATGACCCCCACACCGATCCGCTTGCTCATGTTGTTCTCCCGTATCCGGGGCCGGCCCCTACGGCGACCCACATGTCCGAACATATCAAGGGGGCTGCCTCGCCAAGGGGCTGCGCCCCTACTCGGGAGCAGCAGAACCGGATTGCGACGGCGTCAGTGGCGATACAATTTCATGGCATGGTGACACCACAGTACCGGAGCATGCACTCGCGAGCAGGACAGCAAATTCGGACCAGTCCCGACCGCTGTTCAAGAGCCAAGGTTTCCTGCAATTCTGACGGGAGCCGGTTATGAAACCCGAAGAAAACGCCCAACGCTCGTTCGCCTGGTTGATATTCGGTATCGCCCTCACCGGGACCATCACTGTGTTGTCCGTGCCCTACGCCATCGGCCAACACGCCCTCACCGGACTGTGGATCCCTGCGATCCTTTTGCTTCCCCTGGCGCTCCAAATGGCGGCCGCAGTCACGCTGAAACGCCTGGCCAGCCATGCTCACGACAACAATCCCACCCGCTGAGCCAACCGGATTCACAAGCAGAGAAACCGCAGGGGTGGATCGTGCACATCGACGTGCAGGAAACCAGTTATTTCACAAGTGATCCCAGGAAGAGAGCGCAATGCCGGTTCGAAACACGAAACCCTGGCTTCTGGCCCTGGCGGTGTTCGCCATCGTGAGCAATGTCTTGTCCGCGGTAATGGGCATCGCCGAGGGTTATGCCACCTACATCTTCATCGCAGGAGGCGGCATCATCATCCTGGTGGTTCTGCTCCTGGGTCTCCAGGAACGCGCGGTGGGGGCCTCCCTGGTCTTCGGCGGAGCTGTGATGCTCGCCGCAGGTGGCAGTTATCGTGCCACCGCGGGCTCGTTCATCCCTCAGAACATCGCTGGATGGATCGGCATCGTCTCCGCGGGTCTTCTAGGCGTCCTCTGCGTCATGGCATGGGCCTCACGCAGCGAAACAGAGCGACCGAGCCGGAATTTCTGATGGAGAAATCCCGTGCGTCAGACAAGAGCGGCGGCCCTGCTGTGGGCCTATGACATCGGATCCAAGTTCGGTATCGCATGGCGGCCACGGACCATTCTGCTGATGCTGGGAATGGTGGCGGTCCTGGGGCTGGTGCCCACGCTGGCGCTGGCGCTGTGGGTGGGACGGCTGCTGAACACCATCGAGGTCTTCGTGCCCTGGGTGTCCCTTGCCACGGCTTGGACGGTGTGGACAACAGTGCGGGTGCTCGTCACCCAGGAGCGTGAGGAACTGACCGCCCCCAGCCTAGGACCGTTCATGCGGGCGGTCGACCTGAGCCTGGGGAGCTGGTTCGGGGTTCGTTTCGCGGCGCCGACGCTGCTGGAAGCACTGTACGGTTGCCTGCTCTTCAGTGGTTTGTTGTGGGGGGTTTCCGCAACTCCAGAGACGGTGGTGGCCACGTTCGCGATGTTCCTGGGCGGCTACGTAGCCCGGCTCGGACTCATGGCGCAACTCGCCGTCCGGGACATCGGGTGGCGGCATCTGACCTTCTGCCTGCTGCTGGGAGCCTTGTGTGTGACAGCTGTTGCACTCCCGTGGTCACAGGCAGGGGTTCCGCTGACGCTTCTTCTTCTGGCGATTGGAGTAGCTGCGTGGCGCGGCCTTCACCGGCTCGCCCACGCCACGTCGCCGGCAGCAATGACGACGCGGCGCCGACGGAGCCGGGGATGTCGTCTCCTCGCATTGCCGGCCTGGGCCATGACGGTCGTGGTACTGCGCCGTGGCACATGGGTGCCGCCGGTGCGTTCGATGACGATCCGCCTGGTGGTGTTGTGCCTGCTGCTCGCAGCACTGGCCGCCAGTATCCGTTTCACGATGCCGTGGCTCAACGTCTTGCTCGGCCACGTGACGCCGATACTCACCAACACAATGGCCGTCGCGGGGTTTCTCATGTCCCTGCCCCTGGGGGACATGGGCGTCTGCTGGTTCGGTGTCCGGAGCTGCCGCCGACAACTCCGGGCAGCTTGGGAATCAGGAGCATCGCTGAGGCACCTCGCACTCGGATCTGCCATGGCCCATCTGGTGGACGGCGCTGTCGTTACTGTCGGGATCCTGGCCCTGTGCGCCGGTCTGGGTTGCGCCCCGTCCCTCGAGGCTCTGCTCCTGCCCACGACGACGCAACTGGCGGGGGCTCTGGGGTATGCAATGTTCGCGGCCCCTGAGCTTCCCGACGGGCGGGCACGAACGTCACTTGCCGGCGCCCTGGCGGGGGTTCTACTGGCTGCCCCTGGGCTCGTGGCCGCCCTCAATCCTGGTTTCGCCCATCTCGCTGTTCTGCTTCCCATCGTCTTGTTCGGAGGTTTGGCATGGATGTCTATGAAGGTCGTGGAGAACGCATCTTTCTCGATCATGTGACGTTCGGGTACACACCGGAGGCGGCTGTTCTCGATGACGTCACCATGGCCTTCCCGCGGTCGGGTGGCGTTGCGCTCCGTGCCGCCAACGGGGCCGGAAAGTCCACCCTGGTCGAGCTCATCAGCGGCTATCTGAGACCGCAGAAAGGGCGAGTGGAAATCTGTGGCCACCCCGCGGCCAGCGCGGCCGCCCGTAGCTTCAGACGAGTGGTGCGCACCAAACCCGCTCTCTATCCGACGATGAGCGTCTTCGATCATCTCGCCTTCACCGCTCAGTTGACCGGAGCCGCCATGGACGATGTCCTGGCGCGCGTGCGTACCTATCGGTTGGATGAGTGGCTGGATGTCCGTGCCTGCGAACTGTCCTCAGGCACGGAACGCAAACTGTGGCTCATCGTCTGCACGCTCGGTCGGTTCGAGGTGGTCATGCTCGACGAACCGTTCCTCGGCCTGGACGACCACGCCCGGAGAGTCCTGTGGGATGAGATGGACCGGTGGCGCGCCGAGGACCGCCTCGTCGTGGTGGCCACGCACGAGCATCCGCAGGGCTTCCATCCCGACGCCGAATACCAGCTGACTCCGGGAAGGCAATGAGCATGCGCATCCTGCTGCGAGCCGTCCACCTCGGCGCACACTATGGAGGGAAAGAGTTTTTGCACGACATAGATTTCAATGTTCCTGCAGGGCAAATAATAGGCGTTCTCGGCGTTAATGGTGCGGGTAAAACTACGCTGTTCAAAAGAATCCTGGGCGTCCTACCCGGACCGGGGCAAGTGCACGTACTAAATCGAGAATGTCAAAACGGCGTTCCAGGCCCTCACGAAGTTGGAGTAGTGTGGGACAACTTGGCCGCTCACCCTGGGATCCATGGTGACAGTCTCTTGAAAGCTTGGTGTCGAAGCTTGGGACTGAGCAGGATTCGGGCGATCGAGCTGCTGAAGGGAGTAGGACTATCTGATATCGGATCTCGTCGCGTGGGGCAGCTGTCGCTGGGAATGCGACAACGACTGTCATTGGCCATGGCTCTCGCACCTCGCCCCCGAATACTCGTCATGGACGAGCCAACCAACGGACTGGATCCTTCTGGAATCCGATGGCTGAATTCCGTAATCACAGATTTCACGACCGCAGGGGGAGCAGTTTTGCTGTCATCGCATCAACTAGCACAGGTGGAACTCTTGGCCCATCGCGTTCTTCTCATAGAGCAAGGTAAACTCGCGCTCGATCAATCACTGCGTTCATTTATCGCAACCCTAAGCGCTCCTCGCCTACGGATATGCTGCAGCACCGAATCGGTCCTAAAGAGGAAATTGATTGCTTGCGGCGCAACCGTAGAGTCAGATAATGCCGGCGAACTTCTGGTGAGCGATTGCGAGAGATCTGTAGTAGCGAAGCTCGCGTATCAGTTCGGTGGAATCATATCCTTGTTTACAGAAGAATCCGTCACTTTGGAGGAATCATTTCACGATTTCCTCAATAATTACAGAGAAGGACTAGAGTGATGTTCAACACAATCTCCATGAACGGATTTTCTGCCGCCCATTCGATTCGCCCCCCCAATGGAATATCAGCTGCACTTCAGTTTGAACTATATAGAGCAATAGCATTGAAATCCTTTTGGTTTCTGATGCTCGGAGGGTTGACGTTGCATCTAGCCGGTCAGGCAGCAATGGCATTTATTCTTGCAGGCATGCGAGGCGACGGCGTGCTGAACGGATCTTCACTCGATATCGCAACTTTGATAGTGGGGAAAGGCCCCATTCTCCCGCTGACCGCCGCCCTACTGGCCACACTTCTAGTGGGACAGGAGTATCGTTACGGAAGCCGCACCTACGCAGTAACACTGGCTGGCTCCCGAGGGAGATTCGTCGCGGCGAAACTTCTCGGCGTCGGAATATGTGCTGCGATGGTAGCCCTACTCGGAATTCTAGGATGCACGGTCATCGCAACCAACAGTCTACTGATGGAGAGTTCTGAAATAACGATGGGTTTCATTTTCCTCCTGACAGGACGGTTCTTCTCGGTTCTCGGATGGTCACTGATCGCCACCTATTTGGTACTCATCACGCATTCACAGATCCTGGCAGTCGCCCTGCTGCTCGCTGTACCGTTTGTCGTGGAAGGAAGCCTGAAAGCAGCCGGCAGTTATTTGGGAGGCATAGCAGCCGATGTGAGCCATTTCTTCCCTTTCGCCGCCTTGGAGGCTATCACCCCATCAGGCGATTCCGCCATATTCACCACTCCGGGACTCCCCCCGATAATGGCTGCCGGAATAGCACTCGTATACATGGCTATCGCAGCCCTACTTGCCATACGAAGAGCATGAGGGTTATTCGTAGGGGTGCTTCGTTCATGTTGACTGACGTACTTCTAGGAGGAGGCATCAGGTGGCACCCTGACCTCCGTGCGCGAATCGCCGCAGAAACCGCGCCGATGAGGTTCTTCTGCCGCGTCGTCCTGTACACACAGGCCGAAGGAAGGGTGGGCAACTTCACCGTCTCTTAAACCGTGATCACGCCGCGCAAGACCCCGCCTGTATCCACGCTCTGTGAATAAGCTTCATGGAGGCTTATTCACAGGCAGCACGTCAAGCGGCAAACCCCTAGTCAACGCACACTTGAGGGGAGTTATGAATAAGGCTCAGTGCAGCTTCATGTTTCGACGGAGAGCATGAAATCCTCAAGATCCACGGTCGTCCACGTGAGCACGAACGACGGAGAACGGCACACGCCCATCACCATCCCGCTCACAATGGCACCCTGAGCCTGATGCGCAACCTGACCGTGATACTCTCGCCCGACAACTTCGTCACCACCTACTCGAAGACCGTTCTCACCAAGAATGATTCCGACACTTTCCAATTGGCCACGCATGTTGACGGAAATCCGGCGAAGAATGTCGACACCGGCCAAAAATTCGTCGACGACGAGACCTTGCAGGCAGAAATAAACGAAACCAACTCGGCCATCGAGAAGAACAAGCAGTCCAACACCACCGACACCGCTCAGCCCGAAAGTGTTGGCAGAGTGGCCGCATTCCTGTCCGTTGTTCTCGGGGGCGGAAGCGCGACTGCATAGGTGATCTCTTCTCTGTGCGGAGGCTCATGCGCCGTTGACGGGCAAGGCGTGGCTGGAGCGGGGCGGAGATCGGCGAGGCGCTCGCCCTGCTGGGCGCGTTGGAGCTGGGCACCGGCCAACCGTGACCACGGCGCTGCGTCGGATCATGATGACCTTTTCGACCAACCGGGCGCGCGCGAGCGGATCACACCCACCAGTGTGAACCGGGTGCTGCAGGGCGCACCAACCCGGCGGACTGGGTGCCGTCGTCGAGGTCGTTGACCGGCCCCTCCTGCCGGGCAGCGGTCAACCGCTCGGTGGTGCAGGAGGGGCCGGCCATGACGTCACCTCATCGCCGCAGGTCAGTCGAACAGGTCCACGCGCGCCGGAGCCATCACCCGCAGGATGTGCGCTGGCAGGCCGTGCCAGTTCGCGTTGCCGTCGTCGCTGCGAAAGAACCGCTTGTCGCGGTGCAGCGACGGCGGGTTTCCCTCCCCAGCCGAGCCGAGCACATCGACGATGGCCGGCTTCCAGTCGTCGCCGGGTGAAACGTCGGCACGGCGCAGCCACAGTCCGACGCACCGGTCGGTCTCCTCCCGCCACGCCGCCCAGTCGTTCCCGCCCCAGGCCCAGACGTGGCCGGTCGGAATGACGTGTTCCGGCGGTTCGGGCGCGACATGCCAGCCGGTGTGATCGGCCCAGGCGTAGGCGGTGAACTCCCCTTCCGGGCGTGCTGTGATAGGGCGCGCGAACCAGTCAGCCATTGTCGGTGTCCTTCCGCTTGAGAGAGCCGAAACCGCGGGTCGTGCCGCCGCCGATTCCGATGATCTGCTCGTCGAGGTCACGGGCGACGGCCCTGAGGAGGTCGCGTTCCTCATCGGTGAGCGGCTGCAGCTCGTGGATGCGCAGGCTCAAGGTGGAGCCGGGCGGCAGGTACTGCACCGAGTACAGCGACCCGTGCGACGCCTCCGCCGTCATCTGCGAGTTCATCAGGCTGCCGCCGGAGATGCGGTCGATCGCGACCGGCGTCAGGCACGGCAGCGTCTTCGGTTCGGGGGTGGTGCCGTCGGGCAGCTGCACCGGCGACGACTCGAACCGCAGGATCCCGCGAGTCCCGCCGTCGAGGGATTCCCCCTCCGTCCGCGCCGACCCGAACAGCCGCTCGTCGATCCCCTTCACCTCCCTGCCGGTCACCTTCAGGATGTGTGCGACGCGGTGCCGGAAAATGCCGCGCCACGAGTCGGCGGGCATCTCGGTCCTGGTGCGCAGCACGTTGTCCTTATCCGGGTCCGCGCCCTGCGGGGGTTTGCCGTCACCGATGTGCAGCGGATCGATTGCCTCGAAGCGATACTCGATCGAGGGCCTCGGCGACGGGGATTCGCCCTGTCGTATCTCCCAGCCGGTCAGGTCGGCATCGGGCACGAGACAGACGCGTCGCTCCTGGAGCCACCAGGTCAGGCCGGCCGGATCGCGGCGGTCGATGGTGCGGTGATGGATGGCATGGAGGGTGCCCCAACCCTGGTTCGATGTCCGTCGCCGACCAACGACAGGCCGCCACGTGGCCGCCAGGTCCAGGAAGGCGCCCAACGTGGCGGTCTCGGCGTCGTCGCGGTCCCACAGCAGCCACCACTGCACCCGCGTGCCGCCGGGAATCACCTCGCGGGTGAACAGGTGACCCCCTTTGGCGGCGCGCCGGTGGCCGTCGATGGTGACTCCTGTGACCTCTTCTGGCGCTTTCGCCTCGACGACGTTCGCGCCCAGGACCCGAAGCTGCGACGGCGACGTCTCCCCACTCTTCTCGGCCCCCAGATAGCGGGAGGCCGCCTCGCCGAGGTGGTCGCGCAGCCCGCCGACGAGGGAGGTCGCCGGCAGGTACACCGACCCGTCGGGTCGGCGCTGGATAGGCGCCTGGACCGCATCCTCGCCGGTGGCCCCGGAGCGCGTGAACGCGCCGATCGCCCAGGGGGTGTCGATGGTGAGGTCGAACCGCATCAGCGTCGCGTAGCGGGGCATCACTTCCTCCTCCCTTTCTTGTTCTTGCTCTTCTTCTTGCTGCCCGACCGCAATAGCCCGGCCAGCTGCCTCAGCTGCCGTGGCTCCAGGGCCAAGACCTCCCGGAGCTTGTCGTGGAACTGGGGCGGGGCCTTGGCAAACACCGGATCGAGATACTGTCGGGCGCTCTCCTCCGACACCTCGCTGACGTCCGCGAAAATGGTGCAGGCCAGCTGCAACGGCATCTTGTACTCGCCCCAACTCTTGTGTTTCCGCAGCTCGACGCTCTCTTGTTCCCACCACTGTTCGGTGACCTCAAAAGGAGGCCTGTTGGTCGGCTCCCAGCCGGTGAGCGCAAGCTGGCCGTAGCCATCGATGCGGCGCCAGCCGATCCCGCACCGCAGCCGCCGCCAGCCGTCGGCGGTGAGGCCGTCGACGACGAAACTGACCCCTGGCGCGAATGCCCAGTCCGGCACCTTCGGCAGGTTGCTGCGCCCGTGCCAGCCGGTCACCAGTTCGCTGCGCACCCACTCGGGGTGGGGGCACAGCGTCAGGTTGTCGCCGCTGACCCGCTGCAGCTCGCGCTCGATGTCGTCGAGGTCCAGGCTCGGCGCACCCCACTCGTCGGTGATGATCGCGGGGCTGGTCAGGTGGATGGCGACGGGGCGGTCGTGCCACGTCAACGGTTTCTCCTCCAGCGGCGCGACGGCGACGAGGGCGCGGCCCCGGTCCTGAGACCGGCCCTGACCGATCCGGACGGTGGCGTCGTGGAGCCAGGAGAGGTCGGCGCTGGTCTCGATTTCGGCGATGTAGCGCGTGCCCTTTCCGATGTAGTCGCGGGAGTAGAGCCGCCCGTCCTCGGCGGTTTCGTCAGCGCGGAGCTGAACGCGCCCGCGCCGCACCGGGTCGGGCAGGTCGAACCACCCGGGTGTGGCCGTCAACGGACCCTCGCAGCGCGGACACACCCCGACGTCCGGGACATCACCTGAGGCGACGGACAGCGCACGGTCGTAGACGACCTCCCCGCATTCGGTCGTGGCGCGGTACTTGCAGGTGACCTCGGAGGTGGTCCGCAGTCCCGCTCCTTCGGGGACCGCCAGGGTGACCAGGAGGTCGTCATCGAACAGCGCGGCAAAGTCGGCGGCGGAATCGAACCTGCGCCACCACAGCGCTGCCAGGGCGCCCCGCAGCGTGGCTCCGGGAATCACCCGCTGGGTGGTGGTGTGGAACAACGCTTCGTTGCCGATCCCGACGCTGAACGGCGTCTCGAAGCGCAGTGTCAGCTGGTATCTCACGACTCCTCCTTCACGGCCAGCAGAGTGCGACTGTCGTCGTCGGTCCAGGGCTCGGCGTCGCGGATCGTGACCCAGCCGAAACCGCGACGCCGGTTCAACCCGATGCTCACGACGTCGCGGGCCGCGGACCGCAGCACCAGGACGTGCAGCTTCGGGGGTTCGCCCCGCCCGTCCCAGGAGATGGTGAACTCGCCAGTCGCGGCCCAGCACTGTTGGCCCGCAACGAGGGCGCGTTCCTCGGCGCGACCGTGTTCGTTGACACGCACCCGGTTCCACAGCGACGGCTCCACGCCGTGCTGCAGCACCCCGGTGCCGACGCGCTCCATGGCGACGTCGGAGAAGATCCAGTCGCTACCCTTGCGAGCCGTCCCGAACACCTCGCCCACGAGGAGGTTCGGCAGGCCAAGCCAGTGCAGCGCGTGGGCGCGCAGCAGCCCCTTGACCGCGGAACTGGGGAACGGGGTTTCCTCGTCAATCGTATGGTCCAAGCCGTCGAGGGCCTTGCCTGAGCTGATCACGAACGGTGTTAGGAACTCCACTTCGAATTTCAGGCTCATTTCTGACCCTCCTTGGTCTCCTCGACGACCGGCCACCAGCGGGCGCGATCCAGGTCGGCGTGAATCGTGTTCTTGTCCTCGCAGCGATCCTCCAGGTATTCGACGATGCCCCGCTTGGTACGCTTGGCCCACGCGACGGCGTCCCGCCCCGCATCGAGTTCCTGTTTCAGAACCCCGCGGGCGCTGGAACCGAGGCCTCGCAGGACGTGACCCCCGTGCAATTCCCGGAAAGCCCGCTCGGTGTCGATGACGTTGCGTTCCAGCGCCTTGTGATCGACGGTGGTATCGGCCCAGGCAATGTACGATTTCTCGCCCTTGCCTGCCTTCTTAGCGATCTTCTCCATCTCCTCGGCCAGCTCCCGGGCCCCCGCGAACGGCGCCTTGTAGTGGGTAAAGACCATGCCGACTCCGAGGCTCGCCCTACTCGCCGCCGTCCTGACGGCCTGAAACTGTGGGCCGCGGTTGGCGCACACCTCGTCGACGCGACGTCGGAACTCGGACTCGAATACCTCGGCGAGGGTTACCGCCCACAACCAGGCGAACCTGCCGGCGACGCTGGCCATCACGTCGTCGCCTCCGATGTAGTGCAGGACGTCCGGGCAGTACCGCGGGTTCGCCATCACGGCAATGACGTCATTACGGGCTCGCGCGGCGGCCTCCCGGGTGGCGTCGTCAAGAGCCTTTGACAAGGCCTTGTGTGCCTGCGAATCCTTCAGCTGGGCGACCTTCTTGAAGAAATCACCCATGCGGTTGCCGTCAGCGAGGATCAGCGCAAGGTGGTTGTCGGCGTCGCGGCGACCCATCGCGCGGACGGGGTGGTCGTTTTCTCCCGGCTCTTCGAGCTTCGTGAGGTGCTCGAACATCTCCGGCTCCACAACGCCGTCCTCCCGTGGCTCCAGATCACGCTTCCACTCCTTGAAACCCTTCCGCCGCACGACACAGTCGGCGCCATAGCTGTCCTTGTCTTCGGGCACGGCCGCCAGAACCTCGGCGGATTCCTCGTGGCAACCCTCGCACTCGGTGAGCATCGGCAGCCGGCGCGCCGATGGC
>JABCNW020000193.1 GCA_013333945.2 Propionibacterium sp.
AACGGACAGAACACGGCAGAGTCCTTTCACGTAACCCCGTCCCCCGGGGTGCGGCTTGCAACGCTGCTCCCCCAGATCCCCTTCAACACCCAACAAATACAATGTATTGAGATAGAGCAGGGTCGCAACTACTAGATGTGGACTCTATGCCGACGTCTCCGCATCGTCAAATGTCACGCCACGCGTGTCGCAAAACTCACCAGAGACCTCTCAACGACCCGCGACATGCGCCCAGGCAGGATCCCCTGCGGTGGGCTTCGAGGCTGGTTCAGGCTGGTTGAGAGATGCGATTCCTGGCGCTGCGACGATGAAAGAGAGCACCACCAGCGCAGCGAAAGCCGCCGATTTAAGGCCTTGCGCAAAACGAAAGCCAGGACGAGCAACAACACAGGAGACCTCCCTGACGGAACCTCGCACGGTCAAGCCCTGGGATGCACGGACACGAGGCGCAGGCTGCATGGGACGACCGACAGGACCGACCAAACGGCCCCTCCCTCGGGGGCGAGAGGCAGCGGTCACCTCAACGACTTCGATGCTCATGTTTCCTCCTGTTGCCACAACGGCCACCATCTGCAAGGTATCGAACTTATGTTCGAAACAGTACATGAACCTGCGCAGTGTTTCAAACACATTTTCGATTCCTGCCGCATTCCACGAAAAGTCAACACCCCGGCACCGACATTTTCGCCCCGCCCGCAATCCTCGAACAGATGTTCGTATTCTGGGGTAAGATGGCGTCATGGCAGACGAGACCCACGAGGAAACCACGGAGGCCACGATCATCCGGCTTCCCACACGCAAGACTTCGCGTTCTGGGCGTCCCAGCAAGGCACAGGCAGCCGCCGACGTGGCACGCATTTCCGAGCTCTCCTCCTCCGCTGGGACCAGCGACCTCACTCCCCGCCAACAGCTGCTACTGAAACTCATCCGGGACGCAGTGGAGGCCAATGGGTATCCCCCGAGCATGCGTGAGCTGGCCCAACGTGCCGGTCTCGCCTCGACGTCCTCAGTCGCCTACCAGCTGAAGGTGCTGGAGAAGGCCGGGTTCATCCGTCGTGACCCGAACCGGCCACGGGCCATGGTCGTGACCCTGCCGGAGACCCTCGCCCCTGAATCACCGGCACCGGATCTGCCCGACCCCGAGCAGACCCATTCCTCACATCCTGAGGCCGTCGAGACGCCCTTGTTGGGCAGGATCGCGGCGGGCGGGCCCATACTCGCCCAGGAGCAGGTGGAAGACGTCTTCTCCCTGCCTAAGCAACTGGTCGGAAATGGCACATTTTTCATGCTGGAGGTGCGCGGGGATTCCATGATCGACGCCGCCATCTGCGACGGAGACTGGGTGGTGGTGCGGCAGCAGGTCAGCGCCGACAACGGCGACATCGTCGCTGCGCTGCTCGACGACGAAGCCACTGTCAAGACCCTGAGCCGCAGGGGTGGTAAAGCGTGGCTGATGCCCCACAACGCCGCCTACTCCCCCATCGATGGCACCGCTGCCCGCATCATGGGCAAGGTAGTGGCGGTCATGCGGCGGGTGTGAAAACGGTTGGTTACCGGGCTAGTGGCCAGCGCGCCACACAGATCCGTCACCGATCCACGGTGATGCGGGAGTGTACATGGTCCAGGTCGTCGCTGATCGGTCCGCGCATGTTGGAGATGCCAGGATTGTCGGCGTAGCGGGGAAGGACGTGGACATGAAGGTGGAAGATCTCCTGTCCAGAGTCGGCACCGGCGTTGCTGAGAATGTTGCAGGCACTGGCACCCAGCTTCTCCTTCAGCAGGTTGCCAACCGCCCCGATGGCGGGAGTGATCTCTGCCAGCGCCGTCGGGTCCTCCAAGGCATCGGCCACATGACGGCGCGGAATCACCAGGGTGTGTCCCTGCTGCCACGGGTTGATGTCCAGGAACGCGACGGCGTTGTCGTCCTGGTAGACGAACTTCGAGGGAATCTCACCCTCGATGATCCGGCAGAACAGGCAATCGCTCATGGTCTTCAGACTCCTCATACCTCGAAGCCGGCCCGGGCCAGCTCCTGCTTAACCTCAACAATAGTGATCCTGCCGTAGTGGAAGACACTCGCTGCCAGCACTGCGTCCGCGCCGGCGCGGGCAGCGTCGACAAAGTGGAGTGCGGTTCCCGCCCCGCCGGAAGCGATCAGTGGAACGTCCACGACCTCGCGAACCGCACGGATCATCTCAATGTCGAAACCATTGGTGGTGCCGTCAGCATCCATGGAGTTGAGCAACACTTCTCCGACCCCACGGTCGACAGCCTCCTTCACCCATTCGACGGCATCCCTGCCCGCTGGCCTGCGTCCGCCGTGGGTGGTGACCTCAAACCCGGAGGGTGCCCAACCGGCCCGCCTGGCATCCAGAGACAGCACCAGCACCTGGTTTCCAAAACGCGCCGCGATCTCATCGATCGCCCCCGGATCAGCAAGCGCCCCCGTGTTGATACCTGCTTTGTCGGCCCCACAGCGCAACAGCGCATCCACGTCGGCCACCGACCGCACCCCGCCCCCCACCGTGAGGGGGATGAACACGGTCTCCGCGCACCGGGTCACCATCTCCCGAGTGGTTTCCCGCCCCTGCGCGGATGCCGAGATGTCCAGGAAGGTCAACTCGTCGGCTCCCTCCGCACCGTAGCGAGCAGCCAGCTCCACCGGATCCCCGGCGTCCCTGAGGTCGCGGAAATTGACCCCCTTGACCACCCGCCCGTCATGAACGTCCAGGCAGGGGATCACACGCAACGCGACTCCCATCAGTCCTCCTCGATATCGGTCTCGACGACCCCACGGCGCATCGCGGCGATCGCCTCCCGGCAGGTGCGGCGCAGGTCCCCGGGGCCAACGGCCGTAGCGATCTGACCGGCCAGGTCCACGACCTGCCGCACCCAGCGCACGAAATCACCGGCAGGCAGGCCGCTGATGCGCAGCACCTTCGCGAGTTCCTGACCGCTGGCCCAGCGCCATGCCGCCTCGGCAAAACCGATGTCAGGTTCACGTCCCCGGTCGCGACGATGGTTGCGTTCCAACGCCCCGACCTCACGCCACACCATCCGCAGCGCGGACTGTGCCGCCTCGCTGGCGGCGTCCGGCATCCGTGGGTGCCGCTGGTCACGCCCCGGACGCGACTCGTAGAGCAGCGACGACAGCACAGCTGCCAGTTGTGGCCCGTCCAGGTCAACGAAAACATCGCGACGGATGCATTCGGCGGCAACGAGATCCAGTTCGTTGTAAATACGGCGCAGCATCCG
>JABCNW020000194.1 GCA_013333945.2 Propionibacterium sp.
CCACCGAGATCCTCATGGACGAATCCGGACGGGATGAAACCGCTTATGCGTTGTCGACCGGTGCGGTCGTCATCGCTCCGGACGTCGAGGTGCACGAGGCCATGACAGTTCATCCCGGCCTGATTCGCATCCACCGCGACCACGGTTGGTCCCGCGCAGCTGCGGTCGTGCAGGGGGTCGATGAGGTGGAGCAGCAACGGCTGAGCCGGGTCACCTCGCTGCGGATTCGTTGCCTGCGACGAGAGGAAGCCTGGTTGGATGACCTCGCCAATCGACGTGCTCTGCTGGAGCTCCAGAGCGCGAAACTGGAGTTGCGCGACGCCATGGCCCGCTGTCAGAAACATCTGCTGCCCGAGGGGGGGGATCAGTGTTGGGCCCGGTTCGAGGAACACCCGAGGAATCCCGGTGTCGAGCCGCGATGGGTTGAGGGGTGATCTTTTCTGGGAGGAATTATTTTTGCCACGTAACATCGCCCAACCGTCCGGCTATGCTGACCGCCATGGGTGACATTGACGACGTCCTGGAACTGCGGTGGAACCGCTACGCGGATGAGCTGACAACGGCGCTGCGCAACATCTACGGAGACAAGACCGACGCTCTGGTGGAGCGGGTACGTGCCATCGTGACGAAGACGCTTGAGAATCGTCCCGCCGATCTGCGCAGACTCGACGAGGCACGCCTGCTGCGTCCCGACTGGCTGCAGCAACCCGGTATGACGGGCTATGTCTGTTACACGGACCGGTTCGCGGGCACCCTGAACGGAATCCTCGGACATCTCGACTACCTGCGTGACCTCGGGGTCACCTACCTGCACCTGATGCCGTTGCTGCAACCCCGTGAGGGCGCCAACGACGGCGGCTACGCGGTGGCCGACTACCGTTCCATCCGCAGCGACCTCGGAACCATGGACGATCTCGCGAATGTGGCGAAGGGACTGCGGGAACGCGGCATCTCGCTGGTGGTCGACCTGGTGCTCAACCATGTCGCCAAGGAACACGAATGGGCCCGGCGCGCCCGGGCGGGCGAACAGAAGTACCGCGACTACTTCATGATCTACCCCGATCGCACCATCCCGGACCAGTACGAACAGACCCTGCCCGAGGTGTTCCCGGACTTCGCTCCCGGGAACTTCACCTGGGACGAGGAACTCTCCGGATGGGTGTGGACCACCTTCAACGACTACCAGTGGGACGTGAACTGGGCAAACCCAGACGTCTTCTGCGAATACCTGGAGATCATCTGCAACCTCGCCAACCACGGCGTCGAGGTGCTGCGGCTGGATGCCATCGCCTTCATCTGGAAACAAATGGGCACGGATTGCCAGAACGAACCCCCCGTCCACGAACTCGCGGAGGCGCTGCGGGCCGCGGTGCGGATCGCGGCCCCGGCGGTGGTGTTCAAGGCTGAGGCCATCGTCGGTCCGCGCGACCTGATCGCCTACTTCGGTCAGGGGCGTCACTACGGGAAACTCTCCGATCTGGCCTACCACAACTCGCTGATGGCCCAGCTGTGGTCAGCGCTGGCCAGTCGCGACGTGACGCTGCTGCGCTACGCCCTCGAACGGTTCCCCGCGAAACCCCCGACGGCCACCTGGGGCACCTACGTGCGCTGCCACGACGACATCGGCTGGGCCGTCGACGACCGCGACGCCGCTGCAGTCGGCATCAACGGGGCCGAGCACCGCAGATTCCTGTCTGACTTCTACTCCGGCGAGTTCCCGAAGTCGTTCGCCCGCGGCCTGGTGTTCCAGGCCAACCCCGCCACCGGCGACCGGCGTATTTCCGGCACCCTGGCGTCCCTGGCCGGACTCGAGACGGCCCTCGAGTCGAAGGACCGGGAAGCCATCGACCTGGCGGTGGGTCGCATCAACATGCTGCACGCCGTGATCTGCGGGTTCGGCGGTGTGCCGCTGATCTACATGGGCGATGAACTGGCGATGCTCAACGACTACCACTACGGCGACGATCCTGCGCACGCCGAGGACAACCGCTGGGTGCACCGCCCCGTCATGGACTGGGATGCCGTGGCCGCGCTGGCCGAGAACCCCGACTCCGCCCAGGCGCGCGTCAACGCGTGGCTGCGGCACGTGCTCAACGTGCGCAGCGCCACTCCGCAGCTGCACGCCGGCTACGAGTCGCACATCCTCGACGTCGGCGACCGCAGGGTGCTCGTGATCCGCCGTGACCATCCGATCGGCCCCATGTACCAGCTCTACAACCTCTCCGAGCACAGGGTCAGCATTCCCATGGGGCTGCTGCGCACCCCCTACGGCAGCAGGGCCAAGGAACTCCTCGACGACGTGACCTGGGAGCTGGACCCAGCCACCTTCAGCCTGGAGCCCTACCAGGTGCACTGGTTCGTGGCGGCCGAGGACCTGGAGGAGTGACCGGCGCCCCGTGAAGCTGGCTGGGCCGGGCCGTGTTGGAATCTTTTGGCGCGCTTGGTGGGCGGACCTGACCACGGCTCCCCGGGTATGCGTGAGAGGTTTCGACACGGCCGGCTCGCAGAGCGAGCAGGCCGGCTCAACCAACTTCAGGAGGGGCAAGGCTGGTTGAGCCGGGCCGCGAGGAACGAGCGGCCCGTGTCGAAACCATGCCGCGGGTGTCCGGGAACTGCGGCCGGCCTTGAGTCCTGGAGAATCATCGACCCCATCCGCTCTCGGGGCATCCTCCTCCTGGAGGAGGGCGGGGGCTTGCAAAGCACACCACGAGCTTGCCTGGCCGGGCCCATTGATGACGCGATCGGGGTGGCAGCCTCAGGCGGCGACCTCGCTGACCGGCCCATCGTTGGCGACGGCGCGACGGCCGACGAGCAGGCGGTGGCGGGGTGTGAGAGCGGAGTTGGGGTGCGACATGAAGGAGCCTTCCTGAGGGCATGTGCCGCTCAGGAAGGCCGGTTGCCCCCGTGGGGCGGCTTCTGGTTGGTGGGTTAGACGGAAGCGGAGATGTGGAGCACTTCGTAGGCAGTGACATCGGTTGAACTCTGGTCGGCTTCGTGGGTGCTGAGTTCGACGAGGATGGCGGTCCAAGTGGTGACATCGACGGCGGTGACGCGGGCCACGGTGGAGTCAGTGGTTGCATCGAGGAATTCGGCGGTGATGCCGTCGATGCAGCGGGACGGTGCAGTGTTGGTTGGCAGGGGCACGGTCTTGACGGTCAGGCTGCGGGCAGCGGTGTAGTCCGCGGGCCCGTCGACGAGCTGGTGTACGGTCCAGTCCTGGATCGGGTGGCGGCCAAAGTCGCGCACGATGGCCGAGTAGCCGGGTTCGCCCCAGCAGAACTGGCGCATCCCGTCGATGTCGCGCCAGACGTAGAAGGGGGCATAAGCGTTCTGGGGTGCGCCCTTGGTTTTCTCCTGGATGAGGTAGGCCTTGAACTCCAGTCCGGGGTAGCCGTCCATGAGGTGTCCGGTCTGAGTGACGCGGTCGCGGATGATCTGCATGTCGTAGTCGGTGGGCAGGGTGATCTGGTACTGCATGGCGTACATCAGTGATTCTCCTTGGTTGCGTGGGCGTAGGTCGCGGGGGTGACGGGTTCTTGCCAGTCGATGGTCGACAGGTCGTTGGCGGCTTGCTGGTAGGCGACGTGGGTCATCGGCTGTCCAGGTGTCGCGCCATGCCAGTGCCGCTGGCCAGCTTCAATCCAGATGGATTCACCCTTGGCCAGGTGCTGGGGCGCCTGTCCTTCGATGTGGACCAAGGCAATGCCGTCCGTGACGTAGAGGCCCTGTCCCTTGGGGTGGGTGTGCCAGTGAGTGTGCGCCCCGGCCGCGAACGTGACGGCGTAGACAGCCAGGGTCGACTCTCGAGTGGGTGTCGCCAGGGGCGTGGCTTCGACGGCGCCGGTGAAGTGCTCCGGGAAGAAGCTCATCGTTGGCTCCAGTCGCGCAGGAGCGTGGTTGCGCCCTGGACTGCGGCGTCGAACTCTGAGGGGTCCTGCTGGGCGCGAGCCAGGACATAGCCACCTTGCACTGTGGCCACGACCATGGAGGCGAGCCGGCGGGCATCGGTATCGGGCGGGAACTCACCGGCCTCGATCCCCTCGCTGATGACCGACCCGATCGTCTCGACCAGCCAGGCGAGGGTATCGGAAATCGGCTTGAGCAGCTCAGGCGTGGCGATTACGTCCGCGTCATAGGTCATGCGTCCCATGCGACAGCCCCGGAGAGAGTCGCGCTGACGCTCCAGATACGCGACGAGCCGTTCCGTGGCCGTTCCCTCTCCGTGGAGCAGCGTGTCCGCATCCTCTCGCATGGCTGTCGCGCTGGCCTCCAGTGCGGCTACCGCGAGGTCCTGCTTGCCGGAGAAGTGGTGGTACATGCTGCCCTGGCCGGCATTGGCCCGACTCAGGATGTCTTTCGGGCTGGTTGCGGCGTAACCCCGCTCCCACAGCAGTTCCCTGGTGGCATCCACGAGGCGATTTCTTGTATCCATGCTCCAACTGTACATACCAGTAGTTACAGAATGTCAATCTGACCGCTGCCGGTGAGGCGTCTCAATCAACGTTCCCGGGCAGTGCAGCTAGCGAAGGCGTCTGGACGCGTAGGGGTGCGGGTAGAATGAGCGAGCCCGGTTCATGTGCTCGAAGTATCCATCCGCTGAAGCACTTCTCGCATCCCGGCTTCGTTAGTCAAGCCCGACGAGCCCCTTCTTACCCGCATCGAGATGAGGACGCCTGATGCAGATCACCCACCTCCGGATCTCCGGATTCCAGTCGTTCGGCCCGACGCCGACCACCATCGCGTTGAGCGATGTCACTTACGTCTTGGGCCCGAACGGTGCCGGCAAGACCGCGGTGCTCGAAGCCCTCTCGCGGCTCTTCAGCCCACTGCCAGCGCAGCGAAAGATCCGGCACACGGACTTCCATACCCCGAGCGGGCGCGCCGCTGCCGAGGTGCATGCCGAAGGTCCCGAGCTGTGGATCGAGGTAGACATAGAGGTTCCCGAATCCGGCGAGGATGGCGAGCACGCGTCTGTTCCGCCGAACTTCGCACATATGCGGATAGTTACCGAGGATGGCGTGCCGCGCATCCGAGTGCGACTGACAGCCACTATCGCCTCTGACAATGTGATCGAGGAGAGGCTGCAGTACGTCCTGGAGACGGACGCCGACGGTGAGCCCTCCCAGCAGGCTGATATGTCGCGGTTTGACCGCGCCAATATTGAGGTGCATTACCTACCTGCGCGACGGGATCCTGCAGAACACATCGCCTACACGGCGGCCTCAGTGGTGGGGCGGGCTCTGCGCGCCGCCGATTGGACGACCGAGCGCAGCACTCTCAGCACTCTGTCTGAGGATCTGACTGACGCGCTTTCTGCCAATGACGCGGTCAAGAGCATCGGGGCGCAGATCGCGGGGGAGTGGTCGGGACTGCACTCTGGAGCCTTCTTCTCGGACCCTTCGATCGTGTTCGGAAGTCGAGATCTAGAGAGCGTACTCCGGCAACTGACGGTTTCGTTCGCGCCGTCACCGGCCGGTTCATCGCTCCCGTTCGACCGGCTCAGCGATGGACAAAAGTCGCTGCTGTACATCTCACTCGTGCTCGCCTGGCAATCGCTCGCGCGTGACGTACTCGACGGGAGCGAGACCTCTTTCGACCAGCACCGACTTCGTCCGCCAGTACACACCGTCATCGCAGTGGAGGAACCGGAGAATAGCCTCACGCCGCAGTACCTCGGCCGCATCAATCGCCAGCTTCGAAAGGCTGCAGAGCACGGCGACTCGCAGTCCCTGATCGCTACGCACTCGCCTGCCCTACTGCGCCGTGTCGCCCCGGAAGACATTTGCTTCCTGCGCCTCGATCAGAATCGGCAGTCTCAAGTGCGGCGCATCATCCTGCCGACGTCTTCCGAGGACAGCGCAAAGTACGTCCGTGAAGCCGTCTTGGCGTTCCCAGAGCTTTATTTCTCGCGCTTGGTCGTGCTCGGCGAAGGCGACAGCGAACAGATCGTGCTCCCGAGAGTCCTTGCGGCGGCCGGTATCGCGGAGGACGACGCATCCGTTGCAGTGGTGCCGCTGGGTGGTCGCCACGTCAACCATTTCTGGCGACTCCTCAACGAGCTGGAGATTCCACACGTCACGTTGCTCGACTTGGACTCTGGGCGGTACCAGGGAGGATGGGGACGGGTACGCAATGCACTCAAGCAGTACAACAAGCTCAATCCTGGCACCTTCACAGACCCCCAGATCGACGGCCTCCCAGCCTGGAACGACGCCGTCGACTTCCCAGTACTGATGGGTGCAAACTGGTCCGATGGGTCGGGGATGATGAACGCCCTTGAGCAGAACGGCGTCTATTTCTCCCACCCAGTAGATCTCGACCTCATGCTGCTTGAGGCGTTCCCAAACGCATACGGTGCAGAATCGATTGGCGCGCCCGACGAGAAGCTCATCGCCGCCGTGCTCGGCAAGTCTCACGCGAATGAAGACCGCCTCTCTGATGGCACCCTCGCGCTCTTCGATGATTACCATCGCCTGTTCGATCTCAAGAGCAAGCCGGCCTCGCACCTCA
>JABCNW020000195.1 GCA_013333945.2 Propionibacterium sp.
AAAACAAGAAACAAACCAAGAAAAAAATCCCTGATCCATCCCCAAAAAAATGGCATTGACTTAAAGCACGCTGTTGAGTTCTCAAAATTCGGAAGCCATCCATGCGGCTGGCGACTCGATCAACTTTACCCGGACTCATTTTGATAGTCAAATCAAGCCCTGATCAAGTTTGTCCTGAGCTTGCTTCGGCCTGAACCAAAGCTCGTTCAGCTTAGCCCCATTTCCTCAATCCGTCAACCGGATCTTCATCTTCTTTCGCGACCTTGAGCGGGATCCATGCGACCACACACTCGCCTCAAAACCAGATGATCGGGATCGGGGTTCCCAATAAGTTCACCCCAAGAGCCTGAGGTAGGCTACATGCCTAGAACAGATCGCGCAACTCCACGCCAGGGGCGACTCTTCTAACCCCGCATAGCGGGCACGAAAGTCACATCAGCCCACTCCGATCTGGATCCCACCGACGGTCCGCCGCCCCCTGCGCACAATCGCGCAGCAACCGCCTAGGAGATCGGTCTCCGTCAGAGCGAACTCGGGATCGGTGATCTTCTCGTTGTTCACGTACGCGCCCCCCTCGAGGACAGCACGTCTTGCCGCCGCCTTCGACTCAACGATCCCGGCAATCAGGAAGGCATCCACCAAAGGAATAGGGAGTTTCACCTCCGGAGCCTTGAGCTCACGCATGATTCCCCGGAGAGTTTCCTCCGACAGCCCGGCCAGCTCACCTCGACCGAACAGTGCCGCGGCAGCAGCCACCACTCCCCTCCGCTCCTCGACTCCATGCACGATGTCGGTGACGTCATCAGCGAGAGCCTTCTGAGCCAGCCGTTTGTGAGGTTCGTTCTCAGTGGCCTTCTCCAGTTCCTCGATCTCCTCACGAGCTCGGAAACTGAATACTTTCAGGTAATCAACCACCTTCACGTCCTCCGCGTTGAGGAAGAACTGATGGAAGGCGTAGGGGCTAGTCAGCTCACGGTCAAGCCAGACGGTACCGGACTCGGTCTTGCCGAACTTCGTGCCATCAGCCTTGGTCAGCAGAGGTGTGGCCAGAGCATGCGCCCGCACCTGATCGGACCGACGAAGCAGTTCAACTCCCGCAGTAATATTCCCCCACTGGTCCGAACCGCCATGTTGCAGGGTGACTCCGTATCGACGGTACAACTCCCGGTAGTCCATCGACTGGAGAAGTACGTAGGAGAACTCCGTGTAGCTGATCCCAGAATCTAGCCGACGCGCCACCACGTCGCGAGCGAGCATCCGATTCACGGGAAAGTGCTTTCCGACATCGCGCAAGAAATCGAGAACCGACATCCCTGCGGTCCAGTCGAGGTTGTTGACTATCACCGCAGCATTACCCCCCTCGAAGGAGACGAAACGCTCAGCCTGGGCACGAATCCGTTCCACCCATCCGGCGACGACCTCCTTGGAGTTCATCACCCGCTCCCCCGTCTCCTTGGGATCACCAATCTGCCCCGTGGCACCACCCACCAACAGGTGCGGTTTGTGTCCGGCCTGCTGCAGACGACGGGCGAACAGGAGTTGCACAAGATTTCCCATGTGCAGACTCGGCGCCGTCGGGTCGAAACCCACGTAGAACTTGACAGGCCCCTCGTCCATGTGGGCCCCGAGGGCTTCCAGGTCAGTCGAGTGGGCAATCAACCCACGCCAGCAGAGGTCGTCGAGCAATGCGTTCACGAAGGCAGCCTACTCACGCGCTCGCGCGGATTCATCCCGCCTCCCCATGATTTGCAATGCAGACATTCGCATATAAGAATAGAGGTATGTCAGGCACGAAGGTCGCCGAGTACGAGCCGGTCAGCAGCCTCTTCAAAGCGCTGGCGAATCCGGTGCGTGCTGCCATCGTGCACCTGCTCTCCATCCGAGAGCACACCGTGGGACAGCTCGTCGAAGAGCTCGGGCTGCCCCAGCCGCTGGTCTCCCAGCACCTGCGGATACTGCGAGACACCCGCGTGGTCGCCACCCGCAGGCAGGGGCAGGGAGTTTGGTACAGCATCTGCGATCAGCACGTCGCCCACATCCTGGGCGACGCGATGAAACACACCCAGGAGGGGAAACATGACCACGACCACTGAACACATCGCCGCCGAGGCCCACAAGCACACCCACGGCCCGAACTGCGGTCACGAGGCCGTGATCCACTTCGATCACGATGACTATATCCACGACGGTCACGCACACCGCGAGCACGATGGCCACTACGACGAGTGCACCACCTGCACCTGCGGAAACTGCTCCGACACCTGCGCCACCTGCACCTGCGAAAACTTCACCTGCGAAAACTGCTCTCACAACACCTGCTCCTGCGGTTCCTGCAGCTGCGCATCCTGCGCCTCCTGCGTCTGCAAAGACTGCACCTGTCCGACCTGCCGTCACGCAGCCTGAGCGCAAAAACTTCTGGGGCCCCGAACCGGTTCGGGGCCCCAGAATTTTCAGCACATGTATTTCTTCGATGCCACTCCATGGCCGGGCAGCGGGCCAAACATGGTCTCGACACAGGTGGCTTAGATGAATCCACTTGCTTAGCTCCAGGCCCTGTTCTCCTCGAGGAGCGCGAAAACCTCCTCCAGTTGTTCCGCCACGCGGGCAGTCGCGGTGCCTCCACGCCCGTTGCGGGCATTCACCGACCCCTCTACCGTCAGCACCTCGAGCACTCCGGGGTCGAGATGCTCACTGATGCCGGGCAGGTCGGCTTCAGTGAGGTCCTGGAGGGTGATTCCCCGGTTCTCGCAGTAGCGCACCGTCTCTCCCGCCACCTCATGTGCGACGGCAAAAGGCACACGCATTCTCACCAAGTGGTCAGCGACGTCGGTGGCCAAAGAGAAACCTGCGGGAGCCACCGCAGCCATGCGTTCGCGGTCGAAGGTCAGGGTGGCGATCATCCCAGCGACTGCGGGCAGCAGGATCCTCAACTGGTCCAGTCCGTCGAATACCGGTTCTTTGTCCTCTTGGAGATCTCGGTTGTAGGCCAGCGGCATTCCCTTGAGCGTCGCAAGGAGACCCGCTAGATTCCCGATGAGCCGTCCCGCCTTGCCACGGGCCAACTCAGCCACGTCGGGGTTCTTCTTCTGGGGCATGATCGAGCTGCCCGTCGACCACTCATCAGCCAGTTTCGCGAAACCGAACTCGGCGGTGCACCAGAGGATCACATCCTCACTGAGACGAGACAGATCCACTCCAATCTGAGCCAGGATCCATGCGGTCTCGGCCACCAGGTCACGAGCAGCGGTACCGTCGATGGAGTTCGGCACCGACGACGTGAAGCCCAGCTCACGGGCCACCAAGTCCGGGTCCAGACCAAGCGAGGTCCCGGCAAGGGCGGCCGAACCGTAGGGGCTAACCGCCAGGCGAGTATCGAGGTCCCTCAGGCGGGAGACGTCGCGCAACAGCGGCCAGGCGTGCGCCAATAGGTGGTGGCTCAACAGCACCGGCTGGGCAGATTGCAAGTGGGTGCGTCCCGGCATCACGGCGCCCAGATTCTTTTTCGCCTGCCCGGCCAGCGCCTCGACAACATCCAGAACCTCCGCCACAAGCACGCGCACTTCCTCGCGCAGGTAGCTGCGGATCAGGGTGGCGATCTGGTCATTACGAGAGCGCCCCGCCCGCAACCGGCCACCGAGTTCAGGGCCGACGAGCTCCTTGAGACCTCTTTCCAGCGCGCCGTGGACGTCCTCATCGGCGGGGGCCGGGGAGAACTCCCCTGTGTTCACTCGACGCAGTAGCTCCGCGAGCCCAGCGTCCATGGAAGCAGCCTCGTCATCAGTCAGCAGCCCAGCTGCGTGGAGGGCCTTGGCATGGGCCCGCGATCCGGCAATGTCATGGGGAGCTAGACGCCAATCGAACTGGGTGGAGCGACTCAGCTCAAACATCGCGTCAGCAGGTCCTCCGGCAAACCGTCCCCCCCAGAGCCTTCCCTCGGTCACTGTCCCTCCTTCTCCAGGTCCCGGAGCCTCGTCGGCTTCCCGGTGCGGGTCATGTGGGCGATGATGCCGGCGGTGCGTGCCGCGGCTTCTGGGTCCGTGGTGACCAGCAGCAGGGTGTCGTCGCCTGCGATGGTGCCCATCACCCCGGGCAGTCGTGTTCTATCCACGTGCGCCCCCAGGAACTGAGCGGCGCCGGGCGGGGTCTTAATGACGATCTGATTTGCTGCATGCTGTATCGACTGCAGCAGTTCCACGCAGCGGCGGGCCAGTTTCTCCGCCGCCACTCCACCGCCCTCCGCTTCATCACCGACGGCGTAGGCGAGACTCCCTTCGGGAGTGCGGCGTTTCACCGCACCGAGAGCCAGGAGGTCCTTACTCAGGGTGGACTGACTCACTTCCACGTCTCGTTCCCCCAACGCAGCACTCAACTCCTGCTGCGAGGCGAACTCCCCCTCCTCCAGCAGACTCCGCAACAGGGCGAGACGGGCGGATCGTTTCATCTCAGGCATTGCATCTCTCCAACCATCCAGGCAGGGCAGTCACGAAGGGGGCCAGGTCGGCCTCCGTGATGATCAGTGGCGGAGCAACCCGCAGCACATCGGGGCGCGGAGCGTTCAGCACCCACCCCACCGACAGAGCCAGTTCCACCACCCGTGGAGCCACATCCCGGGTGAGCACGATACCCCGTAGCAGACCTGCCCCGCGTACCCCGGTGATCCCTGGGCATCCCAGGTCCGTGATCTCAGAGGCAAGCCAGCCACCAACGCGACGGACATCCTCGAGCAGGCCGCTGCCCAGCACATCCAGGACGGCGTTGCCAGCCGCCGCCGCGACGGGATTGCCCCCAAAGGTGCTGCCGTGCCCGCCGGGGGTCAGCAGGTCCGCGGCGCGCCCCGTAGCGATGCAGGCCCCGATGGGGAACCCATTCCCGAGGCCCTTGGCCACCGTCACCAGATCCGCTGTCACCCCCTGGGCACGACTCAGCAGCAGTTCGCCACAACGACCAATGCCGGTTTGGATCTCATCAATCCACAGCAGGGTCCCGGTACGGGAGGTGATCTCCCGGGCAGCAGCCAGGTATCCCTCCGGGGCCGGGATCACCCCGGACTCCCCCTGGACAGGTTCGATGACCACCGCAGCCACCGTTTCATCCACGGCCGATTCAAGAGCTCCGGCATCACCGGAGGGAACGAACGTGACCTCCCCGGGAAGCGGTTCGAAGGGCTTCCGGTACTTCTCGGTGTGCGTGACGGCCAGCGCCCCCATGGTCCGGCCGTGGAAGGATCCCTCCATCGCCACGAGACGGGTTCGGCCGGTCAGGCGACTCACCTTGAATGCGGCCTCGTTGGCCTCGGCCCCCGAGTTGGCGAGGAAAACCCTGCCCCCACCAGCCGCTTCCGAGAGGCGTTCCGCCAGCCGGATCTGCGGCTCGGAGGCGAAGAAGTTTGAGATGTGCCCGAGGGCGCTCAGCTGCCTGGCCACGGCCTCCACCACGGCGGGATGCGCGTGTCCCAGAGCGTTGACAGCAATTCCCGCCAGCAGGTCGACGTAGCGGGTTCCATCAACGTCCCACAGATGGATGCCCTCGCCGCGGGCGAAGATCCTTCGAGGCGCCCCGAATGCGTTCATCATGACCGCCCCGTAGCGGCTCCCGAGTTCGGTTTCGTGGCTCATGCCGTCTCCTCGCAGACCATGGTTCCCACCCCGTCG
>JABCNW020000196.1 GCA_013333945.2 Propionibacterium sp.
CTGGCCACCGACCGCGGCAACGGCACCGTCACGGTCACCGGGACCAACGAGCTGAACACCGAGGGCGATGGTTCTCCCCTCCTGTACTCCACCGGCCAGATCTCGGCCAGTGGGGTCACGGGGGAGGCAAAGGATTCCGAGGTGGTCGTAGTGGAGGGCAAGAACTCCGCCACCCTGACCGACTCCACGGTCACTTCCAGCGGCAAGAAGGCCGTGATGCTCTACCAGTCCTTCAGCGGAGACGCACACGACAAGGACGCCACAGCCACCCAGTCCACGTTCACGATGGCCAACACAAAACTCATCGCGAACGGCACGGACGCGGTGCTCTACGCCACCAACACCACCACCTCTGCAACCCTCACGAATGTGGAGATCACCTCCAACGCTTCGGTCGGCGTCAAGGCCGATGAGGACCGCTGGGGCAAGACCGGAAGCAACGGAGCCACGCTGCACCTGACCTTGGACGGCACCACCATCACCGGCGGTGCGACAGCGGGAAGCAGCTCGGCGATCACCATTGCGTCCGCCAACGGAGGCGCGGTGGAGGGGGAGGTGAGCGGTTCGGTCACCAATTCCTGACATGGCTACAACGGGCGACCGGGGCTCCCCTCCCCCGGTCGCCCTTCCATGCCGTCAGCCACGAACACCACCAGCTGGTTCACCACATGAGTTCGACACGACCGACTCACTGAAGTTCTACTGAACCAGCACCAGGAGAAAACCTTCCCGGTTTGTCGTCATGCTCCTGGGGCACGCACCCCGTTCGTGAGCAGCAGGTTGGCGTAGAGCCGCTGGTCGCCCGAGACAATGACGACGGTGACATCCTCGGCTTTCGCGGCGTCGTAGAAGTCCCAGCGGGGAATCTCATCGAAGGCCACGCCGGGCAGGGCAGCCCGGTATTCATCGTGGGCTGGGATCACCTCCGGGGCCTCAACGCCCACCGCATCCGCAGCGGGCACCATCAATCCGGCACGCTCGATGGGGATGGCGCGTTTCAGTACCTCGAGGATCCGGGTGACGTCGAGCAGTCCGGGCGCGAGGTTCAAGAAGATACGTTCTGCCGCCGCGGGTGCGCCGCTGGCGATCGGGTAGTTGCCATCGGTGATCAGGATCTTGCCGCTGTGTCCGCTGCGTCCCAGCGCCGCGAGCAACCCGGGATGGGTCATGGGTCCGTACAGCATGTCAGTGTCCTTTCGTGGATTCTCGGATGATCAGTTCGGGGGCAAGGAGTGTGTGTCTCGCTGGTCCACCGGCGATCAGGTCGGCCAAGTGCCCCACCGCGCAGGCCCCCACTTTCTGGTGCGGTTGCCGGATGGTGGTCAAGGGCGGCAGGAAACTGTCCGCTCCGTCAACATCATCAACGCCGACCACCGCCACATCCCCGGGAACATTCCGACCGTGTTCCACCAGCCAGCGCAACGCTCCGAGCGCCAGATGATCGTTGCTGGCGAAGAGCCCATCGATATCGCTGGGGAAGTGTTCCCCGAGGACGTAGCCACTACGGGCCTCCCATGAATTGGCTGAGACCTTTGTCGGTTCGATCCCAGCTTCCCGACAGGCCGCGTTGAAGCCATCGCGACGTTCATGGGCGTCAAACCAGTCGGAAGGCCCGCAGATGTGCATCAGTCGCCGGCGTCCCAGCTCCACCAGATGATTGGTGGCCTTCCGGGCCGCCGCGTCCTGGTCGATGGCGACGCTGGCGACGTCTTCTGGGAGATCGAACCGTTGCCCGACGAACACCGCCGGTATCCGCCCATGCACCACCGAGACGAGGTCCGCGGACTGGGTGTGACCGCCCAGCACCACGATCCCATCCACACCGAGCGGCACGAGCTGGTCCAGAGTGGGGCGCTGATCCTTGGGACTGCCCGCAACCGAGGTCTGATAGCCGAGTCGCCCGAGTTCCGAGACGATCGACAAGAAGGTGCGCGCGTGCCCGCCGAACAGCGGAGTGGCGTTGACGACGTGGATGACACCGGTGCGACGGTTCGACAGCGACCGGGCCGCCAGGTTGGGGCGGTACCCGAGCTCCTCGACGGCGGCCAGCACCCGTTCCCGGGTTTCCGGCGCCACGACGCTGGAGCCGCGCACCACCCGGGACACGGTCTGACTGGAGACCCCGGCAAGTTTCGCGACATCAGAGAGCCGGGCGCGACGGGCACTGAACTTCATGGTCGGTGGATCCTGGTCTCGGCGGTGGCGCCGATGACGTCGTTCCTGCGGGCCGGGTCGAGTGCCCCGGTGATCTCGAACTGCCCCAGCAGCGACCCAAGGGTGGAGGCCTCCGCGGGTCCCGCGAGCACGGGAACTCCGAGGGAACGCGCGGTCAGATCGCACAGCAGGGTGTTGCGAGACCCACCGCCGACGAGGTTCAGCTGCGTCAGGGCCTGGCCGGTGAGCGCTGTCAGGTCCCTCACGCCTCGGACGTAGCGTTCTGCGAAGGACTCGCACAACGCCCTGACGAGCTGCCCCTGGCTGATATCCGCCGGGGCTCCCCCGGCCTGGAGAGCCTCGGTGACACGTTCCACCATGGACCCGGGGTGCGCGTACCGGGGATCGTCCGGGTCGATCACCACCCCCAGAGAATCAGCCCGGTGGGCGGCCTCGATCAAGGCAGCGATGTCGTGAATCTGCCCCGCCTTCTGCCAGTCGCGCTGGCACTCCTGGAGGATCCACAACCCAGTGATGTTGAACAGGGGGCGCACGCCCCCGTCGGCGCGTGCCTCGTTGGTCAGTCCCAGGGCACGGGCCTGTTCGCCGAGCAACGGCTCGTCACGCAACACACCCAGCACCGACCACGACCCGGCTGACAGGAAACACGTGGCGCCCTTGTCGCGTTGCAGGGCTGCGACCGCGCAGGCCGAGTCGTGGGCGCCGGCCCGGACCACAGTCAGCTGCTCCAGTCCGGGAATGACACAAGGACCCGCGATGCCGTACTCAGGAGTCAGCTCCCCCACCCAGGATCGGGGGATCCCGAGAGCATCGAAGACCTCGCCAGCCCAGTCATTCACGCCCGGGGCACACAGTCCGGAGGTGGATGCGATGGAACGCGACCAACCGCGGATGCCCGTCAGCAGGTAGGTGAACCAGTCGGGCAGGAACAGGATCTGCTCGGTGCGCGCCGCCGAGTGAGGCTCCTCACTGAGGTAGGCAAACAGCTGATTCACGGAGTTGATGGTGGCAGGTGCCGTCCCGGTCAGTTCCCACGCCCTCTCATCGGGCAGTTTCTCCCGAAAAGCGGCGAGGGTACGGTTGGTGCGGTCATCTCGGTAGCAACGTCCCGGGGTGAGAGGCTCACCGTCCGCGCCGAGAGCAACCCAGTCGACGCCCCAGGTGTCGATGCTGACACTGGTCGCCCCGGGGAACCGTTCGACGGCCACCTGCAGGCCTTTGATCATCTCTTGCTGGATCAGGTCAAGATCCCAACACAGGTAGCCGTCGCGCATCGCGGCGGCATGCGGGAAACGGTGTACCTCGGTCTCGGTGATACGACCATCCTCCAGTACCCCCGCGATCACCCGCCCAGAGGAGGAACCAAGGTCTACGGCTAGGGCTGTGGCAGTCACGAAACTCTCCTGAATAGCTGGCTCTGGACAAACGTTAGCGTTGACAACACAACTTTGGTCGTTGTGTGGGCATCCTTGCACGGGGATCACCGCGATCTCGGGTTCTCGCGGTGATCCCCGTGCAAGAAAAGCGTGGCTCAGCCGTACAGCGGGCCGAACTGGGCACAGGCACGATAGTCAGCGCCCTCCAGGTCGGCGGTACCGAAACCGAGCCAATTCTTCGGTCGGGAGACCTGCGTGGTGGGAACGTTGTGCATGTTGACGGGGATGCGCAGCATGGAGGCCAGCGTGATGAGGCGGCCCCCGATGTGGCCATAGCTGATCGCACCGTGGTTGGCGCCCCAGGCGTTCATCACGTCGTAGACGGAGGTGAACGGGCCTTCACCGGTCAGATTCGGCACGAACCAGGTGGTGGGCCAGGTGCGGTCGGTGCGGTTCTCGATGACGGTGGCGACCGCGTCGGGCAGTTCCACGGTCCAGCCCTCAGCAATCTGAAGGACAGGACCGAGTCCGTCCACCAGGTTGATGCGGCACATCGTGACAGGCACGTCACCGGCAGAACGGAAGCGGGTGGACATGCCTCCGCCGGGGAAGTACTCATAGGTGGCCGGGTGGAAGGTGGTGCCCTCCAGCATGGCCTTCTGGTCCTCCCCGGTGACTTCCCACCAGGGTTTGATGACGTGCTGACCGTCACGCACCGCAGCGAAGGTGCCATCGAGGGTGGTGGACCCGGAGTTGCGCAGGTCGATGATGCCACCGGCAGCCGGGCCCTCGAGCCTGTGCCCAGTGACGCGTTCAACGGATTCGGCGCTCCAGTAGGTACGCACATCGCTGAACAGCTGGGATGTGTTGGTGAGCAGGTGGTTGAAGAGCATCGAGGCGCCATCGAGGGAGTCATTCTCGGTGGCCAGGATGTGGGGAGCACGGGTGCCGTTCCAATCGAAGGTGGTGTTGAGGATGGTCTCCATCAGGTCACCGTTGGGGAACCCATCGGTCCACTGCCGCTGCCCCTGAAAACCGGCGGCGATGGCGCCACGCCCGAGCGCTTCCTCCCCCCAGCCTTTTTCCGCGAGCCGAGGATTGCCGGCCATGAGGTCACGGGCAATGAGGGTCATCTTGACCGAGTAGGCCCACCAGTCGTCGTGCCGCTCAGGTTTCTGATTGTGCGGCGGGTTGAAGTCCTCACCCTGGCAGAAATTCTCCTTCACCCAAGCCAGCGCCCTCTCGTACTCCTCGACGTCATAGATCTCCTCGTCCACGCGGCGGGCGAACTCACTCATGTCGATGTATTCGTTGCGCATGCCCAGGTACTTGGTCCAGAACTCATCCTTGACCACGGAACCCGCGATGCCCATCGAGCCCGCACCCATGGACAGGTAGGAGCGCCCCTTCATCTGGGCTACGGCGAGGCCGCAGACGGCGTAGTCGAGCAGCCGCTGCCGCACCTCGTCAGGGATGGTCTCGTCGTCGGCGTCCTGCACGTGCTCGCCGTAGATGCCGAAGGCGGGGATGCCCAGCTGGGTGTGGCCGGCGAGCGCGGCGGCCAGGTAGACCGCGCCGGGCCGCTCCGAACCATTGAAGCCCCAGATGGCGTGTGGGATGGTGCGATCCATGTCGATGGTCTCGGTTCCGTATGCCCAACAGGGGGTCACGGACAGCGTGAGGCCGACGTTCTCACGGCGGAACTTCTCGGCGGTGGCCTGCGCCTCGGCCACCCCGCCGATCGTGGAGTCGGCTATGACACACTCAACGGGGTTGCCGTCAATGTAGCGCAGCTCCGCCTCATACAGGGCGGCAACGCGCTTGGCCATGTTCATGGTCTGGTCCTCGAGGCTCTCGCGGACCCCGCGGCGCCGACCGTCGATGATGGGGCGGATACCGATCTTCGGATGGTTCGTCATGGGCTGTTCCTTGATGTCGATTGTGGTTACCGGGATTGATCAATTCCGGTGTGCCGAAGTTGACGGTTTCGAGACGCGGGAATCGGTCAAAAGAGAGCTTTCTGCCGGGCGGGCAGTACCCGCCCGGCAGAAACGGGGATCACTCGTAGAGGTTCTGAGCAATCACCGGGTCACTGATGTTGTTCTTGTCGTACCAGGAATAGCCGGAGTCGATGGTTGCCGGCAGTTCCTTGTTGTTGGCGGCCTTGATGGCTGCGATCACGGTCTCGTACCCCATCTTGACCGGGGCCTGGGTAACGGCACCCGCCTCGGTACCCGCCTTGATTGCGTCGATCTGAGCCTTACCGGAATCGAACCCGACCACAGTAAGTTTCTTGCCGGACTCATTCGCGCCCTGCAGCGCCCCGATCGCAGCGGCTTCGTTGGAGCCGTAGACGCCCGTGATGTCGGAGTTCGCGGTGATCATGGCCTTGGATGTGTTGGCTGCCTGGCCTACCTCACCGGCGTACTGGGGTTCGAGCAGCTTGATGTCGGGGGCGTTGGCCTTCATCCATTCCTGGAAACCTTCGCAACGCTGCTTACCGGTGGCAGAGGTCTGGTCGTGGCAGACCATGCCGACGGTGCCCTTACCACCCAGCAGTTCCGACATGTGTTTGGCGGCCTCGGCTGCCGCCGCCTTGTTGTCGGTGGACACGGTGGTCTTCGGAATGCTGGACTCCACACCGGAGTCAAAGGCGACCATAGGGATACCGGCTTGCTGGATCTCGTCCAACACAGGACCAGCCGAGCCCGAGTCCAGGGCAGCGAAACCAATGGCTGCGGGTTTCTGGGACAAAGCCGTCTTGAGCTGGTCGAGCTGTTGCTGCGTTGCCTGCTCGTTGTCCGGACCGACGAACTCGACCTTGTAGTTGAACTCCTTCCCCGCTTGCTCGGCGCCCTGCTTCACAGCCTGCCAGAAACGGTGTTGGAAGCCCTTGGAGACCAGGTAGATGGTCTTAGTGCCGTCACCCTTGGGGACATCGGCACTGTTGGACGAAGACACGGAGGGGGCACTCACCGGCTCCGTGTTGGAAGCGGATGAGTTGGCGGAGCCACCGGAGGTGGAGCAGGACGCGAGGCCCAGGACCAGCACTGCCGACAACGCCAGTGCGGAGCGCATCGTGCGCATGATGGTTTCCTTTCGGTTGGCGGGAGATAGACTCCCGAATCTTCTTGTCAGAAACTCAGAGGGCCGCTGCGGCCCGCTTGCGGCGCAGGATGTCGGCGTAGACGGCGAGCATCACGACGACACCGGTAACGACGAACTGCCACTGCTGCTGGACGCCCATCATCTGGAGCCCGACGGTCAGCGTCATCATGAGAAGGGCACCAGTCATGGTCCCGACGATGTTGGCGCGCCCACCCGAGAGGGAAGTACCGCCGATCACAACGGCCGCGATCACCTGCAGCTCCATGCCGAGACCCTCGGCGGGCTGCACGAAACCGAAACGCGCGGAATAGAGAATCGCACCGAAGGCCGTGAACAGGCCCGCGATGACGTAGACCAACAGCTTCCACACCTTGACGTTGATACCGCTCAGCCGGGTGGCTTCCTCATTGGAGCCGATGGCCAGGGCGTAGCGTCCCAGCAGGGTCTTACTGAGCAGTACGGCCGCGGCGATACCGAGAATGACGAAGATCAGCGCCGCATTGGACAGGAAGGGAAGCAGATCGCCGTTGGCAATGGCGAAGTAGTCCGGGTTTGCGATCTTGATCGAGGAGGACTTCGAGATGATGAGCGACAGACCCCGAGTAACCATCATCATTGCGAGGGTTGCGATGAACGGAGGAAGGCCCAGGAAGGCGATCAGCATTCCGTTGACGAGTCCGACCGCAACGCCGACAAGGAGGGTGAGCAGCAAGCCGAGACCGAGAGGCAGGTCCATGAATTGACTGAACATGAACACACCCGCCATCACGGCACAAAAGGTCATGCCAGTACCGACAGAAAGATCGATGCCACCGGTGGCAATGATGAAGGTGGCGCCGAGGGCCATAGTGCCAATGGCAGCGGACTGCAACAGGATGTCGGGGATGATCCCCAGACCAAAGTTGTTCACGGAGAACATGAAGAAGACGAAAACCACGACCAGAGCTGCAAAGACGAACAGCTGCTGGAGCGAGGACCTCAGGAAATGCAGGACCTCCGACTGCTGGGGTGATGATGCGGCATTGGTACTCACGCTGCGGTTCCTTTCAACTGGGCCTTGCCAACGGTGGCCAGCTCCATGACGTTTTCTTGGGCAGCTTCCTCGTTGTCGAGAAAACCGGTGATGTGGCCGTGGGCCATGACTGCGATTCGATGCGACAGGCGAAGCACCTCCGGCAACTCGGACGAGATGACGATGATCGCCTTGCCCTGCTTGGAAAGCTGCTCGATGAGTTCGTAGATCTCCTCCTTGGCACCGACATCGATGCCGCGGGTGGGTTCATCGAAGATCAACACGTCACAGTTACGGACGAGCCATTTGGAAATAACGACCTTCTGCTGGTTACCACCCGAGAGTTTCCCCATAAGTTGGTTCACGCTCGGGGTTTTGACACGGAGCTTCTCGCTGTACTCCTGCCCGACGGTACGGATCCTGCCATCGAGCACAAAGCCACCTATGTTGAAGTCCCGCATCGCAGCCATGACGGTATTTGCTTTAATGTCCTGCTCCAGCAGGAGCCCGAACTGTTTGCGGTCCTCCGAGAGGTATCCAATCCCGGCTCGCACGGCATCGGCGGCCTCGCGGATGTTAATCGGCCTGCCGTTGACTTCGATCCGTCCCGCGGTACGTGGATCAGCGCCGAAGATACAACGGGCCACCTCCGTGCGCCCGGCACCCATCAGTCCCGCAAATCCAAGGATCTCGCCCCTGCGGACCTCGAAGCTGATGTCGCGCAACAGCTTCTTGGTTGCCAGTCCCTCCACCTTCAGCACAACCTCGTCGGAGGTCACCGTGGTGCGGGGCCGCGCCTCAGCGGAGACCTCACGACCAACCATCATGGAGATGATCTCGCGCATCTCGACTTCCTTTGTTGTCACGGTGCCGATGTACTGGCCATCGCGCAGCACCGAGACACGGTCAGTGATCTCCTCGATCTCCGGCATCCGATGGGAGATGTAGATCAGCCCGGTCTCGGGGGTGATGAAGTCACGGATCATCCCGAAAAGCGCCTCGGTCTCGCCGACGGTCAGGGCGGCCGTGGGCTCATCCATCACGAGAATTCGGGAGTTGTAAGACAGTGCCCGCGCAATCTCGACCATCTGCTGGCGGGCCACGGAGAGGTCCCCGATCCGGGCGCTCGGATCGAGCTCCATCCCGAGGCGCTCGAAGAGTTCGGCAGCATCACGGTTCAGTTTGGCGTCGTTGATCCAGCCCGCCCTGTGGCTGCCCTGACGACCGAGGTATAGATTCTGCGCCACGGTCAGGGCGGGGACCATATTCAGCTCCTGGTGAATGATGGACAGGCCCAGTTCCCGAGCGTGGTTCACACCGCCCACCACGACCCGGTCACCCTCGAGCCAGATCTCGCCCCCGGGGTCGGCGGTGTAGATGCCGGTGAGGATCTTCATCAACGTCGACTTTCCAGCACCGTTCTCGCCGCACAGGCCGAGCACTTCTCCTGCCTCGAGATCGAGGTTGACGTTGTGCAGTGCCTTGACTCCGGGAAAGGTCTTGCTGATGTTCTTCAGCTCAAGCAGCTTCGTCACTTGCACTCCTTCGTGTCCTGATCCGCCGAGGTCCGCGAGGTATCCACCCCGGCGAATGTTAACGCTAGCATTATTTCCGTGGGACACGTCAAGTGCGTTACGAAATGGTTATCTCATTTTTGTAAAACCCCTAGTCAGAGCGACATGGCAACGCTGCCATGATTTCTATTTCCTACGGTGCCCCAGAAGCAGCGGCTCCTTCCTCCACCCAGGCGGCGTCGAACATGAAAAACCGGGTGGCCGCCCATGAGGGACGACCACCCGGCCCGGTGTCGTTATGAATCAGGCGTGGGTGCCCGCAGAACGCAGGTACTCGCAGGCCTCGACGACCCGCCTGGCCATGCCCGCCTCGGCGGCCTTGCCCCAGGCGCGCGGATCGTACTGCTTCTTGTTGCCGACCTCGCCGTCAACCTTCAGCACGCCGTCGTAGTTGCGGAGCATGTGATCCGCGACGGGACGGGTGAAGGCGTACTGGGTGTCGGTGTCGATGTTCATCTTCACCACACCGAAGTCCACGGCGTCCGAAATCTCCTGCGGGCTGGAACCGGAGCCACCATGGAACACGAGGTCGAACGGGCGCTCCTTGCCATGCTTGGCGCCGACGGCGTCCTGGATCTCCTTCAGCACCTCTGGGCGCAGCTTCACCGCTCCAGGCTTGTACACACCGTGCACGTTACCGAAGGTAAGTGCCGTCATGTAACGACCCTTCTCACCCAGCCCGAGCACCTCGACGGTACGAAGGCCGTCGGCGACGGTGGTGTAGAGCTTCTCATTGATCTCAGCGGAAACACCGTCCTCCTCACCGCCGACGACACCGACCTCGATCTCGAGGATGATGTTCGCCTTAGCGCAGCGGCTCAGCAACTCGTCGGCAATGGCCAGGTTCTCCTCCATCGGCACCGCGGAACCGTCCCACATGTGCGACTGGAACAGCGGGAGCTGACCGTTCTTCACCCGCTCCTCGGAGATAGCCAGCAACGGACGTACGAAGCTGTCCAGCTTGTCCTTGGGGCAATGGTCGGTGTGGAGTGCGACGTTGATGGGGTAGTTCTTCGCGACCTCCTGGGCGAAAGCAGCGAAGGCGGACGCGCCCGCGACCTTGTCCTTGATCGTGGGACCGGAGAAGTACTCGGCTCCCCCCGTGGACACCTGAATGATGCCGTCGGAACCGGCCTCGGCGAAGCCCTGCAGGGCGGCATTCAGCGTCTGGGAGGAGCTGACGTTGATGGCCGGGTAGGCAAACCTGCCTTCCTTGGCCCGGTCGATCATCTGGGCGTAGACCTCAGGAGTTGCAACTGGCATGATGCCTCTTTTCGTACTGGGACTAGGAACGGCCCCAGCCTATCGCGCAACTCTCCGCTGGGGGAGCCTCGACAGAGCAACGCTCAGAGCAACCGGTCCATGTCCGAGGCATCCACCCCGATTCTTCCCATGGACCTGGCCCTAGCTGCCGAGTCGATAGCCCCAGGCATGGTGTTCAGAAAGCTGATCGGGATGCTTGCAACCTCCTGACCCGATACCTCCAGCCGCAGTCGCGGTCCTGCACCCCACGACCGCCCGGAGATCTTCAGGGCCGTGATCTCAGCCCAACAGGCACGCACCCGTTGCGGATAAACAAACTCCACGCCAGTACCGTCAATATAGAGCGCCACCCCTTGCCCCATGGAGGCCAGGTCCTGTTTCGCGCGTTTGAGGAAAGCCATCGTGAGGATGATCCGGGCCAACGTGGGCACCGCCCAGATCACCACGAGGGCCGGGAGACTCCAGGAGGGAAGAGCCCCCTGCACGACCCGCCTGGCATCCTCAGGCAGCATCTGAGGACCCACCCACACCAGCAAAAGAACCGCAACAAAGACCAGCGCGAAGATCACCTGCAGACGAAGCGTGGAACGCTGCCTGGCGATGCGTGCGACCGTGGGGTCAGGGGTCAGGGCAACCGCGAATCGTTCTGCTGGGGTCATGGCGTTCATGCTAGAGGCTCCACGACCGGGTGTTGGAGGGCCCAGTGGTACATGGCGATGGCCGCCGCCGCTCCCGCGTTCAGGGACCGGGTGGAACCACGCTGGGTGATGGCAACGAGCCGGGCGCAACCCGTCACCGCACCGGGGGTCAGGCCGAGCCCCTCCGAACCGAAAACTAAGCAGACGTCACGAGGCAGGGTTGCTGTTTCCAAGGGCGCCGAGCCAGGCAGATTGTCCACCCCAACCGCCTCGATTCCCCGCTCCCCCAGCCAACCAAACAGCGACTCTTCACTATCGTGGTGGTGGACGTGAAGGTAGCGATCGGTGACCATCGCTCCCCTCCTGTTCCAGCGTCGTTTCCCGATGATGTGGACCCCACCTGCGTTGAAGGCGTTCGCAGTGCGCACGATGGAGCCAATGTTGAAGTCGTGCTCCCAGTTCTGAATGGCCACGTGCAACCCAGAACGGTCGCGGTCCAGGTCGGCGACAATCGCATCAAGTTTCCAGTAGCGGTACCGGTCAATGACGTTGCGTCGGTCCCCACTGGCCAGCAGCTCCGGGTCCAGCCGGTCGTCAGAGGGCCAGGGCAGCGGGTGAGGTCCGACCCCCACGACCGGAGTCGAGGGGTCTTCCGCGCCGGGAGTCACCGCCTTTTCAGGCGCCGGTCGACCCACACGATGCCGACCACGACAACAGCGCCCGCCACAGCCAGCCCCACTAGCACCGACCAGTGCGCATCCGGAGCCAGCGGTTCTCCACCGGCCCCCCAGGGCCACACCGCACGCAGCGATCCGAGCAGTAGGCCCGACATGACGGCCATGGTGGCGGCGTGCTTGTGCTCGAGCAGCCAGTTGAGCCCTTTGACGAACAGGCCCAACCCCACGGCAGCGCCGGCGGCGAACAAAGCCAGGTAGCCGATGCTCCGAGCCTCGACGGCAGCCATGGTCGGCACATACAGACCGAAAATCTTGAGCATGAAAGAGCCGGAGACACCAGGCAGCACCAGGGCACAGATGGCGATGGCCGCGGCCCCGAAAATCATCCAGGCAGGAGGATCCTTCACATCACTTCCCGCCCCCAACCCCGTCAGGAAGAAAGCGGCGATCGCCGCCACGAGGAACAGTGCGGCTATGCCTCCCTTCTGGTTTCCCGTACTCCTTTCTTCTGGTTTGATCTCCAGGACGGGAACGACAACAGATGCCAGAACCATCCCGAAGAACAGTGCGTGAGCAAGTTGTGGGGTCTCCCCCACAAACACCTTCATGATCCCCGCCATGGCCACCACCACGACGGCCATGCCCAGTAGGGCGGGGATCACGACACCCCAACGAACTTTCCGGAACTCAGCACCTGCCTCAGAGAACTTGCCAGTCACCACGCGCTTCACCGCACTGACCACATGGCTAGCCGAGTTGATGAGAGGTTCGTAGATGCCTGATATCAGGGCAATCGTGCCTCCCGAGACGCCCGGCACCAGCTCGGCGAGGCCGATCAGCATTCCTCTGACGAAATTGGCAACGGCAGTTGTTGGGTTGAAGCGCCCAGGGGCGTGCCTCGGATTGTGCATCAGGTTCCTTCTCGCGACCTACCCAGAAACGACCTCAGGTTAGCGCCAGTTGCCGTTCGGCGCGATCAGGCTCCCGCCGGAGGCAGCGGGGGCTGGCCGAAATTGACCGTCGGGGCCTGCCGAAGCATCGGGTCGTTGACCTCAAAGTAGGTGGCGCGCTCGAACTTGCCCATTCCCGCGATGATATTGCTGGGAACCGCCTCAATACGGGTGTTGTAGTCGCGAACATTCGCGTTGTAGAAGCGACGGCTGGCGGCAATCCTGTCTTCGGTGTCAGCAAGCTCGCGCTGCAGCTCCAGGAAGTTGGTGTTCGCTCCCAGGTTGGGATAAGACTCAACCGAGACCATCAAGCCACGGACCGCATCCGTCAGGGCGGACTCAGCCGCAGCCCGCTGTTCGCTGGGGGCTCCCTGTACCTGAGCGGCGAGGGCCATCGCGCTCTGGCGAAGGCTCGTGACCTTCTCCAGGACACCACTCTCGTGGGCGGCGTAGCCGCGAACCGTTTCGATGAGATTCGGGATGAGGTCGTAGCGGCGGTTCAGTTCCACATCAATCTGTCGCCAGGATTCCTGGATGACGTTGCGGGCCGTCACCAGGCCGTTGTAGGCGGAGACTCCCCACAAAATCCCCAGGAGAACCAAGATCAACAGAATCCCGACGAGGGCCAGCAGAAGTGACATGAATCCAGCTCCTTCGAAAAGTTCGGCTCACAACAACGGTAGCGCCTCGGGAGGTCTTGGTAACGGTTCGCTGAAACTATGGACGAACCGGTCGTCGATGATCAGAGACCAAGCTCACCCAGGCCAATGGCGTATCGGTATTCCAAACCTGCTCCGGCAACGCGTTCCGCGGCTCCAGTGGCCCGGTCCACGACCACGGCAACGGCCACGACATCCCCACCTGCCTGTCGCACAGCTTCCACCGCTGTCAGGGCCGATCCGCCTGTCGTCGAGGTGTCCTCCACGACCAGAACTCGCCGTCCAGCGACATCCGTGCCCTCGATACGTCGCTGGAGGCCATGGGACTTGGCCTCCTTACGCACCACGAAGGCATCCAGTCGACCTCCTGCCGCGGCTCTGGCGTGAAGCATGGCGGTAGCGACCGGATCAGCTCCCAGGGTCAGTCCCCCGACGGCCTCGAACTTCAGATCGGCCACCAGGTCGGACATGACCCTGCCAACCAAGGGCGAGGCCATTCCATCAAGGGTCACGCGACGCATGTCGACGTAGTAGTCGGCTTCTTTCCCGGAAGCCAGAGTGACCCGGCCACGCACGATGGCCAGCTCCTTGACGGCACGGATCAGGTCTTCACGATCAGTCATCTCGGCTCCTGTGGTTTCACAACACCTCGCGGACACTGCCCAATTGTTCCATCACGAGAACCACAGCTTGCTGCCGGATGGCGGAGGTGAATCCTGTGTGCCAGCATCCGTGAACGGCTCCGAACCTCCGATCCAGCTTCTCAGTTCTTTCCCCTCGATCCAGCGGTACGGGCAAGATTGCCTGGCGCTATCGCGGAAAAGTCCGGGAACATCCACCCTGGTCCCGGAAGCTGCGAGCAACAGGTTGCCGAATCGACGTCCCTTCCATACCGCGGATTCGGTTCCGACCAGCAGATGGCGCCAGCGCTCCGCAAGTCCCGCGGCAAGTCGTCTGGTCCACCTGAAGGGTGAAGAATCAGTTACGTTGAAGATCACCATCCGCCTGCCCCTGCCCAGGTTCACCAGCTCATCCAGAAACTCAGCGGTGACCAGCCCGCCCGGTACCCGGGCGCCGTCAAAGGCATCAAGCACCACCAGATCAGCGTAGTGAGGGGGCATGATAGCTACCCCGGAGCGACCATCGATGTCACGCACCTTGATGCCACTGCGCGGCTGCAAGGGCAGCTTCCGCCGGACCTCCTCAGTCAACCCGACATCAGGTTCGCACACGATCTGCGCCGTTCCGGGTCGCCGCCAGGCGATCCACCGTGGGATGCTGAGTCCTGCCCCTCCGATGTGAATCACTCGGATCCGCTCAGCCGGGTCGACATCGGCCAGGCCATGTTCGAAGAGCAACGAGATCTGGATGACGTACTCGAAGATGAGATGGTCCGGTCGAGCCGGATCCACCCAAGACTGGGAGGCTCCCCCGACCACGACACGGAAAGCTCCCGGGCATTGGGGGTCTGGCACCAGCGGCATGGCCCGATTATCCCAGGGAGCCCGACCACACCACCCGACGTTCAGGAGCGGACACAGGTCTGCACCGGCTCTGAGACCTGCCCCTTAGCGCGCCGCAACACGATCTTCACGCAGGTTTGCTCCCCCTTCATGGGAAGGACGATGCTGGGTTCGTCAACACTGTGGCGAGCCTCAGACTCGGGGGCTCCCACCACCTCCACCAGGTAGGAGTCGTCAGGTTGCGGGTCGGGATTGCTCCAGGTGAACCTGATCTCTTGGCCGGTCACTTTGCCGGAGGCATCAACCACGGCCGGGACCGTCTTCGTGCCCCGTTCATTGCCTCCAGTCGACTCCTGGGCGCCGGGTCCAATCACACCGTTGAACCACAACATTCCGAGGGTCACCACGGTTGCAATCGTCACGATCCCAGTCAACAACAAGGTGAGTTGCCTGCGGTTGCGTTTTTTCTTCCTGCGTGCCTTCTCGGCCTCCTCCGTCTTGTCCACATCCGGACTCGCGGGCTCGGGAACGGGAAGTCCCTCGACATGCCGGAGCCCTGCTTGGGCAAACCCATGCCCACGCAACAACACCCCTGGCCCCGGCGCTCCCGTCGACACACCGGGCGGGGTCGGGTCGAAGGCTGGGCTCATCGTGTCATGGAAGGTATAGCCACCCGTCAACGACGACATCCCCATTGTGTAGCCCGCCGTCAGCATCGACCCGGAGTCCCCGAGCATCCAACCGGAATCGATACTTCCCGGCTCCCTATGCTCGGTGCCATAGGCCGTGTGATCCTCCGAGTCGGTCAGGACGTCCACCGGCGTCACGGGCACTCCCATGGAAGCCTGAACAGCCTGGATCGCGCGTGCGAACTCCAATGCTGAGCTGTAACGCCGCGCAGGGTGTGCGGCCATCGCAGTTCCCAGCACCTGCTCAAGCATCTCAGGTACATCGGGGCGACCGGTTCGAGGAGCCACGAAGGAACGGGCCCTTTCACGCAAAGCGTGACGCTCGTTGTCACCACCCGGTACCGCAAGCGGGCTACGCCCGACGAGCATCGCCCACGTGGTGGCGGCCAACGAAAACACGTCACTCCACGGCCCTGCCTCCAGCGGCGAATCCGGATGCATCTCGGAGGGGGCCCACAGCGGACTCAGAGCGTTCGCCGCCGCGGAGAAGTCGTGGGACGCGGAGATTCCGAAATCGGTCAGGGCCGGGCGTTGGAAACCGGTGAAGAGAATATTGGCGGGCTTGATGTCACGATGCAGGATGTCCTGCCGGTGTACGGTCTCAACTGCGCCCGCGAGCTGCACCGTGTACTCCATCGCCAATGTGGTGGCGAGCACCCGGTTCGCCACCCGGACCCCCAGGTGGGCCGTGGAACATTCCTCCATGACCAGGAAGGGTCGACCATCGGCGGACAAACCCGAACTGTGGATGGTGACGATATTCGTGTGTCCTGAAAGTCGAGCCATCAACACCGCCTCAGCGGCGAAGGCATTGAACGTGGCCTCGTTCACAGTTTGGTGCAGCACTTTCACCGCCACTCCGCGCCCCAACGAATCGCGGTATCGGAAGACGTCAGCGAAACCACCGCCACCGAGCCACTCGATGAAGGTGAATCCCGGTATCTCGGGAGGAGTCGTTCGCTGTGCCATCAAGGAATCCGATCAAGATGTAGAAGCAGATCGTGACCCATGTCGATCACGTCTCCAGGCAGCAGGGTAATGGGCCTTTGGGGCAAGCGCACGGGTGGTTTGGCTCTGCGTCGCACACAGGTGCCGTTCCTACTGGCCAAATCCAGCGCCAGAACACGCCACCCATCCAGCAGAATCGCCAGGTGACTACCGGAAACATGCCGATACTGCAGGTCCAACAGTTTCGGGGGCTCTGGCAGGGTAAGCGCATCGGCTCTGGGGTGTCGTCCGATGATCATAGACTCGAGCAGTGGAATCGGATCGGCGTGTGGCACCTTCAGCCAGCCGAGATGAGGGCGCCCGGTGCTCTGCGCTTCCCCCAGCACCGGCTGGTCGCACACGAAACATCGCGACCTCTCCGGCGGGTTGGGATGTCCAATCGTGCAGAAACGGGCAACCACCTCGGAGAGTTCGTGACGGCGAGGTCTGCTGGTTTCCGACACATCGGAGACGGTGTCCCCCATCAGCAGCTCCTCATCGCTGGGGAGCGCAGGACCGTGTCTGGGTGCCGGTGCGTCCTCCTCGCTCACCAGCTGATCCTCTGCGCACGCGAACTCGTCCGGCTCGTCATCATCCCGATATCCCTCCGGCAAATCCCCGAATCCCACCCCTTGAGCCTGCACAATGCCTCCCATCAGAGGTCGTGACGTCGCGGCGACCCGTCCCAGGTGCAACGCCGTCACATCAGAGACAACCCGCTCCGCCCACGTCGCGACCCCCTCACCACAAAGTGGTTCGTTGCCGGCAGGACTCACGACTTTCAGGGTCAGGGAACCCCGCACTGCCAGATGCCATCGCTCGCCATCGGAGATGGCAACGGCGAACGGTGGTAATTCCAAGAACCCCGCTCCTGTGTGCTCAGAAAGGGTTCTGACGAACACCCCGAGCTCTGATTTCTCCCGCATCCTGGAGAACAAAAGCTCCGCCACGGGCAATCCTGCCCTGGGTGAGAGCAGCGCAAATCCCTTCTGCCAAGCGACAGCGATCCACCGCCCCTCACTCCATCGCAGCACGCCTTCGAACGCCATTAGTTGCCCTCCGGATCAGGAATGGTGTCCTCGTGAATCCATGAGACTGTTTCCTCCTCCCCCTCGTCAAGCGACACGACGTCATCCAGTTCGTCAATCTCGGTAACCACCGTCTCGAGACAGTCCACCACGATCACTGAGATGTTGTCCCGTCCGCCCTCCGCCAAGGCCTTCCCCACGAGACGCCGTACGACCTCCTGCGGTTCACTCCTTTCACGCAGAACTCTTTCCAGATATTCTCCTGCGACCTCATCGCTTAGCCCATCAGAACACACCAGAATCCTGTCTCCGGCATGCGCGGGCGTCAGCCATTGGTCAGCGACGGGGCGTTCGAGACCCGCCCCAAATGCCCGGACCAGGCCCCCGCGGGTTCCCGGTCCCGCAGAACTGATCCGCGTCGAATGATCCACGCTGATCCGGCGCAGCTGTCCGGAACGCATGAGATATATGCGGGAATCCCCAATGTTGAACAGGAGCCAACAGGCGATCCCGGCCCGTCGCGCCGAAGCAGCCCCGGCCAGTGTTGAACCAGGAGCACCATCCCCGCATCCCAGGCATTCCACCCGATCAGCAGCCCGTTGCACGGCAGCTGTGATGTCCTGGGCCGTCACCCATGTCTTACCCACAAGTTCCCGAAATGCCGAAATCACTGCACGGGAAGCGAGTTCACCGTCTGCGTGCCCTCCCATTCCGTCCGCCACCAGGAAGACAGGATGTGCGGCCAGGACAGTGTCCTCGTTAGCGGGTCGCCTCAGCCCCGGATGAGTCGCAGCGGCACACCGCAACGTCATCCGGGGACTTGTCATGACACCAACCTCAGCGTGCGTCCTCCGAAGTGCACCATGTCTCCAGCCGAAAGAGGCCAAGGCGCATGGGTGGGGATCCTGGTACGTTCCCGGTCCGCTTCGATGTAGACGCCGTTGGTGGCTCCGACGTCTATCACCTGGACCTTCCCTTCAACGGGCCGCAGCACCATGTGGGTTTTGGACAGTCTCATTGTTTCATCGGTGACCCGAACTGACCGGGCATCCGGATAGTCATCAGGGGCGAGCGGGTTGCGTCCCAGCACCAAAGGACCGTCGACCTTGATCCGCAGACCATCGTCCAGGACAACCTCAGGAATCACCTCCGGCTCGTCATCCGCAATCGTCTTGTCCTGTACCAGGGAAGGTGTCTTCGCGGCGCGAGCAGCCGGGGTCGGTTCCGCTGTCGGCGGATCTACCGGGCTGACCGTGGTGGCACGGGCAGGCAAGACTGGGGGGAACACCGGAGAGGCCGAGGTCGCCGCCCAGGAGCCGACCGAGGGCTGGAACACCGATGCCCGTGACGGACTGACCGGCGATGGTGGGGGGAACGGCGATGGTGGAGGGAACGGTGACGGTGACGGGAAAGGTTGCGGGGCGAATGGGCTCGTGGGATGAACTGGCTCCGCAGCCCGTGTCGGAACAGGATCGACTCTTGGAGCCGGCTGGTCGGATGAGACGTCGGCAGGCATCCCGTGCGTAGGAGCAGATACCGGCCAGTTGCTGTCATCACGGGGAGCTGGAGACAACCCTGAAACCGCTGAAGCGCAGTCCTGGACAGAGTTCCCAGAGCACGGGGCAACCGGGTCTGCGGTTGGTGGGTAGGCGGGAACCCCAGTGGACTGAATTTCGACTCCGGACGCCTCCGAAGCGGAGAAACCTGAGAGCTGCTGAGCAGCAAAACTGGAGGACTGTCCGCCTTCGGCGCCGACCGCACCGACTACGATGGGCTGCGGCATCCTCATCGGTTGCTTGGAAGTCGCGCAGCGAGATACAGAACCGCCATAGGCGGGAGGCGCGAAAGCGGACTCGGATGTCATCTTCGGGGCTGGCGCCTCGTACTGCTGCATCACATCTGCTTCCACAGGCTGCGGCATCACGGGCACTACCGGCATCGCTGCCGGGCTGGTAGCCCTCTGGGGGTCTGTTTCGCCCTCCTTGTTTCTGACCGCTACCACATTGAAAGCTCGATCCAACCAGTGCTGGCCATCCCTGTAAGTGAGGCAGTAGGAGATCGTTCCCAGCGATACGGTGACGCACTCGAAGACCACCTGGGTCAGAACCTTCGCCAACGTCACCGCGCCCATCGGCTGGCGGGTGCGACTATTGACGAAACGGTATCCGAGGAACACACCTCCGAGCGTCGTGGACCCAAGAAGAGCCGCCGCGATGCCACCGAGAAGAACAATTCCTCCCAGAATCATCCCGATCAGACTCAAGATCGGGGCAATCCCATCGGAGCCGAGGTAAGCCCCACTCACCATGAGCGCGACTGGGAGCAGCACCCCGACCATCGACAGCAGGTGCCCGGTCACCCTGCAGCCGACGCCGGCAGGTGTGGCCTTCTCGCCGTCGAGCTGTCCAGGCATCATTCACTCCTCATTTCTTTGGTTCCCGGCTGGAACCTTCGTTCTTCCCACCGTTGTCATGGGGCTGCGGTTTCCGGGAACGCCGCTCTGTTTCCGCCTTCACCCGCCGAAGCGACCTCAGAGAGAAAAAAGCAGCGGGCCGAGCGTACCAAGGCTTCGTGGCTAGAAGTGAACTCCGGAGCTCTCCGCTTCGCTCCCAGACCACTTCGCACACATCCGTTCCTGGGTCCTCCGGCCCGAAGACAGACTCGTCCACCTGATCTGCCATGGTTCTGATCGGCAGGTTCGGGTAATTCTCCTGAAGATCGTCGGCGGATTCCCGGCGTGTGTGGTTCGTGACCACGACGAAGCCCAGATCCCTTGCGCGATCCACCACCTCGTCCCAAGCGCCGGCCACCTGATCGGACGTCTCTCCCTTCCTACGCCTCATGAATGTCCGTCGTCCCTTGATAATGGCGATAACGATCAGTGGGGACAAGATGAGCAGGATCCCCCCAGTCCCAGCGGCAATCATCATGATGACCTGCACCCAATCCGGGGCCTGCTCCTTCGGGTCATCGAACTCCACCTCCTGTTGATCGACGACGACAGTGTCGTCCTCGACATGTGCAGGAGGAGTCGGCGGTGGATCGACTCGGGGTTTCGGTGTGGTCTTGGGCTGGGGATTCTCGGAGTTCGGCAGTCGATTCCGGTCCGGAGTGGGATCGAAGTTCACCCAACCGGAACCTTCCAGGAAAGCCTCGACCCACACATGTGCCTCAGTTCCGTGTACCTGCCAACCATTTCCGGTCTCGGTATCGCTAGCAGGGTAGAACCCCATCACCACCCGGGTCGGGATTCCGAGCTGGGTGGCCATCAAGGCCATGGCTGCGGCGTACTGCTCGTCGTCACCAACCCACTGCTCCTGATTAAACATGTACGTCAACCGTTCCGCTGTATGCCCAGCCCTGGAGCGGTTGTCGGAGCCATCTGAGTAGAAGCCCTCCGTCCGAAGCTTCTGCTCAATCATTGACAGCTGCTCGTAGTGACCAGTGGCTCCCTGAGTCCACTCCGCAGCATTCTTGACGAGCACCTCGGGCACCCGGTCCACCCGCGCCAGGGGCGCCGCACCACCACGAGCTCCCCTGAGTCCTTCACGCTGGGAATCACTGAGTGGGAGAAGGACCACGTCTGCAACCCGGAGCATGGCGCCGTCACCAATCCGGGCCGTGGTAATAGCCTGCTTGGTATTGCGGTTGAAATACAGTCCGCGCGCCTGTTCACCGGATTGTTTTCCCTCGAACTCGATACGGGCCGGTTCCCCGAAGCGCGGCACCCAGACGTCGTCATATGCCTGTGCGGTTATCTCTGAGACCTGGGTGGCGGCCTCCGGCTGCCACGGCAGTTCCCGCCCCACCTGCAGGTATTCCCCGGCATTCTGGGAGACGTTGAACACCACGCCGTTCCATTCATCCATCACAGCGAGCCGGAGCCTTCCTCCCGCCGGCATCCCGGAAACCTGGAACAAGACCTCATCCTTCTGGTTGAGCTCATACAACCTGTACTTGGTGAGCGGGCTCGGGTGTTCCTGAAGATTCAGCGGCGGAACGACGTAGTCGCGCAACACCTGACGATGGACACCAGTGGATGTCAGCGCGTTCACTCCGAGCGCCGTTCCGGCTGCGAGCGCTATCACCAACATCGCGGAGAGTCCCTGCCACGCGCGTCGGGACAGCCCACGGGGCTGACGCACGAGGAACTCTGCATTCGCCGCCCCCGTCCGGCTGATCCGGTGGGCCGTGGCCCAGATGAGCAACCCGGCCCCCAGTGCTGCCCCCAACCACAGGGCTGTGGATGTCTGCCGGATACCAAACGCGATTCCCAGGGCCAGCCACGCCGTCGTCAATGACATCGGCCACACCACAGTTCGCGTGAACCTGACGATCCCGACCAATACGGTCGCGAACAGGATCCCGCCCAGCAGCGGGGCTGCCTGAGGACCCGAGAGGTCCCCGGCCGGCGTGGCTACCGTCAGGATGTCGTACCAACCCTGGTAGGTGAGCTGCATCAGCCGGGCGATGGTAGTGAGGCTTGGCACGAAACCGTTGATCGTCGTTTCAGGGAGTGCAAGTGCCCCTCCCAGGAGCACATAGGAAACGAGGATCGCAGCGAACCACAGCGCCGCACTCCAGCGAAACCTAGCTGCCAGCAAAGGTATGAGGGCACCGACTGTGATCCCTACCAGTGCCGGCAGGTAACCAGCGACTCCTCCGAAAACTGGTTGGAAGGCCACCGCCCCCGGCAACAGCAACAGCCATGCACCGACAACCCGGGGCAGCGAGAAAGCGTTCTCACTTCTCATACCAGGCTCCCGACCGCTGGCCGGAGTTCGTCCAGCTGTGCGATGTCCATGACCACCAGGTCCCCGACCTTGCGTCTGACCAGACCCTCGCCATCCAAACATCTGATGGCGAACGGGAATACCCCCAAGGGCAGAGCGAGCTGCGCCGATCGCAACGCTGCCGGACTGGGGTTTCCGGTGACGAGCGCGGCCACCGATATTCCCGGCATGGAGCCGTGCTTGACCACCAGCTCGCGCAGCCCGTGGCCTTTCTCCCCCAGCTCCACCCCGGAGAGCCGATCCAACAGTCCCATCGCATTCGGGAAAGGAATCTCCCCCGTTGATGTGCAGACGGTAACCTGTCTCTCCTCCCTCAGGGCCGAGACCCCCAGAGACCCCGCTACGGAAACTGCCAGCTCGAAGTCCTCCGCGGATGCGTAGTCATCGGCGAGGGTGGACAACAAGATAAGCAGGTGAGCTCGCATGGTTTCTTCGAACTGCCGGACCATCAGCTTTCCCGTTCGAGCCGTCGTGCGCCAGTGAACGGAACGACGGTCATCGCCTGGGACGTACTCCCGCAGCGCATGGAAGGACACATCAGAGGACGAGAGGTTCTGAGTCGCGATCCCCTCAATGTCCCGCAGAAAACCAATCGCCCCCGCCTCCAGCGACAGCACGCGTGGATGAATGAACAACTCGCTCACATCCGACAACGTTTTCTTGCGGCTCACCACCGCCAGCGGATCCGTCATAGCGGATCGCACCGGCCCCAGCGAGATCACCCCACGGCGTCGCGCCGGAATCGAGAAAGGTTCCTCATGCACCTGGCCAGGGCCGAGCGGCGGAACCCGAAAAGACGCAACTTCCCCGTTCACCGGAAACTCGAGGGTGGCCGAGCCGGATGACCTGCCCGGCGCCGAACGGACCCGCACATTTCCCCTAGCCTCGTCCCCCACCTGCACCCTGGGGCGCTGAAGCTCGAATAACACCTCGTGCTCCCGTTTACCCAACACTGACAGAACCGCGACAAACATCACCACGACGCACATCACGCACAGGGCCCTGAACTCCATCCACCCGAGCCACCAGCCCGGGATCCCGGTCACCACGATCCCAGCGAGCAGGGACCACCCCAACGCAGTGACAGATGCGGCAAAACGAACACGAGGGATGCGCCGCAGAAACCGGCTCAGACCGGGTTTCACGGATGCGGCTTCTGTGATGGCATGGGCTGGCACGGCGCTCAGACGTTCATCCGGTTCGTGGGAGCTTCCACGGATGCGAGCACCCGGGCAATCACATCGGTCGGCCTCACACCGGAGAATTCCGCCTCGGGCGACATGATCAACCGATGCGTCCACACCGGCGCCGCCAGTTCCTTGACGTCATCGGGCAGGACGTAGTTGCGCCCGTGGGCCGCCGCCCACACCCGGGCCGCCCGGACCATGGCGATCGCTCCACGGGTCGAGACCCCCATCGAGGTATCCTCGTCCTCCCGGGTGGCCTCCACCAGTCGTTGGGCATAGTGCAGCACCGAGTTGTCCACGTAGTTGTCCTTGACTGATTCGATCATTTCCGCCACCGCTTGCTGGGCGATCACGGGGTTGAGTCGCTTGGAACGATCGGGCTGGGAGGACTCGGCAAGCACATGGATCGCTGCCTCCGTGTCGGGATACCCTACCGACGTCTTCATCAGGAACCGGTCGAGCTGCGCCTCGGGCAACCGGTAGGTGCCAGCCTGCTCGACGGGGTTCTGGGTTGCGATGACCATGAATGGACGCTCCGTCGGGTAGCGTTGCCCATCCACTGTGACCTGTGCTTCCTCCATCACCTCGAGCAGCGCCGACTGGGTTTTCGGAGAAGCGCGGTTGATTTCGTCGGCCAGCACGATGGAACTGAAGATGGGGCCATGGTGGAAGGTCCACCGCGAGGTTGCCTGGTCGTACATGGTGATACCCGTAATGTCGGAGGGCAGAAGATCCGGGGTGAACTGAATCCGGTTATGACTGCCATGAACCGACGCTGCGATCGCCCTTGCCAGAGCAGTTTTACCGGTACCCGGTGCATCCTCGAGGAGCAGATGTCCCTCTGCAAGCATGCAGGTCAGCGCAAGGCGGATCACCGGAGCCTTGCCGAGCAGCGCATGCCCTACGTTGTCGGTCAGCCGCGCGAAGGTGTCAGCAAAGAATGCGGCCTGTTCCGGATTCATGGTCATCGTGGGTCAGTCACCTTTGTTGTCGATCGGGACATTCACTTGCACCGCGCAGTGATGTCAATTCCGTTCTGGGGAACGTTGTAGTTCGGTGGAAAAACCCAATCCGTGGATTGTCTGCTCGCGTTGCCGCTGGCGTCCACCGGACCCACCTTCACCTTGGCCACGTCCTCTTCATCCACGGGGTTGGGGAGCTCGCACTTGACGCTTTCCCCAGGTTTCCAATTCTGCAGGGTCACCTTGAAGGCACTGCATCCTTGTCCGTGTTCGTCGGGACACTCGGCTGCATCGCCTCTGGACAGAGTTGCCTTCGTGTCACCCCATGTCGATGCGCAGGACTCGGCGGAGTAGTCACTCCAGTCACCGTACTCATTTTGTGTCCTTGCCTTCACGCAGACATTCTGCTTACGGTCATCCCCCTTGTCCACGGAACCAGAGAGATCAGTCGTCGTCCACGTCTTAGTGTCGGGGTTCTTGCCATCAGCCTTCACCGTGCTGGTGAGCTCGACCTGTTTGACCCGTGCACCGTTGCTGGTGCCGGGTACCTGCCAGCGGAGCGTGACGTGATCCACTCCAGCCTCGCTGCTCACCACGGGGGCCTGGGGGGGACCGTAGGCGGTCACAGTTGCGGTCGCCGCCTCTCCCTCGGAGCTCTGCCCCAGCACTGTCGCGACGGCGACAAGCCGCACGGTCACGGCCTGACCCAGCTGGAAGGCGGGGCTGCTGACCACCGTCGTACCAGGTTTCACCGTTCCGGAATGCCCCCCGGCACTCCACCGGTAGGTGATCTCATCCGCCTTAATCCCGGTGCTGGAGGCCGCCCCGAAACTGAACTCGACTTCCGATCCCTTGCCGGTTGGTTTCAAGGAGAATCCGGTCGGCGCTCCCGGTGGCCGGAAAGCACGCACAGCATTCGAGGACGGCGAAGCCGCCGACCACTTACCGGACTTGTTGGTGGAACGAACAGAGAAGGTGATGGTCTCCGTGGAGGGGTCCATGAGTGTGGTGCAGCTGGTGTCCTGTTGCTCCGGACACACCTCCTTACCGCTTGCGTCGGTCACCACATAGCGGAAATTCGAGTCCCCATTCGGGTTACCAGGCTGTGACCACTTGATGTTCGCCCGTGGTTTCACCGAACTCGACGTGCTGTCCATGGTCACCGTGGGTGCCCCTTGGTTCGAGGGTGCGCCAGCCGGAATCTCGGCCCGAGACTCGTCACTGGTCGGCGCATTGAGTTGATTGTTCTCGTCGGTCAGCCGGTTGTGAGCCGTCACTGTGAATGTGTAGGCCTGCCCATTCGTCAGACCCGTCCACGTGAGGTTGGTTGCGGCGGTCTCTTGCTTCTGACCGCCCGGGTACATCGTGACGGTGTACCGCGTCACAGGTGATCCGCCTCCTGGAACTGTCGCAGGTTCCCAGGTCAAGGTGATCTGTTGGTCCCCGAAAGCCGCTGTGGGAGCAGAGGGCTTCGAGGGCAGCACATCCACCAGGATCTCGTTGCTCGGCTCGGAGCGCGGACTGCGGGAATTCAGATCTCCTTCCGCTACATCCGCTTTGACGGTAAAGGTGTAGCGACCGCTGTTCGCCAGCCCGGAAATGTCGCACGTGGTTTGGAGGCCGCAGCTCTTGCTTCCCCCCTGCCAGAAGACAGTGAACCCCTTCGGGGTGGCGCCACGCCACCCCCTGTGAACCCAGGAGACCCGGGCCGTCTGGGAACCCGCGTATTGGGCCGTCACCGCAGTAGGAGCCTTGGGGACGTCCTTCACGACTATGCGGATCACCCCTGTGCGTTCCCTGGAAGGATCCTTTGTGGCGTCCGCGCCCCGGAAGGTGACCAGAACGTCATCGACGGTTTCGGCCCCGGTCCCGGAGTCTGTGGGAGTCACATTGATCACACTGCCCTCGTGGGTGACCGTTGCCGACCCGCGGACCTGTGGACTGCCGACCAGGGTGATCTCCCCTCCTGCGTCCGCGAAGGGGTTCGTGACCCATCGGGTCAGGTCGAAGGACACCGCACTGCCGACCCGTCCATCACGCTCCACGATCTCCGAGACAGCCATGGGAGGCCTGGTGGATGCGATCACGGTGACCGGAATGGTCATGTTCACTGGTTCAGTGGAGCCGTCGTGGACCTGGACGATCACGGAGCCCGTGGAACCGACCGGGGTTCCTTTGGGCACGGAGATGCTGAGTTCCTGACCGGAGACCTCGGCCTGCACCGGTCCGTCGGTACTCACCAAGGAGTAGGCCATGGTGTCGTTGTCACCCGGATTCGGGTCCGAGACCATGGCACTCAGCGAGACTTGTTGAGGCGCCTCATCGGGTGCGACCTTCAACTGGGTGGGCCGCAGCTGCGGAGGTTGCTGCCCATCTCCTTCGACGATGACGCTGAGGCTGAGTTTGCTCTTGAGCGCAGTTGGATCATCCATCGATTCACCGTCGGTGACCTCGAAGGACACTGTGGTCTGTCCAGAGAATTTCTTGTCCGGAGTGAATTCAAGGGTCTGGTCGTCAATCACCCGGACACCGTTGTTGCCCACCTCGGGGCTACCTCCCGGTCGCGCCACCACCGAGTCGACACTGGTCAGGTGCGCGGCGCGTCCCGGCCTGGTAACCACCCAGTCAGCGAACCGCACCGTCAGCGGCTCCCCGGCCTTGACGCGGGCCTGCCCCCTACCTGTGTTGATCGTGGGTGGAATGCTCTGGCGACCGGGCACCACGATCGCCGCCCGTGCCGACAGCCCATCGGTGTCCGTAATGCTGTAGAGCACGATCTGCCGCTTGTCAGCGAGGGGCACCGTGACCGTCCCACCCTCAACGGTTGCCGGGGAATCGGCGGTAACCTTCAGTTCGGATACGACGCCGTCCGGGTCGGAGTCATTCTCCAGCACAGGCACCTCCACCTGTTCCACCCCCACGATCGCAGCAGCAGGAACCACGTCGTCGTTGGCAACGGGAGCCTTCGGCGGAACATCTGCGGAGACCCGTATTGTGACAACCCCCTTGTCCGAGACCCCGCCGCCGTCCGTGATCGTGTAGTACAGGTGGTACGTCCCTTCCTGGGAAGGAGTCACTACGACGATCCTCTGCCCCCGGGTCTGCGCCTTCGGATCCCAGCTGTCATCGGTTGCGGTGGCGGATCCCTTCACCAGCTGCAGCTGGTCACCGTCGGGATCGATGTCATTGGCAAGAGCAGGTATCTCCAACCTCGTCGATGGCCGAGCCGCAACCTCATCGGACACTGCCACGGGAGCCTGATTAGCCTCAGGTGATGGCACGACACCAACACGGATCACACCTTCCCCCTCGGCACCAAACCGATCGAGCACGCGGTAGGTGAAGGTGTCGGTACCGGCACCCCCCTTTGACGCGTCGTAGACAAGGAAGTTCCCCTCAATCTTCACGGCACCAAGTTTCGGCACCTGGTTCCCGAGTCCACCCAAGGTGACCGAGTCCCCATCAGGATCTATGCCATCCAGCGGAATCGGTATCCGCACGGAAGAACCTGCGAAGGTCCGGGAATCGATCTGCTTCGGAGTCGGTTGCTCGTTGTGCTCGTCCTCGGCCCGGATGTTGATGCTCACCGTGGTCGAAGCAGGGTTTCCCTGCGAATCCCGGACCGTGTAGATGGCCTCCGCCGTGCCTGCCTGGCCACCGGCCCGGAACCGCACCGTCCCATTCGAGACGAAGAACTCACCCAACTCCGAGGCCGAGCGCACGTCAAGGTCCGGCGACAACGTGAGGTCGAGATCCGCCGGGGAATGGTCGTTGCTCAGCACCGGCACGGTCACCAGGTCTCCCCCCCGCACCACCGAGTTGTCCGGCACAACCACGGGGGACTGCACCGTGGAGGGAGGCTCCTTCGGGATCACCAGCACCTTCGCCGTCGCCGAGGCGTGTCCGTTACTGACGGTGTAGGAGAAACTCTGTGGGGAATCGATTCCGGCCGGAGCGGTGATCCGAAGCAGCGAGTGCCTGACCACCTCGATGTCCAACCCGGGCGCATCGGTCTGCGACACTGCCTGGATTGCCAGCACCCCGCCGGCTGGATCGAAGTCGTTGTCCAGTGCGTTGATGGTCAGGGCGCCGTTAGCGGGCAGCAGCCCCAGATCGTTTTCTGGCACGGGTTGAAGCCCCGAGGAGTTCGGATCATTCACATCGACCCGAATGCGGCCCTTCGCGTTGTTAGGACCATCTGTGATCGTGTAGAACAGCGTGTAGTTTCCTGCCTTGGACGCTGTGAAGCGAATGGTTCCCGCTTGGTGATCCGGTTTCACCTCCACCCCCTCGGGAGCAGCGGAGACCTCCACGAGCTTCAGGTCATCGGAATCGGGGTCCGTGTCGTTGCTGCGAGGGTCAAGCGTGATGGCGTGACCGACAGTAGCGACATAGTGGTCGTTGTTGGCTACAGGAGGCGAGTTGGTGGATCCCGGCGAGACCTGAGCACTCAGTTCCCCAGAAGCCGCGTCCCTGCCGTCAGAGACCGTCAGGTTCACGGAGCGCCGCCCCGGCCCTTCCTTACCGATGTCCTTCACCGAGACGTAACCATCAGGACGCCACGTCATCTCGAGGCTGTCGTCCTCGACAGCGGCCTGCTGAAGGTAGATGGGATCACCATCCGGATCCACCCAGTCGGCAAGCACCGAATACCCAACAGATGCCCGCTCGCTCAGGTTGACCTGGCTGTCACGGATCTTGTGGGGTGCGGAGTTTTCATTCTCCGCGCGCAGGTTGACCGTGACGGTGGCGACATTCGAGACGTCCACCCCGTCGAAGGCCTGGTAGGTAAACGTGATCGGCCCCTTCGCATCTGCGGGCACCTCAATGCGAAGCGCACGCCCCTCTTTGGCCTGCGAGACCTTGACCCCTTCGGGGACTTTCTGGACTATCGCGGTCAACACATCACCGTCGAGGTCAATGTCGTTGCTCAGGACAGGAAGCACCGTCGCGGTTCCCGGCCGGGCACCCAGCTCATCGTCCACGGCCTGCGGCGGGTGCTGCTCCTCGGAGAACTCGCGGTTCTGGGTCTCCTCGGTCTCCTCGGTCTCCTTCTCCGTCTTGTCGTCCACCAGCTGGGACTCGGCTTGCTCCCAGTTGTCCACCTTCACCATTTGTTTCAAGGGCAAAAAGACATCGCCGGTGACCTCATCGTTGATGACGATCACCTTCCGGTTGGTACGGAAAACAGGTTGCTTGGCACTTGCCAGCACAGGATGCTGAGCCCGTTCGTACTGATCCCCTCCACAGTCACGGACGTAGTAGCCGGATTCCGCCCACAACGCATAGGTGCAGCCATCCAGCTGCACAGGCGCGGTTGGTTTGCCGCTCGGGATGCTCTCTCGCGCCACTCTGCCAGAGGAGATCTCTACTTTGAGCAGCTCAGACGGCGTAGCGACAACAACCGTTCCTGATGGCCCCGAGGGCTGCTGAAGGACCCCTCCCGTGAACCCTTCCTCCGTGACAGAGCGCCCACCAACAGTCAAGGTGGTGCCGTCGAGCACCACGACCTTGTCCCCCACCACCGTCAGCTGGGCCGATTCCGAGAGCCTCCCCTCAAGCGTGCGCCCCTGCTCCTTGACCACGGCCTCAACTCCCCCTCCTGTGACGGTGTAGAGCTGTCCGTCCGCGGTCAACACGTACCCGGTCCCATCTGTACCAACCACGATCCGTGGGGTGTCCAATCCTTTCAGAAGTGGCTCAGCAGTGAGGCTGAAGCTCGCCGTCCCTCGGGTATCGGTGGCCCATACCCTGCCCTCGCCCCGATCTGCAAAGACCACCTCGTCGCCGCCATGGGCCATCAGAACCCCTGCCACTGCGGCCTCCCCAAGGAAGGCAAGAGAAGCCACGTCCACGGGGTGCACCGTATCGGAACTGTGCACCAAGACATTGCCTGCGGACTGAGTTACGTCGAAGGAGCTGGAGGGGGGCCGAAGTGCACCGTCGATCGTCTGGGATTCATAATTGAGATGCCCCGCCAACCGCTTGGTTTGATTGGTCACCCAGACGCCACCGTCGTTCAATTCGACATCAGCCGCAGGCTCCCCTCGATGGATCAGAGCGAGGAACCCGAGGGAAAGCGCGACAAGACCCACCAGCGCGGTCTCAACACGTTTGCGCGTGAGTAGAGCCATACGTCCTTCTCCCTACACTCTCGCCGGCCGTGTGATCGGTCCTGGCCGCCCTATCCACTAACCTTCCGGCAGACACCCTGACTGAGTCGAACATTAAAGGCTTACCCGGGCTCGTCTCCACATCACGGGGCGCACGGGCCTGTAGAAGACCAGCTACTTCAAACATAATGCCTAGTCAGAGCTGTTTACCTTTCCAATCCAAATGCAAATCAATTCACTTGAAGGTGGCGCTCCGTGCTGACGTTCCTCCTTTTCGATGACGCCCTTTAGGGTAGTCCACATGCTCCCCCCACTCAGCCGCAGCACCCTGACCCAGCAGACGGCGGCTGTTCTCGTACCGAGAGCGGTGTCGACCACGTCCACCCATGCTCCGAGGAGTAACGATTTCCTACCCGGGGCGGGGCCGGAAGTTTTTCATTCCGGGGGAATGGACGCCTCGTCCGGGACCGCTGGTTGGCGTACCAGGGCCTAGGATCGCTGGGTGTCGCATTCCCTGAATCGCCGAATCCTGGAGCTGGCTCTGCCCGCCTTCGCGGCGCTGGTGGCCCAGCCCCTGTTCGTCATGGCCGACACCGCGATCGTCGGACAACTGGGCACGGTTCCCCTGGCCGGATTGGGGGTGGGTTCCACGCTGACCCTGGCGCTGGTCGGGGTGTTCGTGTTCCTTGCCTACGGTTCCACCGCCACCGTGGCGCGACTGGTGGGAGCAAACCGAGAGAAAGACGCGGCGGAATCCGGGGTTCAGGCAATGTGGCTGGCCCTGGTCCTCGGCGCGGCAGTCGGTGTGGTTTCCTGGGGATTCGCACCGCAGCTGGCAGCCTGGCTCGGCGCCGACGGAGCGGTCCACGACCAGGCCGTGGCCTACCTCCGCTGGTCGCTGCCGGGACTACCTGGAATGTTCCTGGTGTTGGCGGCAACAGGGACACTGCGTGGGAGGGCGGATGGCCGCACCCCCATGATCCTGGCGATCGGCGCCGCGATCCTGAACCTGGTCGGAGACATCGTCCTGGTCTTCGGTCTCGGCATGGGGATCGCGGGTTCGGGGGCCGCCACCGCATTCGCCGAAACGCTCATGGGGTTAACTGCGGCTGGGATCGTGGCCCACAGCGCAGCCAGGGTAGAGGTAGGGTTGCGTCCCCGACTGGCGGGGATGCGCACCAGCCTGCTGGTCGGCGTTCCGTTGCTGATCCGCACCCTGGCGTTGCGCGCCGCCCTGCTGTTGACAACCTGGACGGCGGCCCGTTCGGGTGCCGTGGCCCTGGCTGCACACCAGGTCGGGTTCACGATCTGGAGTTTCCTGCAGTATGTACTGGACGCCCTGGCGATCGCCGGACAGACCCTCATAGGGCAGGCGCTCGGGGCCTCCCGTCCCGGCGAGGCCAGGGCATTGGCGCGCCGCATGACCGGGTGGTCGCTCTGCGCCGGCCTTCTGCTCGGGATCGCGACCTTGCTCATCAGGGACCCCCTGGCCGCGCTGTTCACCCCGGATCCGGAGGTGCGTGACGCGGTGGCGGCGGTACTGGTGGTGATCGGCTGCACGCTGGTGATTGCATCCTGGGTGACCCTGTTCGACGGGGTCCTGATTGGTGCCGGGGACGGCCCCTACCTGGCCCGTGCCAGCCTGATCACTCTGGCCGTGTACGCGCCGCTGGCTCTGACCGTGGCTTGGGTTGCCCCGGGGGGTGTGCCGGGCCTGATCTGGTTGTGGCTTGCGTTCACCATCGGTTTCATGGGGGCCCGGGCTGCGACTCTGAGGTGGCGGGAACGCTCGGATGCCTGGCTCGTCACCGGTTGAGGTCCGGAAAAATCTCATACAGTTGCCGTATGGAAGACTCAACAAGGCCCCTGAATCTGGAGACCGACCTTCTGGTGATCGGCTGGGGCAAGGCGGGCAAAACCTTGGCACGGGCCCTCGCGTCCCACGGCAAGCATGTGGTGCTGGTGGAACGCGAGGACGCCATGATCGGCGGCACCTGCATCAATGTGGCCTGCGTCCCGACCAAGACCTTGGTCAATCTCGCGGAGCGACGCGGCGACCAGGAGCCGGACGACTATCTGAAACACGCCATCGCTTCCAGGGATTCCTTGATCGACAGGCTCCGGGCCGCCAACAAGGCGATGCTCTCCGACCTGGAGACCGTCACTCTCGTGCACGGCGAGGCCCGGTTCACCGGCCCCCGCAGAATCCGGGTCCAGGCCGGGGAGGAGACCCTCGACGTCACTGCCGGAGCCGTGGTCATCAACACCGGCACCTCCCCACTGATGCCAGACATCCCAGGCATTCGCGGGAGATTCGTTTACGACTCCACCACCATTCAGCACATTGCTGATGGCGAGGTTCCGCGATCCCTGAAGATCGTCGGGGGCGGGTTCATCGGCCTGGAGTTCGCCAGAATGTTCGCTGCCTTCGGTTCAGCGGTGCGGATCCTGGAACGCGGCCCCGTTTTCCTGCCCCGCATCGACGACGACGTGCGCGAAGCGGTGGTGACCACCCTCACCGACCGCGGCATCGAGATCATAACGAATGCCCCCGTCTCGGCTCTTGAGGACGACGGCAGGCGGGTGGTCTCCGGAGCTGGCACCTTCGACACGGATGCGGTGCTGGTTGCGGTCGGACGCACACCCGAGACCGCGGCCCTGGACCTGCCCGCCGCCGGGATCGCAACCGACGAACGCGGTTTCGTCGTCGTGGACGATCACCTGCGCACCAGCGCCGAGGGGGTGTGGGCGGTGGGTGACGTCAACGGAGGTCCGCAGTTCACCTACGTCTCCCTCGACGACTACCGGATCGTCCAAGACCAGCTCATCGGAGACTCACAGCGCTCCCGGGCGGACCGCAGGGCGATCCCGACGGCCACCTTCATCACTCCCCCGCTGGCACAGGTTGGGCTCAGCGAACGCGAGGCCACTGATCAGGGGGTGTCCTATCTGGTGGCCTCCAAACCAGTCGCGAACATCGCGGCAATGCCGCGCCCGAAGACCCTGGGCGAGACCCACGGCCTGATCAAGGTGCTAGTCGATCCGGAAACCGACGAGATACTCGGGGCCACGATCTTCAGCGTCGACGCGCAGGAAGTCATCAACCTGATCTCCCTGGCCATGCGCAACAGAATCACCGCGACCGCGCTGCGCAACGGCATCTGGACCCATCCCTCCTCCACGGAGGCCCTCAACGAGGTCCTGGGCGAGTTGCACACTCCCTGACCGGAACACATGAAGAGGGCGGGCCTCGACCGGGACCCGCCCTCTTCATGTGTGATTCAGGGAATCAGCGTCTCTCCACCGACGCCATCCTCTGGTTACGGGCCTTGTTGATGAAGTAGCAAGGGACGATGATGACGAACCAGATCGGGGTCACGAGAACCGCCCGCAGAGTCTCCTCCTCGAAGCACAGGATGACCAGACTGACTGCGAAGAAGATGAGCACCATCCAAGCGGAGCCGACACCGCCAGGCATCTTGTAGGTAGACCTGGCGTGCAGTTCGGGGTACTTCTTTCGGTAGACGATGTAACACACGACGATGAGTGCCCAGATGAACAAGAACAGCACCGAGGTGATCGAGGTGACCAGGATGAATGCCTCATTGATGGTCTCGGATGCGTAGAGGAACCCGATGCCACACAGCAGCAGCAGGCAGGAGCAGATGAGGGCGTTCTGGGGAACGTTGCGACGCGACAGTTTGCCGAAGATTCGTGGTGCCTGCCTGTCCTCGGCCAGCCCATACATCATGCGGGATGTGGAGTAGAGCCCCGAGTTATCAGAGGAGGCCGCGGCGGTCAACAACACGAAGTTCATCACCGAGGCCGCCGCCCCGAAACCACTCAGCTGGAACATGGCGGTAAAGGGGCTCTCGCCCGGAACGACCGCACGCCACGGAATGACCACGCAGATAGCGGCCAGGGCCAGCACGTAGAACAAGGCGAGCCGCACGGGAATAGCATTGATGGCCTTGGGCAGGTTGCGCTCGGGATTGTGAGTCTCAGCCGCTGCGGTGCCGACCACCTCGAGACCAACGAAGGCGAAGAAGGCGATCTGGAAGCCAGCAAGGAACCCTCCGAGGCCGTTCGGGAAGAAACCACCGTCGTTCCACAGATTCTCGACGGTTGCATGATGCCCCGCTTCCGAGACGAAACCGGAGAAGAGCAGGCTGGCGGCGACGATGAGGAGCGCCCCGACCGCGACCAGTTTGATCAGGGCGAACCAGAATTCCGCCTCACCAAAGTACTTGACCGCCACCACGTTCAGCACGAACAGAAGCAACGCCAGCACCCCGGCGGGCAACCATTTCGGTACCTCCGGCCACCAGAACTGGGCGTATCCGGTGATGGCGGCCAGGTCGCCCATGGCCGCCACAATCCAGGCAAACCAGTAGGTCCACCCCGCGATGAACCCGCCCGCCGGTCCGAGCACGTCTTCAGCTATGTCGCGGAAGGACTTGTACTTCAGGTTCGCCAGGAGCATCTCGCCCATGGCCCGCATCATGAAGTACAGGAAGAAACCGACCACGGCGTAGACCAGCATGCTGGAGGGGCCCGCCTGGTTGATGGTGTTGCTGGACCCCATGAACATGCCGGTGCCGATGGCGCCGCCCAGGGCCATCAGCTGCAGGTGACGGTTGCTCAGGCCGCGCTGCAGCCCCTGCTCGTCCTCATTGTCGCCCTCGAGCACCACATCGTTGGGCGCGTCATTCGGGGGGTTACTCATCTGGGAACTCCTTCGTTCTGTGTTGAGGTCTCGTCAACCACCCGGGCAGAACCAGTCCCGGGAGGCGATGTCGTTCATGGTCTTCCGGTGGCCACTTTCCGTACGTGGGGGGATGTGCTGGCGGACAACAGACCCCCGTAGTTGAGCAGGAACCTGACCTCGGAACCGACTTTCACAGGGGTTTCGGCGTCGGTGACGTCGATGATCAGATGGTCGCTGCTGGCACCCAGCACCTCGATGCCCGGGTCCACCGGCTCGATGGCCTCCGGGGCAACATCCTGGCGACCGAGGTCACAGATGGCGCGCAGCCTCAACCCTCGGTCGGTGAAGTGCGTGGTGTTACCGAAGGCATCCTGCCCGATCCGTCCAATCGGAACCGACGGTTTGCACTGCAGCTCAATAATCCCGCCGCCCAGTTCCACCGTGTCCTGCCGGGTCCCGGGCCAGGGCGAACGATCCAGAACGTTGCGGCCCAGGATGATCGCCTCGCCGATGCGCAGGTGGTTGATGCCTGCAGGCATCTCCCCGCTGGCCAACAGCGGCAGGTTCGCGCTGTTCCCACCGGAGACCAACTCCAGTGGATGCCCGGTGGCGCTACGGCATTCGTCCCTGAGAGTAACAAGCATTTCCATCTTCTCGCGGGTGGGTATCACCCCGCCGAAGCAGGCGAGGTTGGTTCCTAGACCCGCCACCTCGAGGTGAGGCAGCCGGGCGATCCGACTCACTTCTTCAACGGCCCGGTCCGGCCACACGCCCTCCCGCAGGTCGCCGACGTCGACCATCATCACGACCTTGTGGCGTACCCCAGCCATCCCGGCGGCGTTCGAGAGCGCCTCAGCGGTCTCGTGCGAGGAGATGAGGGTGTGATCGGCCCAGCGCACGGCCTCCGGTGCGTTGCCGGGGGTCGGGGCCCGCAGCAGCATGGTCGGCAGGTCCAAGCCCGCCTCCGCTATCCGTTTCAGGTTGTCGATCCGCGAGTCGGCCAGCATCACGCATCCCACCCCCTCCAGGGCCCGCAGCAGAGCGGGATGGGCCTGCATGACCTTGGTGACCGCGGCCACCCGGATCCCCTGCGCAGCGCACTGGGAGATCACGGCAGAGGCGTTGTGGGCGATCCGGCCGATGTGGATCTCCAGTCTCGGGGTTTCCACGTTCATCCTTCCGGGGTCTCGTCATCGATTGGTTCGGGTAGTTCCCCCACCTCGCCGGTCACCCAGTCCCGGAAGGTCGTGGCGACCTCGTCGCGGTAGACCTGCGCCAGGGTCCCCAACGCGGAGAACCGGTAGTCGCGGTCGATCAGGATGCGCGCCTCGGGTGGTGGCAGCAGCCGGGCGCCCGCGCCGAGGCGGATCCGCCCGAGGATCTCGTCCCCGCCGGGAATCCTGGTCAATGCTCCCCCGGTGCCGATGATCCAGCGCACTGCAGTCAGGTCCTTGCCGCGGACGATCTGTTTCTTGCCTGTCGGGGTGAACAGGTCGCTGACGGATCCGACGTGCCTGCGAATCCCAACCTCAACGGCACGGGCGGCCAGCCAGCGGGTGACGTCCTCCTCTTTCTCATCGGAGGGAATGGCCCGCAGATACTCGAGCCGCTCCTCGTCGTCGCTCTCCCCCGACATCGCCGCCACCTGGCGGGCATTGACGAAGACACCGAGATCGCCCTCAACGGTGCGCTTGGCCCGGGGCTCGGGGTCGATGCTATGGCTGGTCCACTCAGCCGAGCCGTCGGTGACGCTGTGGATGTCGGTGGTCGCACCGCCGACATCGATCACCAAAGCATCGCCGAGAGCGTCTGCAAAGATTTCGGCGGCCAGCAGCACCGCACCGGGAGTGGGCAGGATCTCAAAGCTAGAGAGCTCCGTCAGCCTGGCCATCCCCGGGGCCTTGACGATGTGCTGGTTGAAGACCTCGTGAATCAGCGCGCGAACCGGCTCGATCTGGAGAACGTCCACGTCGGGGAAGACGTTGTCGGCGCACATCAATTCCACATCGTTGCGGGCGAAGACGTCCTGTACCCGGCGCCGCACGGCAATGTTCCCGGCGTAGATCACCGGAGCTTTCAGCCCCGATTCCGCGATCATCCGAGCGTTGTCCACCACGATCCGTTTCTCGCCGTAGTCCACTCCACCAGCGAGCAGAACGATGTTGGGGTTCGCCTCGACGAGATCCTCGACGTCCCAGGAGTCAATCGCCCCGACCGTAGTCAGGCCAACGATCGCCCCCGCTCCGAGGGCCGCTTCCCGGGCGGCGCGGGCCGTCATCCCCTGCGTGAGTCCGTGGACGCTCATCTTCAGCCCGCCAGCGGCGGAGCTGTTGACGAAGACCTGCGTCGTGTCGATCTCGATGCCGGAGGTTTTCCGCATCTCGTCGATCGCCGCGTCGACGCCGATCTTCACGTCCCCCTGGGCGACGGAGGTCGGGGCGAACCCCTGGCCGATGTGCCGGAACCTTCCGTCCTCCA
>JABCNW020000197.1 GCA_013333945.2 Propionibacterium sp.
ACACTTGTCGGGGATCTGGGCGGGACTCTGGAGATCGGGAACCGGGAAGATGAACCCGGGGCCTGTGCCCGTCTGGTGCTGCCTTCACTGTCATGATTTCATGCTGAGAAATGGGCCTCGTGGAAGCTTCATGACCTGTTGCGGCGATGGATAGGTTCGCTCCGCGTCTTTCCGATGAAAATCACTGCGCCGCGATCCGCGCTCCCGAGGGCCTTTGTGGGGTCAAAACCATGAGGAGTCCCGCGCTTCTCAGCTGGCGCGCACCCGAGAGCGAGCAGCGCGGCGCTTCATGGCTCGTCGCTCATCCTCGCTCATACCACCCCAGACACCGTGGTCCTGACCAGCATCCAGCGCCCAGTTGAGGCACTGGTCTTTAACAGTGCAACTTTGGCAGATCTTCTTGGCATCCTCGATCTGCTGGAGTGCAGGGCCGGTATTGCCGACAGGGAAGAACAGCTCCGGGTCCTCTGTCAGGCAGGCTGCCCTGTGGCGCCAGTCCATGAATGGCACTCCTTTTTCGGCTAGGTGATCTTTCGAGCGGATAGAACTTACTCCGGTCTACAGCAATAAACAACCCTGCCACTCCGTGGGGCCGACGGAATTCGGAGTTCACCTCAAGCGGCCGGCCCCTCCAGAGGGAGTCGCCGTGAACCATGAAGGTGTCTGAAAACCGGCCTTCTCGAACGCTTCGTGAATGGCTGAGCCGATGCGATTGGCCTGTCCCGTGGAGCACCACGCGATGATGCAGCCACCGAAGCCGCCGCCCGTCATCCGGGCTCCAAACGCTCCTTGCATCAAGGCTGTTTCCACGGCGAGGTCGACAGCTGGTACCGTGATCTCGTAGTCCTCGCGCATGGAGATATGGGATTCATTCAGCAGGCGAGGAAGTTCGGACAGCAGTCCCTTCCTGGCCAGGTCCAGGGCAGTGCGGGTCCGCTCATTCTCACTGACCACATGTCGAACCCGTCTGCGCATTTGTGTGTCGGGGAGTCGTGACAGAGCGGCATCCAGGTCCGTGACATCGCGTAGAGCTCTGACCCCGAGAATCTTGGCAGCCTGTTCACAGGTGGCGCGACGTTCCCCATACTCACCATCGATGTGGCTGTGCGGGCTGCGGGTATCGAGAACCAGGATTTCGAATCCCTGGTCGTGCAGCGGCAGTGGCACATCGATGGTTTCAAGAGTGCGGCAGTCGAGGAAGAGTCCGTGGCAGGTTCGGCAGAGGGTACTGGCTGCTTGATCTAGGAGCCCGGTGGGAGCACCCACGTAGACGTTTTCCGCCCGTTGTGCAAGCTGGGCACGTTCCATCGGAGCGATGTTCAGGCTGAAGAGATCACACACTGCGGCCATGACTGCGCACTCGATTGCTGCAGAACTGGATAGACCGGCCCCGAGAGGCACATCTGAGGTGAGTGCCAGGGTGACCGCTCCTACCTGGTGTCCTGCCTCGCGTAGTACCCACAGCACTCCCGCCAGATAGGCGGCCCAGCCACCTTGCCCGGGAGCAAGAGCGGACAATGAAACTTCCATGGTTTCCGATAGGTCTGCCGCATGTATGACGATCAAGCCGTCATCACGATGCCCCGCTGCGATGAGAGCGCGTTGCTCTAGGGCGAAGGGGAGGACGAAACCGTCGTTGTAGTCGGTGTGTTCGCCGATCAGGTTCACCCGTCCGGGGGCGAACCAGATTCCCTCCGGGTCGGATCCCGCCAGCTTCCGGTAGTAGGTGGTCAGCTTCTCAACGGCCTCCATCGTTCACCTTTTCTCAAATCCGGGATCTTGTGGGGCGGGCAGATGCTTTCCGGTGTTGGATGCTTGCCTGCCATCGGGAAGTATCGTCCTCACGCCCCGAAGGCGCTGTTCATCAGATCAGCTGTCTGCTGCTGATGAACCTTCATGGAACCGACTGATGGGGCAGAAGACCACGGTCGTGCCACCCGGTGCATGCGCAACGGAATGTCTGTGTGGTTCGCCACAGAATTCGGCAGATGCACAGAGATGAACGGCCATGGTCCTTGGTTGGCGGGCTCGTCCTGGACGAATCGGATGTCGGTGACGTGACGGTAGTGCTCCAGTACCTTGGCCATCTCGGCTCCGGGTAGCGGATAGAGACGTTCCAGGGAGATGATTGCCACTTTGCCGTCGAGACCAGACTTCTCCCGGTTCGCCACGAGTTCCCAGCGGATCTTGCCGGAGCAGATCAGCAGACGGGAAACTTCGGACGGATCTGTGATCGTCGGGGCGTCCAGCACCGGATGCCAGACTCCTGAGGTGAATTCCTCCGGCAGCGAGGCGGCCGCCTTGCTGCGCAACATCGACTTGGGAGTGGCCACCACGACCGGGCGGTGGTAGTTGACGTAGGCGTGCTGACGCAGCAGGTGGAAGTAACTGGCTGCCGTCGAAGGCTGGCTGACGGCGAGAGCGTTCTCGGCGCACAGCTGCAGCCAGCGTTCGATGCGTGCAGAGCTGTGGTCCGGGCCCTGCCCCTCGAAACCATGGGGCAACAGCACCACCACACCGGACTTCTGGTCCCATTTCGCTTGCCCGGAGACAACGAACTCGTCGGCAATGATCTGGGCTCCGTTGGCGAAGTCACCGAACTGCGCCTCCCACAAGACCAAGGCGTCCGGTCGGGCTACGGAGTAGCCATACTCAAAACCCATGGCCGCGTACTCACTGAGCAGTGAGTCGTAGACGTCGAAGGTGGCTTGGTCGTCGCTCAGGTGTTTCAGGGGAACCCAGGCTTCATTGGTGATGCGGTCCACGATCGCTGCGAATCGTTGTGAGAAGGTCCCACGGCGTGAATCCTGCCCGGCCAGCCGGACGGGTCGACCTTCCATCAGGAGCGAACCGATAGCGAGTAGCTCGGCGGTAGCCCAGTCGATTGGGCCGTTGAGGATCTGATCGGCCCGGCGTTTCAGTTGGGGCAGTACCTTCGGATGCGGAGTGAAACCTTCCGGAAGAGCGGTGTGCACCTCACTGATTCGGTGCATCATATCTGGTGTTATCGCGGTGAGTCGGTGCCCCTGCTTCGTTGGGTAATAGGGCACTCTCGTGTACTCCTCGATCACCGCGTCGGTGTTCTTGGCGTCGCGCGCTTCCTTGAACACGTTCTCTAGGCGAGCCCTGAACTTGTCCATCACATCCTCGGCATCGGACACGGAAATGTCACCACGCCCGATCAGCGCTTCGGTGTACAGGCGCCTGACGGAACGCTTTTGCTCGATCAGGTCGTACATCTTGGGCTGCGTGAAACTTGGATCGTCGCCTTCGTTGTGGCCGCGGCGCCGGTAGTAGACCAGATCGATCACGACATCCTTGTGGAATCGCTGTCGATAGGCAAAGGCCAGTCGGGCGGCGCGGATGCAGGAGTCGGGATCGTCGCCGTTGATGTGAAGCACCGGAGCAGAGATGGCCTTGGCAACATCCGTGCAGTAGGTAGAGGTGCGTGATTCGATGGGTGCGGTTGTGAACCCCACCTGGTTGTTGACCACGATGTGGATGGTGCCTCCGGTCTTGTAGCCACGCAGTTGGCTCACCTGCAAAGTCTCGAAGACGACCCCCTGGCCGCAGAAAGCTGCGTCGCCGTGCAGGAGAAGTGGCAGTACCGGGAAGTCCTCTTTCCCTATCATGTCCTGTTTTGCCCGGGCGATTCCCTGGAGAACGGGATTCACTGCCTCAAGGTGAGAAGGGTTGGCTGCGACGGAGGTTTTGATGGTGGCTCCGTTATTGGCGACAAACTTGCCTTCCGAGCCCAGGTGATATTTGACGTCGCCGGTTCCGGAGACATCAATGGTGCCTGCGAACTCGTGGAAAATCTGAGCGTAGTCCTTGCCGACGATGTTTGAAAGAACGTTGAGACGCCCACGGTGTGGCATGCCTATGCACACCTCATCGAGGTGCTCATTTGCTGCTTGCTGGCAGATTTCGTCTAGCAGGACGATGACGGATTCACCGCCCTCTAGGGAGAAGCGTTTCTGCCCGACGAATTTGGTCTGCAGAAAGGTTTCGAAGACCTCGGCCTCGTTCAGCTTGTCGAGTGCGTGCATGTGTTCTTGATGCGTCAGGGCTTGGCGCGGTATTTCGATGCGATCCTGGAACCACTTGCGCTGCTGGGGGTCCGCGATGTGCATGTACTCGACGGACACGGTTCGGCAGTAGGAGTCCTGCAAAATTGCGAGGATCTCCCGTAGCGAGCGGTAGACCCTCTCCTGTCCGCCGAAGGTACCTACAGCGAACTCGCGGTCCAGGTCCCAGATGGACAGGCCATGGGCTTCCAGGCGGAGGTCTTCGTGTGAGCGTTGCCGGTACTCCAGAGGGTCGGTGTCAGCCACCAGGTGTCCTACTGAACGGTAGGCGTTGATGAGTTCCAGTACCCGCCCCTGTTTCGCGACCTGGTTCTCTCGGTAGGTGGAAACGTCGACGCTCCACCTCAATGGTTCATACGGTATGCGCAGGGCTTCGAAAATTGTGTCGTAGAAGCTCTCTTCGCCGAGTAGCAGCTGGTGGATGATCTTCAGGAACTCGCCTGATTGGGCACCCTGGATAACTCGATGATCATAGGTGGATGTGAGAGTCGTCACTTTGGAGATTCCGAAGTCGTCAACATGGAACAAGGAAGTTCCTTGGAACTCTGCTGGATAGTCGATGCTTCCAACTCCCAAGATCATTCCCTGCCCGTTCATTAGGCGAGGTACGGAATGATTTGTGCCGATCCCTCCGGGATTGGTGATGGTGGCTGTGGTTCCGGCGAAGTCAGCCACGGTGAGTTCCCCGGAACGCGCCTTGGTAATGATCTTTTCGTAGGCAGCCCAGAATTGAGCGAAATTGAGTTTCTCGCATCCCTTGATGTTGGGAACGAGGAGTTGGCGAGTGCCGTCTGATTTCTTGAGGTCGATGGCGATCCCCAAGTTAATTGTGGGATTTTCAACCAATGTTGGTTTGCCATTGATTACGTCGTAGGAGTTGTTCATCGAAGGCACTGCCTTCAGCGCCTGGATCATTGCGTAGGCGATCAGGTGGGTGAAACTGACCTTGCCGCCCTTGGATGTTTTCAGGAAGTTGTTGATCCCGGTGCGCTGATCGATCACGAGTTTCATGGGGACGGAACGTACGGAGGTGGCGGTGGGCACACTCAGCGAGGCGTCCATGTTTTTTGCGGTGCGCATCGGGGCCCCACGAAGTACGGTCAGGTGGGGTGCCACGGCAGAAGGCTCAGGACGTAGTGATGGATTCGGGGCATTTGCCGACAAGCCGGCTCCGGTGCCTGGGGTGGAGGGGGATTCCCTGGTGGGTTTGACTGATTCCACCTTTGGCTGGTTTCCCTCCCCCCGAGGGGTGCGCTCCCGCGGGGGAGAGGAGGGGTGGTCATTGTGTACCGGGAAGGTGGGATCCGTGTTGGCAGGGGTCGCTTTGTCCTTGAAGAAGGCCTGCCATGTTTCGTCCACAGACGAGGGATCCTTCTCCCAGGCTTCCCGCATCTCGTCAATCAACCAAGAGTTCGCGCCAAATGCATCATGTGAGTCAGGTGTCGACATCTTCGCCAGTGGCTGTTGCCACGATCCCCTTACGTGAGCCTACTGCTTGGGCGTCAGGCTTCATCGCCCAGTGATCAGCTTAGCGAACTTCGCTCAGGATGGTTGGGGTTAGGACGAGAGGAGGCGCGCCACGCGAGTCCTGCCGAGAAGCCTGCCAGGAGCACGAGAAGTGTGTTGCGCATCACCAGGGTGGAGGATTCAAAGCCGGAGCCGTTGGGGATTGCCATGATCCCCAGAGTTCCCCATGGATAGGTGTATTGGGTGAGCACCGCCACGATTACCAGACCGGTTGCCAGTATCCGGCGAGGGCGTCGTAACCAAGGACTGGTGCCAAAGGCGAGCAGGGCTGCCAATGGCCCTGCCAGCCACTGGACGTACTGTGTGGACAGGGTTTTGTTCGCGATCACGGTGGCGAGTACCACGGCCAGCACTGACAACAGGATGGCCTGCGGCAGGTTTTCGTTGTGTGAGCGGAAATTACGAAGCAGCCTCCACGTGAGTGCCGCGGTGAGCATGAGCGAGCCCACTGTGAGGAAAGTTGACACCCCAAGAAGAACATCGACAGCCGGTCCTTGGAACTCGATGGCGTTGTATTTGCTGAGCGCCACCTGCCAAGCCGGGTTAGTGGTGAACGTGCGTAGGAACACGAGCGCCGTTGCGGGTACCGACTCCATCTGGAGCCCTCGGTTCGACTGCCAGGTCATGGGGGAAATAGAACGGGACCATCCACCAATCAGGAGTGATGCAAGGCCCAGAGAGAACCCAGCAACGATAAAACCAATCAGTCGGAATCGTCCTGTTCCTTTGCGCAGAGGTGCGGGGGCTGACATCGGGGCGATCAGTAGGGCTGGCCAGAGTTTTATCGCCGCACCGAGGCCGATAAGGGCCCCCGAGACCGCGGGATGGCGATTCAGCCACAGGCAAGCCAGTGCAACGGCTGCCGCTGTCAACATGTCGAAGCGGAACCACACGATGGGTCCGCAGGCGCCTATGAACAGGATCCAAAAAACGGTGGCGCTCACTGAGCCGTACCTGAAGAGCATCGCTGTCACGATTCCGTCGAGCAGGAGCATGGCTGAGGCGAAGACTGGAAGCCAGGAATTGAAGGCGGCGGCGCGATAGGGCAGGGAGGCGGTGAACCAAACCGCGAAGAGTAGGACGATAAGGGCGCCCCCTCCGGCGAGGGCTGGTTTCCTGCGGTTGTGACTCCACAGCACTGCGAGAGGGATGATGCCGATCAGAAATCCCCCGAGCAGGAGAAAAGGCAGCCACGGGGGGTGGCCTCCCCCGAGCGTGTAGAGAAACTCAAGGAACCAAACAGCGGGAAGCGGGTATTCTGTCATCACACCGGATCCCGCCATGGCTGTAGCGCACTGCGAATTGTGGCTACCATCCCCGAGCAGGCACCAGAGCCAGTACCCGTAGTAGCTGACGTCGTTCTGGACGAAGGACACGTGAGGGATTTTCCACAGCAAGACGTTGAATGCGCGGGTCGCTACGAACACAAGAATGAGTGTCACAGCCCATTTGGTGCGGTAGGAGCGCTTGATGGACGGCGGTGTGGTCTCGGTCAAGCGCGGACCCCCTGGAATTCTGGGCTCGCCGGCCAAGCCGGCCCTGAAGCGCCCCCGCGAGGATTCGAACCTCGGCACCCGCCTCCGGAGGGCGGTGC
>JABCNW020000198.1 GCA_013333945.2 Propionibacterium sp.
CGACGGTGTGAGCCTGCGGGTGGAACAGGCCCGCTGAACCAACCCCGATCAAAGCCGGTTGGGCCGGCCTGCGAGCGTCAGCGAGTGGGTCGTGTCGAAGCCTCTTGCGCGTGTCCGGAGTGTTGGGGCTGGGTCTGGCTACCGGGCACGGGGTGGTTTCGACTCGGGTCGCTCGTTCCTCGCGCCCCAGCTCAACCGGCTTTGAGGGGGTGGTCGGGCCGCGAACCCAACCACCCCCTGCGCTGAGGTGGAACAACCCGGTCACTGGACTGGCGACAACATCCCCTCGTAGAAGAAGACGGGGACGAAGTTGTCGGAGTAGAACGAGTTCATGTAGTAGTCGCTCTTCTCGGGGAACCCCGCCACCTTGTTGGTGACCACGGGGTTGTTCCCGAATCGCTCAACCAGTGGCAGCACCGGCAGCAGTTCGTTGAAGGCCTGCGCCAGACGGGTGGTTTTCGCCACCTGCTCCTCCGGCGTGCCGAACGCGCTGTCACGGACCTCCTGCTCCAGGTCCATCGGGCCGAGAACGTCGGTCTCCACCTGGAGACCGAAGCCGGTGCCCTTGCCCTCGCCGAGCATCGGGTAGTTGATGTTGATCAGCGTCGCGTTGTAGGAGTCCGTCGGGAACGGGTTCGATGCACCCCAGGCCTGGATGGCCAACTGGAAATTGCCCTCCTGCACGTCGACCTCCTGCTGGCTGGAATCCACACCGATTGGGGTGATCTTGATGCCGAAGGCGTTGGCCTGCTCCGCGAGGCTCTGGCCCGTGGCGGCCCAGTCGACGTAGTCACCGGGGAAGACCAGGTCGTACTGCGCAGGCCTGCCCTCGCTGGTGACCCACTGGTTGCCGTTCTTGGTCCAACCGGCCTCCTGCAGCAGTTGCGTGGCCCGCGCCTCGTCGAGATCGTAGGCGGTGAGCTTGCCGGCCGCCTCCGGGGTAACCCATTTCTCGATGGCGTTGTCCGACAGGCCCGTCATGTACCGGACGCCCTTGCCGGACTCGCCGAGGGAGATCGTTCCCATCTCGTCACGGTTGAGGAAGAAGCCAAAGGCCTGACGCACGCGCTTGTCCTTGAACTCCGGCAGCTTGTTGTAGTTGAAGAACAGGGCGGGACCGGCGTACGTCGGGGGACGCAGGATCGTGTAGCCCTGCTGCTCGAACTGTTTCGTGGTGGCGACGGGGAACCCGTCCGTGGCGTAGTGGACGTCACCGGAGAGCACCAGGGGGGTGATGGCCTCCGTGGATCCGCTGTGAACCGTGATGGTGTCGTAGCCCACCTTGTCCGCGCGATACCCGTTGTTGTTGAGGGTCAGCGTCAACTGCGAGTTGGTCATGGTGGAGGTGTTGATCGTGAACGGGCCGGACACGATCGGCTGGTCGATCTTGACCTCCGCGATGCGCGCCGACAGGGCCTTCGCCTCGTCCGAGTCGGGGGACGCCTTCTTCTTGAACAACGCCGCGGCGTCCTCGACCACGGCGCTGTACTGCGCGCTGGAGGTGGGTCGCTCACGCATGATCCAGTACACGGCGATGGGTGCTGGCGAGTTCAGCGCGAACTTGACGTTGGAGTCGTCGACCAGCTCGATGTCCTTGATGTAGTTGAACACCGGCTGCTGCATGGCGTAGCGCATCACGAACGTGTTGTACACGTCCTTCGCCGTCAGAGGCGAGCCGTCGCTCCACTTCAGTCCCTCACGCACCTTGTAGTTGAAGGTGAGGCCGTCAGGGGAGAGGGCGGAGGACTCGTCCGCGAGCAGGTAGTAGTACTGCTGCTTCTCCCAGTTGTAGATGCCGCCGGGCAGCATGATCATGTCGTTGAGGTAGCCGAGGTTCGTGGGAATGGAACCGGTCACGCCCGAAAGGGTGTGGAAGTTGCCCTTGGGGGGCAGGTCGAAGGACTGGTCCGCGCCGAAATTGCGGCCGGCAGCGTTGTTCCCGGTGGGGGAGCGGCCGGCGGCGGAACAACCGGTCAGCAGCATCGCCGTGGCCACTACCGCGCTCACCGCTGCAACGACGCAGCGACCGAGCCCTCGTCGTGGTGTCGTGTGGGTCATGATTCCTCTCTTGCTCGGGGGGTTTTCCTTGTGCGATCCGGGGATCTCCGGGTGAGAAGCAGGAGCAGGGCCCCGCAGCTGGTCAGCAGCGCGCCTGCCGCGAGGGAAAGAACCGACATCACCCAGGCTGCGGAACCGGCTGGGACCCGCAACATGCTGATGCCTGCCAGGAGGGTGATCGTGAGTCCCGCGGCAATCGCCTGGCGGGGCATGCCGTCCGTCATGGCGCACCATTGGGAACATCGGCGTCGTCGAACCTGATCATGGGAAGTGCGTCGATGAGTGCCTTGGTGTAGGCGTGCCGGGGCGCATCCATGACCTCGGGGGTCGGACCGTACTCCACCAGCTCGCCCAGGTAGAGCACCGCGGTGCGACCCCGCCAGGCGAAGTGCCTGGCCAGGGTGAAGTCGTGGGTGATGAACAGGAAACCGACGCCCAGGTCGTCGCGCAGCTCCGACAGCAGGTTGATCATGCTGCCGCGGGTCGAGGCGTCGAGCATCGACGTGGTTTCGTCGGCGATGATCAATGCCGGTTCGGTGGCTAGCGCCCGGGCCAGCGCCACGCGTTGACGCTGCCCACCCGAGAGCTGATGGGGGTAGCGCTCCAGGAACAGGTCGGCCGGGGTCAGTTCCACCCGTTCGAGCAGTTCCGTTGCGCGCTGCCTGGTCCGGTTCCTCCGGGCCCCCAGGGCGGAGAGCACCGTGCTGAGCACCGTGCGGGTCGGGTTGAGCGAGGCGTAGGGATCCTGGTGTACGTATTGCACCTCTCGCCGGAAGCGCATGGAATCGGGTCCCCGCAGCTGCGAGATGTCCTGGCCCCGGTAGCGGATGCTGCCGGCGGTGGGTTTGTCCAGGCCCGCGGCGATCCTGGCCAGCGTGGTCTTCCCCGAACCGGATTCCCCGACCAGGCAGGTCACCGACCCGGCATCGACCTGGACGCTGCCCCTCGAGACCGCCACCACCTCGCGTTCCGCGCTGCGGAACCGTTGCGTGACGTCACGGATCTCCATCAACTTCTCAGTCATCGGCCCGCCCTTCCGAACGCTTCCTGGGGATGTGGGCCACGCGGTGGGTCTCGCTTAGCCACACCTCGGAGTCCTTTCGCAGCGTGAGCTGCTGGGCCGTGCCCTCGTCGGTGGCGATGTCGTAGTCGGCCAGCGCCTCCTTGATCGTCCGCAGCCGGCCGGGTTCACCGTCCCAGCGGGGGATCGTCTCCAGAAGCGCGCGGGTGTAGGGGTGTCCGGGATCCGTGAAGACCTCCCGGGCCGTGCCGAGTTCGACGATGCGGCCGTCGTACATCACCGCCACCCGGTCCGCGATCTCCGCGGCGAGCGCCAGATCGTGGGTGATGAAGATCATCGAGAACCCGATGCGTTCCTGCAGCGAACGCAGGATGGTGATAATCGCCTTCTGGGTCAGGACGTCCAGCGCTGTGGTCGGCTCGTCCAGCACCACCAGGCGGGGGGACAGCAGCAGCCCCAGGGCGATCAGCACCCGCTGCCGCATCCCGCCGGAGAGCTGGTGGGGATACGAGGCGAGCACCCGTGTGGGTTCCAGCATCACCATTTCGAGGAGCTCGGCCATCCACGCCTCGAGTTTTTCGCCCTTCGGGCTGCCCGCGTGGGCGCGAGCCGTCTCGACGAAGTGCTGCCTGACGGTGAGCAGCGGGTTCAGCGAGTTCATCGCGCCCTGGAAGACGACCGACATCTCCGTCCAGCGCAGGGCACGTTCCGCCTCCCTGGAGAGGCTCGTGAGTTTCACGGTGGTGCCTTTTTTCGTCTCGAACGAGATGCTGCCCGAGGCGATGCCGCCGCCCTTGGGCAGCAACCCCAGGATCGCCAGCGCCAGCGTGGTCTTGCCGCATCCGCTCTCCCCGGCGAGGACGAGCGTCTCCCGCGGGTACAAGGTGAGGTCGATGTCCCTCACCGCGGTCGATGGCCGCCGGTTCGTCGTGTAGGTGATCTCCAGCCCGGAGATCTCCAGCAGCGGCTTCGCACCAGTGGTCGGAGTCATCATTGTTGTTTCCCTGCCAGCCGTGGATTCAGGAGTTGTTCCAGGGTGCGCGCGAACCAGATCGCGGAGAGCTGGAGCACGCTCACCACGAGCAGCGGGGCCATGATCGACCAGGCGGCGTTGGTGAAGAACAGCGCACCCTTCGCCCAGGCGTTGTTGATCATGATTCCCCAGTTGATTCCCGTCATGGGCGCCAGTCCGAGCAGGTACAGCCCCACCATCGCGTATGTCGCCCCCGTCATCGCGAAGATGAAGTGGATCATGAGGTAGCTGGCCATATTCGGCAGGATCTCGCGGCCGATGATGACCGGTGTCGACAAACCGACGATGCGCGCCGCCTCCACGTACTCGCGTTCCTTCAGGGAGAGCACCTGGGCCCTGACCGCTCGCAGCAGCCCCGGCCAGCCGAGGACCCCGAGCAGCAGCGCCAGCATCACGGGGCTGTCGAGACGCACGTAGACGGCCAGCACCACCAGCAGCGCGAACTGGGGGATGGTCAGCATGAAATCGGTGAACTGGATCACCAGGGAATCCACCCAGCCCCGCAGGTAAGCGGCAAACGCGCCCAGCACGACGGCGATGCCCGTGGACACCGTGGCCGAGATGATGCTGACGATGATGACGGCGCGGCCGCCGAGCAGGATCATCGTGAGGACGTCGCGCCCGTCGGCGTCGGTGCCCAGGAAGTGTTCCGCCGACGGTGGGGCGTAGATCAGCGCTGAGTTGGCGGTCGGCACCGCGATGAACCACGGCAGGATCAGCGAGGCCACGCACATGAGGAGGAACACCACTCCACCGACGGTGCCCGTCACGCTGGCCCCGAGGGCGCTTCGCCATCGGCCTTTCCCGGGGTGGGGGGCCCGGGCCCCGGTGAGGACGGTGGGATCGGTGGTGGGAAGCGGGGAGTTGCTCATCAGCGGGCACCTTCCACTCGGATCCGCGGATCGATACGGGACAGGAGCAGATCCGCCATCAGGTTGGCCAGCACCACCGAGACCGTGATGATCAGGATGAAGCCCTGGACCACGGGGTAGTCACGGGCCACGATCGCGTCGTAGAAGTAGTATCCGACGCCGTCGTACTTGAAGATCTGCTCCACCAGCGTCGAGCCCCCGACCACGAAGCCCAGCTGGACGGCGAACTGGGTGAACAACGGCAGGATCGCGTTGCGCCCGACGTAGCTGATGTGGATGCGGGAGCCGGGAAGGCCGCGGGCCTTCGCGCCGATCACGTAGTCGTCCTCGAGTACCTGCGTGGTGGAGGACTTCATCTGCAGGATCCAGCCCCCCACGGAGGTCAGGGTGTAGACGGTGATGGGAAGGGCGGCGTGCGTCAGCGCGTCGAGGATGAACTCGGCGGTGAATCCCGGTTGGACACCGGGGGTGAGCGTGCCCCGCAACGAACCGACGTTGAACCAGCGCAGCTGGACGCCGAAGACCACGATCACCAGCATCGCCCACATGTAGTTGGGTACGGCGTTCAGCGCGGATGAGATGTTGGTGATCAGGTGGTCGATCCAGCGGCCGCGTTTGTATGCGATCAGGACCCCCAGGGCGATCCCGATCAGGAACGACAGGAGCAGTCCCAGGCCGACGCTGAACAATGTCCACGGCAGGTAGGCGAGGATGTACTCGATCACCGAGGTCCCGGGCGCGACGATGGACTGGCCCAGGTTGCCCTGTACCAACCCGCCGAGATAGGCGAGGTACTGATCCAGCAGCGGGGCATCCGGGTCGTAGGACAGCAGCGAGGAGGCGCGTGCGAGTGCTTCCTGCCGTCCCAGGCCCTGCTGGGTCATCAGTTTCTGCACGTAGGCCTGTAGCGGGTCGCCGGGCATCCACCGCACCAGTACGAAGGACAGGGTGGCCACGGCCCAGATCGTGATCAGGCTCTTGAGGATGCGCCCCAGGACGTAGTTGTGCCGGATGCGGTAGCCCAGGCTCGCCTGCGGCGGGCCGCCGGATTCCCGGGTCAGCTCGGGACTGAGCTGCGCCGCCTCTTCTGCGTGGACGTCGTCGGACATGATGGCCTAGAAGGACGTGGCGAGTTCGACGACCCGGCCGGATTTCGCGGACTCGATGGCAGCGGTCATGATCTCGAGCGCGTGCCGGGCCCTGTAGGCGTCGGCGATGGGGGGCTCGCCGCTGCGGACGCAGTCGCCCAGGTGCTCCATGAGCATGGCGCGGTGCAGTTCCTGTTCCCGGACGTTGTTGGCCCGGGAGAGGTCCTCCGGGTCCATCCAGGCGGCGACGCCGGGCTCCAGGTCCTGGACGAACACCTCGAGCGGGTTCTCATCGCGGTGGTAGATGGCCATCGCGCCCCGCCGCCCGAACACCTCCACCTTGGGTGCCCTGGAAGCCAGGACGTTGAACGTCGCGTCGATCACGGCGAAGGTCGAGTTGCCGAAGTCCAGCATGAGCAGGAAATTGTCGGGGGTGGTGACGGGGATCCGCAGCCCGCCGAAGGGGCCCGTCCCGCGCACGGTGCGGACGGCCTCCGTGATGCCGCCGAAGGCCGAGACCCGCCGCGCCGGCCCCAGCAGGCTGGTGATCTCGTGGATGCCGTAGACGCCCATGTCGAACAGCGGTCCACCGCCCGGCTGGTAGAACCAGGTCGGGTCGAACGGCCACCCGTCGGGGGCCCCGCCGGGGCCGCCGTGTGAACTGCGCACCCGGGCGAAGCACACCTGCCCGATGCGGTCCTCGTCAATGAGCCGGCGGGCCTCGCGGTACTGGGCGTAGAGCGTGTCGGGAGGGGCGCACACGAAGACCACGCCCTGCCGTTCGGCCTCCTCGATGAGCGCGTCGGCCTCCTCCAGAGTGGTGGCAAGGGGTTTCTCGCTCAGCAGGTGCCGGCCGCTGCGGAGGATCCGCATGGAGGTCTCGGCGTGCACGGAGATGGGAGTGAGGTTCGCCACGGCCTCGACGCGGTCGTCGCGCAACATCTCGTCGAGCGATTCGTAAACGGTGCCGATGCCGAATCTCCGGGCGATGCGCTGCGCGTGTTCAGGCACGACATCCGCGACCGTGGTTACTTCAACTTTGTTTCCGAGCGTGGTTAGGTTTGGCAGAAAACCATCCTCGTCGCCGGCGATCATGCCGGCCCCGAGGATCCCGAACCGTAGCGGCCTCTGCTGAGTCATGACACTCCTTGGCTCCGTTGCACCAGATTATAAGTAGTATTAACTAACAGAGTTGACTTGGCAACACTGTGGAGAGGATTGACATGTCAACGGCCAGCGACCGGCTGATGGGCAAGGGGCCCAAGCTCATCCGCGAGATGAACCAGAGTGTCCTGTTCGACTCGCTGCTGAGTCAGGGCCCGTCGACCCGTCCCGGGTTGGCGCGGGCATCCGGGCTCTCCCAGCCCACCGTCATCGCGGCTCTCAACGAACTCGTGGACGCGCGGCTCGTCGTCCCGCTGGGCAACGACGCCCGCGACATGGGCAGACCGGCCAAGCTGTACCGGGTGAACGCCGCCGCCGCGTCGGTCATCGCCGTCGACATCGGCCGCGTCTGGGTTCGCGTGGCGGTGGTGGACATCGCGGGCGACGAGCTCTACCGCCACGACGTGCGCAACGTGGCCAGGAGTGCGACCGCGCTGGTGGAGCTGATTTCCGCGGAGGTCTCCCAGGCGAAGGCGAAGCTGCGGCTGGATCCCGGGCGGACCTATGCGGTCATCGGTTCCCCGGGCGTCTTCGCCCCGAAACGCGGCGTGGTGGACTACGCGGATCAGTTGCCGGGCTGGCATCGCCCCAAATTGATCAACATGCTCAAAGCTGAACTCGGTGCGCAGCTGCAGATCGAGAACGATGTCAACCTCGCTGCGCTCGCTGAGTCGATCCACGGCCAGGCCGGGCGCCACGAATCCTTTGCCTACTTCCACATCGGAACCGGCGCAGGCCTGGCCACCATCCTCAACGGGAAGCTGCACCGCGGTTTCCACGGGGCCGCGGGTGAACTCGCCTACCTGCTCACCGCCACGGGGGTCGACGGGCGGGTGCGCGCGCTGGAGGACGTCGTCTCGGCGCGTGCCCTCACGGCCTCGGCCCGGGAGTTGGGGTTGGTGAATCCCACGCCGGAGGCCGTCCTGCAGTTGGCCGCGTCCGGGGATACGGCGGCCCGGCAGGTCATAGACCGGTTCGTGGAGGGCATCTCGGCGGCGGTGATCGCCATCAACGCCGTCCTCGACCCCGAGTGCGTGATCCTGGGCGGTGGCATCGGGATCCGCCTCCAGGATCACGTCGCCGAGATCAGCGACGCGGTGACCCGGTGCAGCCCGTTCCACGTGGACCTCGACGTCGCGAAGCTGCACACCGATGCCACGTTGCGTGGGGCCGTCGACATGGGGCTGGAGACCGCGCGCAACGCGATGTTCCGACTCGGGGTCCGGGATGACGCCAGTTGACAAAGTCTGAGTATTAATAAATACTCCTCAGAAACGCGATCTCCGCGGGGACGAGAAGCGATCTGAGGTGAACTCGTGACTTCCATCAAATTCGCAATCATCGGGCTCGACCACTGGTACTCGGCGGTGCCGCTTGTGCGGGGGTTGAGCAGACACCCGCAGACCGAGCTGCCGCTCATCGTCGACGGCGACCCCGGGCGGGGCAGGGCTCTCGCCAGCGACGTGGGGGCGGAGTTCTCCACATCCCTCGACGACGCGCTGCAGGATCCCGGGATCGATGCCATCGGGGCCTTCTTCAGCGTCGAGCAGAACCCCGGGATCTGCATCAGGGCGGCGCAGGCCGGCAAACACATCGTCTCCATCAAACCGCTGGCGCGCACCCTGGAGGAGGCGAGCGCCATCGTGCGGGCGGTGGAACGGGCCGGTGTGCAGTTCATCCCGGCGGAATCGCGGTCGCGGATGACGGATCAGAACCAGCGGCTCTTCGAGATCGTCCGTTCCGGCGAGCTGGGCAGGATCGTCTCGGCCAACTTCGTGCTGTGCGGGGTGCTGCCGAAGGCGTGGGAGGACTCCGAGTCGCACGGCTGGTGGGTCGAGGAGGACAAGGCGCCCGGAGGCGGCTGGATCGACCACGCGATCTACCAGATCGACCGGTTGCGCTGGCTGCTGGGAGCGGAACCGGTCGATGTCATCGGGCACGTCGCGAACCTGCGGTACCCGCAGCTGCCCGTCGAGGACTACGGCCACGCCATCTTCACCTTCTCCGACGGCGTGGTCGCCACCATGGAGAACACCTGGACCGGAGCGGACGGGGCGTGGCGGATCACCACCACCCTCAACGGAACCGAGGGGTCGCTGGCGATCGACACCATCGATGCGCACATCTCGGTGCTGCGCTCCGGTGCCGGGGCCTCTCCCTCATGGGAACGGCTCGGACCGCTGGACGACGACTCCGACCTGATCCAGCCCCTCGTCGACCGGATCCGCGGGGAGAACAACTCGCTGGGCACCGTCCATGACGCCTGGCGCAACCTCGCCGCCGCCCGCGCCTTCTACGCCGCCGCCGCATCCGGCACGAGACGGCCCGTGCCGGTGCCGGAGGGCAAAAACACCTGAGAAACAAAACCATCCGAGAGAAAAGTGAGGGGCACCGATGAAGCACGCCCTGCGAATCCTCGTCGCCGCCGTGAGCATGTCCTTGGTCATGTCCACCACTCCCGCCGTTGCCGCACCCGAGGAGGAGACGGTCAGCAACGCCTATCTGCACCTCGACGAGGCGATGGACGAATGGGCCTCGGCGCCGGCCCTTCGCATGCCGTCGAGTTACCACGGAGGTCCTCTGGATTCCTGGGACAACTCCGTCACCTACGACAACGCGCTGGTGATCATCGCCTACGCCAACCGCAAGGACAACGCCGATTCCCTCGACCGGGCGAAAACCATGGGCGACGCCCTGTTGCAGATGCAGGCGAAGGACCCCATCGGCGACGGGCGCGTGAGAAACGCCTACGGGCCCGAGCGTCTCTTCGACGCCGACGGCGTGCCGAACATCCAGACCTGGGGATCAGCGGCCGGCAACCAGGCATGGGCCGGAATGGCGCTGGCCCATCTCGCGCACGTCACCAAGGATGCGAAGTACCGCGACGGTGCGCTGCGCATCGGCGAGTGGCTGCTGCGGGAAACCAGCGACACCCGTGGGCGTGGCGGCTTCACCGGCGGCTACAAATCCGACGGAACGAAGATCGAGTGGAAATCGACCGAGCACAACGTCGACATGGTGGGTCTGTTCGGGATGCTCCACCAGCTGACCAAGGACCGGAAATGGCATAGCGCCCGCAAACACGCCCGCAAATTCGTCAAGAGCATGTGGGACGAGAAGGAAGGGCGTTTCCACATCGGGACGAAACCCGACGGCATCACCACCAACCGGGACGAGTACATTCCCGAGGACGTGCAGTCCTGGGGTTACCTCGCCCTCCGATCGGACCGCTACCGCCAGGCACTGGACTGGAACATCGCCAACCTCGAGGTGACCGACAAGTCCAATCCCTCCCAGCCGGTCGTCGGTGTGCGGTTCGCTTGGCAGATCAATCCGGATTACAAGGAAAAAAACGACGACACGGTCTGGCTGGAGGGCACCGCCCACATGGCCCTGGCGCTGAGGGTGAGCGGCAAGAAGAAGCACAAGCAGAAGGCCGGCGTATATCTGGACAGCTTCCACAAGGAACAGCTGTACGGACCGAACGCGGACGGCAAGGGAATCCAGGCCAACTCGAGGGAAGGCTTCTCCGGTGGCGATGACAAGAACCACACGAGCCTGCACACCGGCACCACCGCCTGGTACATCATGGCCAAACAGGAACTGAACCCGTTCCACCTCGCCAAGAACTGAACCGGGACGAGATCCTGTCATGACCAGCACCACGCAGCCGGAACGAATACCGGGAAACCGAGAACAACTCCACGCGCCATCCGCCCTGGCCATCGACATCGGTGGCACGAAAACCGCATTCGCGTGGGTGGGGGCGGACGGGGGCATCGTCGATTCGTTCCGGGTGCCCACACCCGCTCCGGAGACGGCGCGCGACGAGGCGTTGCAACAGTTGCGGGATCACGTGCGGCGGGTCCGGGGCTGGCGCACCCGGTTCGGCACCTGCATCGTGGTGCGTCCGGGGCTGATGAGCTACGACGTCGTCGAGCTCTCCCCGAACACGCCCGCCTGGGAGGACGCCGCCCTGGCGCAACTCGTGCGCGACGAACTCGGCGAGGTGCACATCCGTTTCGAGAATGACGTGCGTGCGGCAACCTACGGCGAGATGGTGGCCGGGAGGCTGCGGGACGTCGATCCCGGTCTGTACGTCAACCTCGGCACCGGGGTGGCCGCCGCGCTGGTGGTGAACGGCGGCATCGTCGCGGGGGCTCACGGGGCCGCGGGCGAGATCGGCTACATGAAACCGAGCCTGGTGGTCGATGCGGTCAGGGGCGACGGCGTGCCGCCGGCGCCGTTGGAGGAACTGCTCGGGGGGCCGGCGCTGGGCAGGCGGGCCTCGAAGATGCTGGGGCGGGCCGTGAGCCCACGGGAGTTGTTCGCAGCGAGGGATCCGGTCTCAGTCGCGTTCGTGGGTGAGACGGCGGCGCTCATCTCGACGATGCTCGGGAACCTCTGCACACTGCTGGATCCGCAACGCATCGTCTTCGGCGGTGGGCTGACCCGCTCCTTCGACCGGTGGGCACCCGTCGTCCGATCCCACATGGCTGCCAGCTTCCCCTACGTCCCCGAGCTGGTCGTCTCCCAGCACGCCGCCGACGGGTCGCTCTTCGGCGCCGCCATGCTGTGCAGCACAGATTTACCGCAACGATGACGCCCGGCGCACCCGACCGACAGGAACACATCCATGACAGATGTCCGAGTACTCATGTTTGGCGCCCACCCCGATGACTGCGAGTTCGAGTCGTCCGGGCTGGCCGCGCTCGTCACCCGGGCCGGTGGGGTGGTGCGGTTCGTCTCCGCCACCGACGGTTCCAGCGGCCATCATGAGATGACCGGCCCGGAACTGGTGGAACGCCGTCGCGTGGAGGCCCGGGCAGGCGCGGCAGCGGTCGGGGCGACGGTGACCAACCTCGGGTTCACCGACGGCTGGTTGTTCCCCGACCGGGCGCTGCGCGAGGCGGTGATCACCACCATCCGGTCCTTCGGGCCGCACGTCGTGGTGTCCCCCAGGCCGTCCGACTACCACCCGGACCACCGGGCCATCGCGACGGCGGTGCAGGACGCGGGGTATCTCCTCATGGTGCCGGGCATCGTCCCCGACGTGCCGGTGCCGGAAACCCGGCCGGTCATCCTGCACACCCACGACCCGTTCACCGACCCGAGGCCTTTCCGCCCCGACGTCGTGTTCGACATCGACGCGGTGCTGGAACGGAAACTGGACGCCATCATGGCCCACGAGAGCCAGGTTCGCGAATGGCTGCCGCACATCAACGGATTCGCGGCCGAGGTGCCCGGTGCGGAACCCGCACGCACCGAGTTCCTTCGCAGGCGGGAGCGGGAGAAGACCAACCGGATCGCGGTCAAATTCGCGGACGAACTGCGACGACGCCACGGACGTGCCCCCTCTGCTGCGGAGGCCTACGAGATCTCCGAGTACGGCGCCCCCGCGGACGCCGACCACGTCTACGAGCTGCTCGGTGTTTTCCCCACCCGCTGGGGAACGACGAATCCGTGACGGTTCCGATTGGAACGGTCCTCAACCCGGGGGACGGCGTGAACCTCCGGGTGGAACAGGCCCGCTGACAACATCCCGAGCAAAGCTGGCTGAGCCGGCCTGCTCGCTCTGCGAGCTGGTCGTGTGGAGACCATGGAGGGTGTCTGGCGTGCTGTGGTCGGGTGTGGGGCGGTTTCGACCCGGGCTGCTCGTTCCTCGCGTCCGGCTCAACCAGCCTCGAAGAGGTGGTTTCGACCCGGGCTGTTCCTTCGTCGCTGCCCGACCCATGTGAACCTCGCCGTTGTTACGCTGCGCACACACGCACGCCGCGCGGGGCTGTCAACACGAGGCCGGGGACCGTGGGCAACGCGACGTTCCGGCGGGGGCCGGGACGGCCTGGATTGACACATTTTGAACATCAACAAGTTTTCCTGGGGAAAGCTGTCCCCACAGGGCTGAGAAGCGATCTGAGGTGAACACTCGTGGTTCCCGGCACATACGCCGTTACCGGGTGCAACCAGTGCTGCTCGATTACACGTCCGATGCGGCAAATAAACAGGTATTCACGGGACGGCCCGCCGTTTATAGCCGACAGCGGCACCAGGTGTGTCAGGAATATCTCGAGCGGCCCTGCTCTATGCGGGGTACTTCCACGCCCGCCCCCGCTCTCCGTAACACCGCCACATCCGGCGCGCACCGGCCTGCGCCGATGCCTGGCAGGAATATGTAAAAACAAGAACGTTTGAAAGAAAAAGTGAGGAAATCTGATGAAAAAAGCCTTAAAAATCCTCGCCGCTGCGGTGAGCATGTCCTTGGCGGTGCTCACTCCCGCCAGCGCGGCGCCCGAGGAGGAAACGGTCAGCAACGCCTACCTACATCTCGACGGAGCAATGGATGAATGGGCCGCGGCGCCGGCTCTACGGTTGCCGTCGAGTTATCACGGAGGGCATCTGGATTCCTGGAACAACTCCGTCATCTATGACGACGCGCTGGTGATTATTGCCTACGCCAATCGCAAGGACAACGCCGATTCCCTCGAGCGGGCGAAGATGGGGGATGCGTTCCTGCAGATGCAGGCGAAGGATCCCATAGGTGATGGGCGCGTGAGAAACTCCTACGGGCCCGAGAACCTCTTCGACGCCGATGGTGTGCCGAACATCCTGAGTACGGGAACGGCAGCCGGCAACCAGGCATGGGCTGGAATGGCGCTTGCCCATCTCGCGCATGTCACCAAGGATTCGAAGTACCGTGACGGTGCGCTGCGCGTCGGTGAGTGGCTGCTGCGGGAACCCAGCGACAGCCGTGGAACCGGCGGCTTCACCGCCGGCTACGGGGCCAATGGGGAGAAAATGGCCTGGAACTCGACCGAACACAACATCGACATGGTGGGTCTGTTCGGGATGCTTCACCAGCTGACCAATGATGACAAGTGGAGCAAGGCCTGCGAGCAGGCCCGTGAATTCGTCAAGAGCATGTGGGACGAGAAGGAAGGGCGTTTCCAC
>JABCNW020000199.1 GCA_013333945.2 Propionibacterium sp.
ACGAAATGGTCCTTGATGAGCTCACAGACCGCTGATAGATCAGGGTTCCCGCTGCGCTGGGCGAGACGACGCAGGCGCACCACCTCGTAGTCGGAGTAGTGGTAGACGAGCAGATCGGGGTGTTTGTTCACCAACCGCAGGAGCCAGCGGGCGAAATTGATTGCGAGATCCAGCTCTCCGCTGGGGGAGAGGTAGGTGAAAGAGCTGAAGTGCTGATATTTCTGTTTCCCCGTGGCGCGGTCGGTCAGCATGACCCCCCACAGGTAGGTGCGGTCGCCATCGTCGGTTTCGATGTCCAGGTCCACCTCCACCGGTGCTCGCGGAGCCTCGATGGGTTCCAGCGAGGCCTTTTCCAGGGCGACCCCTCGCTTCAGCATCCGGGCGCGCCGGGCGGCGGTGCGCAACCTGGCCTCCGAGCGGTCGCGATGCGCGGTGAGCGGCAAGTAGTCGGGAAGCAGAGCATCAACATCCGCGTCGGCCAGCTGCGAGACTGTCGTGATGCCGAGCCCCATCAGGGTCTGGAGTTCGCGGACGTCGAGGGGTGTCTTGGAGATGCGTAGCGAGATGTCGTCGTCGTCCATGCGAGGTCGACACGTCTCCCACCAGGCACACCACTCGCATTCTGGCACTCGGATGGGACGCACCGCAGGAGGGCGAGAATCATCTATTTCGCGGGTCATCGCCTGCTGGGCGACGTGCACCCGGAACCCGTGCTCGTGGTCGTAGCGTTCCAGCGCCGAACGGAGCCGGTGACCGCTGGGTGATGTGCGGGAGAAGGTGCGCAGGAAGCGCAGCTCGAGGGGAACCCAAACGATCACTCCCCTGGTGTGGTCGTCGAAACCGATTGATCCGACGATGGCAGTGGAGGCCGAACGACCGCAGGCCTGGAGCAGTCTCCAGTGATGGGCCAGTTCCAACAGCACCCCCTGCCGGTAGGACCGGAAACGGTATCCAGGGAGTGGTTCCAGAACAGTTGGGGAGGTGAGCGTGGAGACGCGCAGTTCCTTGGCGTTTCGCTGTTCCTCCAGCAGGCGATAGGGCTTGACACGCAGCGGCCAATAGCCGGGACGTCCACCGGGCCGGTCGCTACCGCGTACGAGGGCATCAGGGCTTCCGACACGGTGTCCCTGTTCGTCTGCCGGGAGTGTTCCGCCAATGATCACGGATGCGCCGGCGCCCATTGCGTCCAAGGTTTCGGTTGCGCTCTTCTCTCCGCGCAAATCGACCACGTCGGCGGCGCGGCAGAGAGCCTTCAGCATGGAATCGCGGAACTCCGAGCCGCCCGAGAATGCCTCTAGCAGCGACTCATCGAGAGGGTTCTCGGGTTTCGGGGTGCCAGGGTCGAAAGCGTTGAAAGTCTTGACGGGGCAGCTTCGGGCTGCGTATGGGTCCAGCAGAAACGTCATTTCCAAGCCCGGTGCAGAGCAACTATGCCGCCCGTCAGGTTTTTCCACTCGACGTTTTGCCAGCCGCAGTTCGCGATCAGGTCTGCCAGCTCCTCCTGCGCGGGCCACGCGAGGATCGACTCCGCCAGGTATCCGTAGGCAACGGGGTTGCTCGACACCTTGGCAGCCACCGGTAGCGCCCGCAACGCGCCGTGGGCGTAGATGAACCGCAGCGCCCGGTTCACCGGGGTGGAGAACTCCGCGATCACCATGCGCCCGCCCGGGCGGGTCACGCGCAGCAACTCCCGCAAAGCGGCGGCGGTGTCCTCCACGTTGCGCAGGCCGTAGCTGATGGTCACTGCGTCGAACACCGAGTCGGCGTAGGGCAGGGCCAAGGCGTCGCCGCGAACGAAGGGTAGCCGCGGGTGTTGCTGCTTGCCCGTTTTCAGCATCCCCATCGACAGGTCTGTGGGGAAGACGTGTGCACCCGCCTCCACGAAAGGCAACGATGACGTGCCGGTGCCGGCGGCTAGGTCCAGGATGCGTTCCCCTGGACGTGCGGCGACGGCTGTCACGGTTTCCCGGCGCCAGCCGCGGTCCCTGCCCAGCGACAGCAACGAGTTCAACAGGTCGTAGCGTGCGGCGACACCGTCGAACATGGCCGAGACCTCGGCGCGTTTCTTGTCGAGGTTGGCTCGGGTCTGGTGCATGCGCACACCTTATCGCCAGCCCTTGACAAATTTCAGTGCAGAACGGCCAACAAATCGACGCGATCGATGCCGTGGTGGCGCCACTGGCCCATCAGCTGGCCGACGACGTCGTTGATCGGGGCGCGGTTGAGTTTGTGTACCACATGCGGATACCCCGAGGTTTCCCCGGCTACCAAACCGCTGCCGAAGACCTTGATGTTCCTGGGGTATGGCGTGTCCTGCCCGATTGCCACGATGTCGGCGTCCGAGTCCTTCTCCCGGATCACCCGCACCAGCTCGTCCAGGTAGACCGGGTCGGTCTGGGCGTCGTAGCAGTACCGGGTTCCCAGCTCTGAGTGCTGGAGGGTCCCGATCAGTGCACCGCAGTCCAGCGGGTGGGGACGCCACGTGACGGGGACGTGGTAGACGGCGTCCATGGAGCGCACCAGCATGCAGCCGAGCCCCACAACGTCGTTGGGATCGACGAATCGGAACCTAGCGACGATCTCCAGGTCCGAGGAATCGCCATCGAACCACCATTGATCGGGAAGCCACCTGGCAAGCAGATCGAGTTTGCCGGGATGCACTGTGGCTTCGGGCTGGACGCGGGCAATTCCGCTCATACGGGCTACCTCCGTTGGTAATTTCCTGCATCCTACACAAAAAGGGCAATTGAGGACAGTAAATGTCATGAGCGTCGCATACCGCTGCGTGGTGCCCTGGTGCCCGGCTGGGATGCGCCACAATGGTCGCCGTGGCGAAGAAGGACATCGTTCTCAAGGTTGAAAAACTGAAGAAGGCCTACGGGCCCGCGACCATTGTGGAAGGCTTCGACCTCAAGGTGGCCGCGGGGGAGGCCGTCGCGCTCACCGGGCGCAACGGCGCGGGCAAGTCGACGGTGCTGCGGTGCCTGGTCGGGGCCGATCGGCCCGATGAAGGTACCGTCGAGGTGCTGGGTGTGAAGATGAAGGAAACCAGCCCGGAAATCCGCCGCAACGTGGCCACCGTCATTGACGATCTCGATTTTTTCCCCGACCTGTCCGTCGTGGAGCATCTCAACCTGCTGGCGCGGGCCCACGGGATCGCTGACCCCGACGACCTGGTCGACGAGATCCTCGAGGAGGTGCAGCTCGTTCCTCAGGCCGGGCAGCTGCCCT
>JABCNW020000200.1 GCA_013333945.2 Propionibacterium sp.
GAGGCGCCCGCGGGAGCGCTCTGTGGACTGGGCGCGTGGGCGCTGGGTTGTGGTGCTCGGGTGGTCTCGGGAATCAGGCTCTGTGTCGACGGCTATCGGATGCAGACCTTGGCTGCCAAGGCCGATGTGATCGTGACGGGAGCGGGTGAGCTGGACTTTCATCATCGTGGCGGGGACGTTGTGGTTGAACTGACGCGCCTGGGAGTCGAGGCGCTGAGGCCGGTGGTCGCGGTTGCCGGTCGGAACTTCATCTCCCCCCGGGAACTGCGTCTGGCCGGAATCGAGGAGGCGCACGCCGTGGCCCCGCCGGGAGTGGCGGAAATTGACATCACCGCTGAGCAGTTGGGGGCCGTGGCGCGGCGGGTGGCCGTCACCTGGACTTGGTGAGGTCGCGAAGAGAAGTAGACTCAGGTTTGTGAGTGAAACCCAGACTGTTCCCCAGGGCGTCGTGCTGACCGACGTCGCCGTCTCCAAGGTGCGTTCCCTGCTGGAGGCCGAGGGCCGCACTGACCTGAGCCTGCGCATCGCGGTGCAACCGGGTGGTTGTTCCGGGCTGCGTTACCAGCTGTATTTCGATGACCGCGAACTCGATGGAGACATCGCCACCGAGTACGGAGACGTGAAGGTCGTCACCGACAAGATGAGCGCCCCTTACCTCGGTGGGGCCTCCATCGACTTCGTTGACACGATCGAGAAGCAGGGCTTCACGATCGACAACCCGAATGCCACAGGTGCCTGCGCCTGTGGAGATTCCTTCCACTGAGTACCCATACCCAGGGGTGGGGCCCGGTCACCAGCTCGTGGTGACCGGGCGCCCCTCCTCAAAGCCGGACCTAGACTGCACCCCGACTACGGCACGGTCAGCGAATTCCATGAGCGTGCGGGCACCCGCATAGGTTGCTGAGCTGCGCACCCCGGAAGTGATCCAATCAAGCAGGTCCTCGACCCCGGGGCGCTGCGGATCCAGGTACATCCGCGACGACGAGATACCCTCCTCGAACAGGGCGGCGCGGGCCCGGTCGAAGGCCGACTGCTCCCGCGTGCGCTGCCTGACTGCGCGGGCTGATGCCATTCCGAAACTCTCTTTGTAGGCCCGGCCCTCGTGATCGAACAGCTGATCACCGGTCGATTCGTGGGTGCCCGCGAACCAGGAACCGATCATCACGGAACCAGCTCCTGCGGCCAGCGCCAGTGCGACGTCGCGGGGATGCCTCACCCCGCCGGCGGCCCACACCGCACAGCCGCTGCGGCGGGCCTGTTCCGAACATTCGAGGACAGCTGAGAATTGTGGCCTGCCGACACCGGTCTGCATGCGCGTGGTACACATCGCACCTGGCCCGACGCCCACCTTGATGATGTCCGCCCCGGCGTCGGCGAGGGCACGCACCCCGTCGGTGGTCACGACGTTTCCCGCTACGATCGGCACCCGCCGCCCGGTGTGTTCGGCAAACCGGTCACGTTCCCTGCGCGCCATGCCCAGTGCGGAGATCATCTTCTCCTGGTGGCCGTGGGCGGTATCGACCACCAGCACATCGGCCTGCACCTCCAACACCGCCCGCACCTTGGCGATCACGTCTCCGTTGACTCCGATCGCGACTCCCGCGCGCAGTCGACCCTGCTCGTCGAGTGCGGGGGTGTAGAGAGCTGAGCGCAGAGCCCCCCTGCTGGTCATGATTCCCACCAGCAGCCCCTCCGGGTCTACGGCCAGGGCCACCTTCTGGTGGCGCTCCGCGAGGGAGTCGAAAACCTGTTTCGGCGCTGTGTCCGGCGAGACGGCGATGATGTCGTTGGTCATCACGTCACGGGCCTGGGCGAAACGGTCGGCAGCTGCCGCATCCTGTGGGTGAACCAGCCCTGCGACCCGACCGGACTCCACCACCACGGCAACACCATGCGACCGTTTGGCCATCAGGCCGATGGTCTCCCCGACAGTGGTGTCGGGGGAGACCGTCACTGCGGTGTCAAAGATGGGGTGGGATTGCTTCACCTTCGTGATGGAACGTGCCACCACCTCTACTGGTATGTCCTGGGGAAAAATCGCGAGGCCGCCGCGGCGGGCCATGGTCTCGGCCATGCGCCTGCCCGAGACCGCCGTCATGTTCGCCGCCACCAGAGGCAGCGGCGTTGCCAGTCCGTCGGTGGAGGTCAGGTCGACATCCAACCGGGATGTGACGTCGGAGCGGTTCGGCACCATGAACACATCGGAATAGGTGAGGTCCGTGGTGGGCCTCTCATTCAGGAAACGCACACGTGAAGCCTACGACTCGCTCACCCACGGGCATCACGGGAGGGCTACGATATTGCGAAGTCACACGTGGCCAAGGAGAGACTATGAGCGACGAAACCCTCAAGGTGCTGCTGTTTTCCAGTGACCGCACGGTGCGGGAGCAGGTGCGGTTCGCCCTCGGACGCAAGGTGGCCTCCGATCTGCCTCCCATCGAGGTGGAGGAGGTGGCTACTGGGCAGGCCTTGCTGAAACGCTTGGATGCGGATCCTGGTTGCGCTCTCCTCATCCTGGACGGTGAGGCCCAGCCCGAGGGTGGTATCGGCCTGGCGCATCAGGTCAAGGAGGAATATGACCCGTGCCCACCGGTGCTGCTGCTGGTGGCCCGCGTGGCCGACGCATGGCTTGGAACGTGGTCGCGCGCCGAGGCGATCTCCGCCTACCCGATCGACCCGGTTAGATTGCCCGCCCAGGTGGCCGAGCTGCTGAGGGAGAAAGTCGCATGACCTATACCTGGCCGGATATCCTGACCGGCCTGGTGCGCAGGGAGGGCCTGGAGACCGAGGCTGCGCAGTGGGCGCTCAACGAGATTCTCTCGGGCCGTGCCAGCGATGTGCAGCTTGCTGCGCTGCTGGTGGCGCTTCGGGCGAAGGGCGAGACGGCTGAGGAGATTGAGGGACTCAGCTCCGCAATGCTCGACAACGCGGTGCAGGTTACCCTCGATCGTGAGGCCGTGGACGTCGTGGGCACGGGAGGCGACCGGGCTAACACCGTCAACATCTCCACCATGGCAGCGCTGGTGGCCGCAGCAGCTGGCGCGAAGGTGGTCAAGCACGGTTCACGGGCGGCATCCTCGCAGGCCGGCACCGCCGACACCTTGGAGGCGCTCGGCGTGAACATCATGCTGGAACCGCCAAGGCATGCCGCTGTCCTGGCGGAGGTGGGTATCACCTTTTTGTTCGCGCAGCTTCACCATCCCGCGATGAAACACGTCGCGGGAGTACGGAAGCAATTGGCCATTCAGACCACGTTCAATTTCCTCGGTCCCCTGTCCAATCCAGCCCGTCCCCAGGCGATGGCATTGGGGGTGGCCAACGACGACATCGCTCCCGTCGTGGCACGGGTGCTGGCGGGACGTGGAGTACGAGGCCTGGTATTCCGGGGCTTCGACGGGCTCGATGAACTAACCACCACATCCCCCTCGGACGTGTGGCTGCTGGCTGACGGACGGGTGCACCGCACCACCCTGGATCCGGCGGAACTCGGGCTGCCGCCCGCAGCCCCCTCGGACCTCACAGGAGGGGACGCGCAGCACAACGCCCAGGTGGTGCGGGATCTAGTGGCGGGCAGGACCGGTCCGGTCCGCGACATCGTGGTCTTGAATGCGGCGGCCGCTCTTCTTGCCTACCGCGGGGTCAGTTCCGTGGTGCCGCTCGCTGAGCAGCTGGCGACGACCCTGTCCGATGCCAACCGGGCCCTGGACGATGGCAGCGCCCAGCAGAAACTCGATGCCTGGATCGAGGCCACCGGGGCCTGAGACTCAGCCGCCCGTCAATGCGGCAGCGATGGGGCCCAGCCACAGTGCCGGGCCGTAGGGAAATGGCTCTGAGGTCCGCCCCCGCAGCATGTGGAGGATTGCCCAGACCGCCCCGATGAGGGTTCCCGCCAGCAATGCTGTTGTCCATCCTTGGAGCCCCTTCGACCCAGACACCACACCCACCAGTAAACCGAGCCTGACATCACCGAAACCGAAGCTGCGGGAGAACCGCCACACCAACCACAACAGGCCCGAAGTCGCACACGCCCCTACCAAGGCCGGTGCGAGTACGTCCGGGGACTGGAAGGCGACCACCGCCAAGCCCGCCGCAACTTGGGCGGTGGCGATCCAGTGCAGGTGTTTCGGCAGCCACGTGGTTCTGAAATCAACCCATACCAGCGCTCCGCCCGCGCCAAGATGACCAAACCACAACGGCAACTGCGCGACGGGCACTTTCCAGAGGGCACAGGTACACCCGAGAACCACCAGGCCTAGAGTGATGGCTTCCCGAGGTCTTGCCAAGGATCGGTAGTCGGGCGGGGGATCGTCCGGGTCGAGCGCAACACGAGGCAGCCGCGGCACCACCCAGATGAGGTGGGCCGCGGCTGCTGATGCGCTGGCGCAGGCCAGTAGGAGCAGGGGCAGGGTCAGCGTTGTGCCTTTGTGAACCCGGCCGCCTCGGCGGCCTCCTCCGAGTTGAACCAGACTTCGGCGATTGTCAGCTCGTAGCCGCGGGTGCCGGGAACGTGGTACTTCTTCGAACGTTCGTTGCCCTTGAAAATGTAGCCCTCCGGTGGGTTGGGGCCCACGTAGGATCCCTTGCCGAAGCTCTCCTTCGGAGCCTCCGGAGCGGGCGCGGCTTGGGGGGTGGGCGCGGCTGGCTCGTTGAACTTCGCTGCAGTGGCGAAGGTGTCATTGTTGTTGACGTAGGCGCGTGACGGCTCATGAGCGGTCCAGCCGTCGTCCTTGGGCGTCAGGAAGTGCCTCACGGCTGCGACGGCGCCTGCGACGAGGGAACCGATGAACACGAATTTCGCGAACTTCTTGAACTTGCCGCCCTTGCGCTTCTTCTTCACCTGTGCGGGCTTGTGACCAGCAGCCTTGTGCAGGGCCTGTTGCAGGTTGGGCAGCAACGTGGCTGTGACCTTGTTGTGAGCCGCATCGACGGCAGGGGGAACCCGGTCGAGTGCGCCACGGATGTGTGGTTCCCAGGTGTCGAGGCGTTTCGAGGCGAAATCTGCCGTGCGTTTCCCCGCCTCGCGTGCGAAAGGAGCGGCTCTGCGCTGGGCTTCCAGCAGGATCGCGGCGGCCTTCTCGGTGGCGTCTTCCCAAATGGTGCGGCCAGCTTCTGCTGCGGCGGCGGCGGATTCCGCGGCGGCCTTGGTCAGTCGTGACTTCTTCACTGCATTCCTCCAATGATTGGCTCGTGGTCGAGCACATCCAACGCTACCTGGTTCCGAGCGCAGGGGAGGGTGAAATCTGGAAGAACGCTCCGGCTCTGGTGACACGACACGTCAGAATGCGCTCCGACGCTGCGAGGTCGTCACCTGTAGGTTTGGGTCCATGAGCACTGCTACCCTCCACACCACCAAGGGCGACATCGTCATTGAGCTCTTCGATGACGCGGCCCCCACCACGGTGGCGAACTTCGTTGGACTCGCGGGTGGGACCAAGGAATACCGCGACCCCACCACGGGCGAGAGCAAGACCGGAAAGTTCTATGACGGTCTCGGTTTCCATCGCGTCATCGACGGGTTCATGATCCAGGGCGGTTGTCCGCTGGGCACCGGAACCGGCGGGCCCGGGTACCGTTTCGCCGACGAATTCCACCCAGAACTTTCCTTCAACCGCCCCTACCTGCTGGCCATGGCCAACGCCGGGCCCGGCACCAACGGCTCGCAGTTTTTCATCACGGTGGTTCCTACCCCTCACCTGAACCGCCGCCACACCATCTTCGGTGAGGTCAAGGATCCTGCCAGCCAGGCCGTCGTGGATGCCATCGCCACTACTGAAACCGATCACCGGGACCGTCCCACCGTCCCTGTGGTGATCAACTCGGTGACCCTTTCCTGATCCAGCGCACAGTGCGCGGGCCAGGCCCAGTCGCCGACGGTCTCCACGAACCTGACCCCGGGCGACTCCAGCCAGTCCGCGATGCGTTCGGCCTCCTCGAAGCTCCCGGCGGGAAGCCCGCCGGGAGCTTCTTGTACCGTCTCGGACAGGTCGCGGGTGGTCTCGGCGATCTCCGGGACCTGTGCGGTGCGGGACCGGGCTGCCCCGGCGAGTTTTCCGAAGCGGATCACGTGAACGGCCCACTCGTCGTGCTCCGGGGCGGCCGCCACCAATTCGGGGCAACCGGCCAGGGACCGCACCCGGTGGAAACGTCTGGAGGTCTGGTGGGCGGCGAGAAGGCGATCAGTGAGCTCCCCGGCCTCCTCGAAACGTTCCTGCGCCACCAGCTCTGCCAATCGGGGGGAGGCCGAGGCCAGCAAGTCCCTGACATCACCGAGCCAGGTGTTGCGCAGGCGCTCCACTGACGTTTCATATCCCTCCGGCTCTGGAGCAGCCCACGATTCGCGCACTGAGCGGTGGTGTCTGTGTTCCAACATTCCGAAGACGTCACGGAACACACGTGACGATTCCCGGGCAGCGGTCAGGCCAGGGAAAGGTCCCCAGAACAGATCATCCGGGGACGGGGTTCTCGTGGCGACCAGCCGGGGAAGGGAACCACCAGTGAGTTTCAGCCACCACAGGCGGTCCTGATTTCTGGAACGCCAGTTGTACCGTGGGGAGCGGGCGGCGATCATCCGTAGCTCCCGCACCTGTGCCTCCAGGTCCGTGGCGCACTCGATTCCCCTGACTCCGGTGGCCACCTGCACCATCTCGTGGATTCGAGTGCGCTGTTCCGAGGCGGAGAAGTAGGAGGCGACCCTCTTGCGTAGGTTACGTGACGTGCCGACGTAGAGCACCTCCGTGTGCGGAGTCCCGTTCGAGTCCCGGCCTTCGTGTTCGAACCAGTAGATTCCCGGGGCCTCCGGTAGCTGCTTGGCCCAGACTCTCTTGGCGCGGCGCTCCGAGGAGACGGGGGAGAGCAGCGCTCGCAGGTCTTCGACGGTGTCGATGCCGAGTCGCCCGGTTCGCTCCAGAAGGGCGTGCAGCACGTCGACGGTGGCGTGTGCATCACTCAGGGCACGATGGTCGGGTCGGGTGGTGGCGTGGAAATGGGCGGCGAGGGTTCCCAGCTTGCAGTTGCGCACCTCCCCTTTGGGCAGAACCCGCCGGGCCAGGGCCACTGTGTCCACCACGACGGGATTGGGCCACCGGATGCCGAGGTGCCTGCAGATACGTTTGAGGAAACCGACGTCGAACGGGGCGTTGTGGGCAACCAGCACACATCCGTTAGCGAAGTGCATGAACTCTGGAACCACGTCCCTGGGGGAGGGGGCCGCGGCCACCATGGCGTCCGTGATCCCCGTGAGTACCTGGATCATTGCCGGAATGGGACCCGAGGGGCGCACTAGGGTCTGGAACTCGCCGAGCGGTTCGCCGCCGCACACCTTGACCGCTCCGATCTCGGTGATCTCTGACTCGGGGCCAGCGCCCGTGGTCTCCAGGTCCACGACGCAGAAGGTGGTCGCGTGCAGGTGGCGTCCCAGGTCCTCGAAGCTGGGTTGAAGCGATTCGGGGGCGTGGCGGGAGGTCATGTCGGGGACGTTACTCGACGGCGACGACAAAATGACCATGGCCGAAGCGGGGTGCACGTCCTGCATGATGGGTGAACTTTGGGAAAGGCCTGAAGGTCGTTTAGGATTCTCTCAGCCTCGTCCCCGAGCGTCTGGAGTTTCGAGTGAAGTTGTTCCGCACAGGTTTGGTTGGCCTTCTCGTCGCAGCCAGTGTCGTTTTCGTGCCCACGGCATCCGCTGACCCCGATGCCGTCGCAGCCGCGAAGGACAAGTTGGACCGCATTCACGAGGAAGCCGCACAGCTGGATGCTCAGCTCATTGAGGCGATCACTCGTGCCGAGGAGTCGGAGAGCAAGCTCGAGGTCCTCAAACAGGATCTGTCCGCCCAGGAGGTGAAGGTTTCCCAGCTGGGAACCAACCTCGGTGACCTGGCGATGATGCAGCTCAACGGCGGCGGTCTTGGTGGTGGCGTGGACATCACCGGTCAGCTGCTCGGAAGCACCGATGACACCACCTTCCTGTCCGGGCTGAGCACCATCCAGAATGAGACCGACCGGAGCGTGGCCGATCTGCAGACCCTGCAGGTGGAGCAGGCTCGGTTGGATACGCTCCGCGGTGAGCAGGAAACCATCGACGCGTCGCTCAAGGCGGACCGAGCAGCCAAGGAGAAGCTCTCCAAGGAGTACGAAGTCAAGGAGGCGGAGGCCCAGCAGGTGTACGACCGCCTGAGCGCGGAGGAGCAGGAGCGTCTCAAGAAGCTGGAGGAACAGCGCCAGCAGGAGGAGGCCGCACGGGAGCAGGCAGCCCGCGAGAGCGCCAGCCCCAACCCCGCTCCGTCCACCGGAGCGGGCGACAAGTCCGATCCTCCCGCCACCTCCTCGGGCGGCGGTTCCGGACGTGCCCAGCAGGCCATCAGCTACGCCCTCGCTCAAGTCGGCAAGGGCTACGTCATGGGCACTGCCGGACCACCGACCTTCGACTGCTCCGGGCTGATGTACGCCGCCTACAAGCAGGTCGGCATCTCCCTGCCACGCACATCCCAGACCCAGATCTCGGCGGGCACCTCCGTTTCCAAAGGGGATCTGCAACCCGGAGACCTGGTCTTCTACTACAGTGGCATCACGCATGTCGGCATGTACATCGGCAATGGCCAGATCGTGCACGCTGCCAATCCGCGCAGCGGCGTGGTGACCGCTTCGGTGAATTCCATGCCCTTCGCAGGAGCGCGGCGCGTGGCCTGAGACCGCCTCATGTGGTACAGATTCTTCAAAATTTTCATCTTTCGTCCGCTGGTCAGGTTCGGGTTTCGCGCCCGTATCCACGGTGCCGAGAACGTCCCCACGCATGGTGGGGCGATACTGGTGAGCAATCACATCGCGACGATGGATCCCGTGATCATCCCCGCGATGCTGCCTCGGAAGGTCACCTTCCCCGCGAAGGCGGAACTGTTCGACGGGAGCAAGAACCTCGGTCGCGCCATCGTGGCCTGGTTCCTGAAGGCCATCGGAATGGTTCCCATGGACCGCGGCGGTGGTCGGGCCTCGGCCGCCTCGCTGCGTGCCATCTCTGACGTGCTCGACGCAGGCAAGGTGATCGGAATCTTCCCCGAGGGAACCCGCTCACCGGACGGCAGGCTCTACAAGGGCAAGACCGGGATGGCGCGCATGGTGCTTGCATCCGGGGCTCCGGTATTGCCCGTGGGGCTGATCGGCACCCAGACTGTCCGGGGTTTCCTCGGCATTCCCTGGGTGCGACGCCCCGTCGTCGTTGTCGGTGAACCGCTTGACTTCTCAGATCTGAAAGGGCGTGAATCCGAGACCCGTACCCTGCGCTGGGTCACCGAAGTGGTGCTGGCCGCCATCCAGTGCCTCACCGGGCAGGAATACGCCGATGTCTACGCTACGCGGGTCAAGTACGGCGACCTCAAGGACAAGGGTTCTGATGAATTCCTGCGTCCCCGTCCCGGCGGTGGCCCCAAACCGGTGGCGAGTGAAGGGTGATTCCCGGGACACCCCCGACATCGGCGCGCCTGGGGTGGGTTCAGGCCGCTTCCTCTTGGTTCCGCAAGGACTATGACGTTCTGGGGCGGGTCTTCGTCGTTACCGCCACGGTGCGTGTGGTGCTGGCGATCCACACGGTGGTCGTCTCCTTCTGGTTCGTGTACCCGACTGCGAGGAACCGGGTCGGTCTGCTGCTATCCATGGCCGCGGTCCTGCTGTGGACGTTCTTTGTGACTTTCCTGCTGCGTCGCCCCAGCGACCGGAACCTGTGGGTGCATATGGCCGACGGGGCCGTGACGTGTTCCCTGATCTTCGCCACCCCGCTGGTGACGAATCAGCCGTATGGGCAGACCTCCCTGGCCGGGTATTGGATGGCGGGGTGCTGCCTGTACGCGGCGGTGCTTCGGGGAACAGCAGCCGGGATCACAGCCACCCTGGCCACAGCGATGGCCTTGCTGATGATTCCGCCGCGGCTCACGATCTCTCGGATAGACGTCGTGCTCGCCATTTTGCTCATGAGCATCTGCGTCGGGGTGCTCATCACTCAGTTCAAGCCCACCATCACGGAGCAGGAACGGGCTCGGATTCGTTCCGTTGCGCTGGGGGAGCGGGAACGTCTGGCGCGGATCGTGCACGATGGGGCCCTGCAGGTGTTGGCCCTCGTCGAGCGGGAGGGACCTGAGCTGGGACCACGCGGGCTGCGCCTGGCAGAACTGGCCCATGAATCCGAGACCCAGCTGCGCAACCTCATCCGTGACAAGGAGATCCTCAACGAGAACGCCACCAGGCAGGTGGACCTGGCCGCTGCCCTCGACCGATTCCAGAGCACCAAGGTGGTCGTATCCACCATGGCCGGTCAAGTACTTGTTCCCAGGCTCATCGCGGAGGAGGTGGAGGCTGCGCTCGTTGAGGCGCTGAAGAACGTCGACAAACATGCGGGGCCGAGTGCGAAGGCCTGGGTTTTGTTGGATCAGGAGGACGATTCCGAAGTAATCCTGTGGGTGCGAGACAATGGGGTCGGGATGGATCTTTCCGAGGCTGCGTCCGCCGGTGAACGGGGGCGGCTCGGTATCAGGGATTCGATCGTGGGCAGGATGGCGGCTCTTGGAGGAACCGCCGTGGTCAAGTCCACTCTGGGAGAAGGCACCGAATGGGAACTGCGTTTTCCGGTGAAGGTGGGAGAGGCGTGAATGACATCAGTCGAAACCGTGTGATGTTGGTGGATGACCACCCCATGTGGATCGAAGCCTTGAGTGAAGACCTCTCGGAGGAGGGTTTCGAGATAGTCGCGGTCGCCAAGAATGGGACGGAGTGCCTGCAGCGGGCGCGCGCCACCCGTCCCGACGTGGTGGTGATGGACCTGCAGATTCCCGCCCCGGACGGAGCGACCTGCACCGAATTGTTGGTGCAGGAATTTCCGGATATTCAGGTGCTGGTGATGTCGGCCAGCGGTGAACGCGAGGATGTGTTGCGGGCTATGAAGTCCGGTGCCCGAGGGTACTTGGTGAAATCGGCTTCGAAGACCGAGTTGCTCGAGGGTGTGCGTCGCACTGCGGCGGGGGACGCGGTGTTCACTCCCGGCATGGCTGGATTGGTTCTGGGAGAGTTCCGGCGCATGGTCAATGTTGCTCACAGCCACGATGATGACGGCCCGGTGTTGACCACTCGTGAGGTGGAGGTGCTGCGTCAGGTGGCGAAAGGGCTGGCCTACCGGGAGATCGCGGAGGCATTGTTCGTTTCCCATCGCACGGTTCAAAACCATGTACAGAACGTGTTGCGCAAGCTTCAACTTCACAATCGCGTGGAGCTGACCCTCTATGCCATCGACCAGGGATTGCATGATCCGAACGAGTGATGTGGGCAAGTGGAGTAATCTTCCCGCCATGTCGATCATGTCCCGGGCCGAGCTGAGATCCCTGCCGATGCTTCAACAGCCCAGCTATCCGGATGAGGCCGCGCTGGACCGCGTCATCGACGCGGTGGAGAAGCTGCCACCGTTGGTGTTTGCGGGGGAGTGTGATGATCTTCGCACCAAGCTCGCGGAGGTCGCAGAGGGCCGGGCCTTTCTGCTTCAGGGCGGGGATTGCGCTGAGTCTTTTGACGCGGTCACGGCGCAGCACATCAAGGACAAGCTGCTGGTGCAGCTGTCGATGGCCGTCGTGATGACCTACGCCGCCCAGGTCCCGGTGGTGAAGGTTGGGCGGATCGCCGGGCAGTACGCCAAACCTCGTAGCAAACCGACCGAGACCCGGGGAGAAACCACCCTGCCCAGCTATCGGGGTGATGCCATCAACGGCTTCGAGTTCACCGAACAATCCAGGGTCCACGACCCGGAACGCCTGGTTCGCCTCTACAACGCCTCCGCGGCCACCCTCAATCTGGTGCGTGCATTCGTGACGGGTGGTTTCGCGGATCTGCGCGGGGTGCACACCTGGAACCGTGATTTCGTCGGCAACCCTGAGGTGGAGGCGGCATATGAGGAATTGGCCGCGGAAATCGACCGGGCGCTGACGTTCATGGTTGCCTGCGGGGTGGATGACCGGGCGCTGTCGGTCATCGATTTCTACGCCTCGCACGAAGCACTGCTGCTGGAGTATGAGCGGGCCATGACTCGAGTCGACTCCCGTTCGCAGCAGGTCTACGGCTGCTCGGGGCACATGCTGTGGATCGGGGAACGCACCCGCCAGCTCGACGGCGCTCATGTGGAGTTGCTGCGGCGAGTCCGCAACCCGTTGGGGGTCAAACTGGGTCCCACCACAACACCCCGGCAGGCTATCGAACTGGCCGATCGCCTCGACCCCGACCGGGAACCGGGCCGGATAACCTTCATCACCCGGATGGGCGCCGACCGGGTGCGCGAAGTGCTTCCACGGGTGATCGAAGGGGTGGAGGAGACCGGGCGCAAGGTCGCGTGGGTGTGTGACCCGATGCACGGCAACACCTTTGAGGCTGCCAACGGCTACAAGACCCGTTCCTTCAACGACGTGGTGGAGGAGGTCCGTGGTTTCTTTGATGTCCACGATTCCCTCGGTACCTGGCCGGGAGGCTTGCACGTCGAGCTGACTGGCGACGATGTCACAGAATGTGTCGGTGGCGCCCTGAAACTCGAGGAAACTGACCTGGCCGACCGCTACGAGACGGTGTGTGATCCCAGGCTGAACCGCAACCAGAGCCTGGAGCTGGCCTTCACTGTCGCCACCAGGCTCCGCAAGGGACGCCGGAACCGGGGCAATCCGGTGCTGGATTTCCGGGCCAAGGAGCTGTGACGGATCCCCAGCGCATTCGTCAGCGCCCCGGTGGTAGGGCGTCGATCTCCAGAACTGGCCTAGGCCAGATGCCGAGTTCGCGCCAGACGAAGTCCCGTATCCGGCCGAAGAAAGCGTGGAGGAGAAACAGCGTCAACTCCACCCGCTCCAGCGGCCACTCGGGGTCGTGGGCGGTGATCACCCCGTTCTGATCGATGCCGAACGGGGGTAAGTTCAGCCCAGCCGTGATGCTTAAGGTCGGGCTTGTCGTTCCAGAACCAGCCGAGTCGTTGGAGGGCGCTGTGACGAAGGTACCGGGGAACCAGGATGAGGCCTGCGATGGCTGCGCCGATGAGCAGACAACAGAAAAGGAACAACGGCACCCCTCCAGTGTGGCAGGAAGTGGTGTTAATCGTCCGGTGAAATTATCCCCGCCGACCGCCGGAAAACGTCGTTCTATATTACCCCCGGGAGGCCTAGTCCCAGCGAGGGGTTCTTCAGTCTTCTTGTTTCGGGATTGGCCGGGGCCAGACCCCTAGTTCCTTCCATACGAAATCCGGGACCTGGCCGAAGAACTCGTGGAAGAAACCGAGCATCACTTCGATCTGTGCCGGCAGCCATTCGCTCTCTGCGACTTGAATGGTGCCTCCCTGAGTGATCGCGAAACCTTCAGGAGAGGCGCTCAGTAGGTGTTCGAGTTGGCGCTGGTGGAACACGTCGGAGGCAAACCGTGGGTTCGGGCAGCGTACCTTGAAACGTTTGTTGAACTCGATGGATTCAAATTTCTGGGGCTTTCCGCGCCCCATGTTCACGGATATGGGGACGAACTTGAAATTGATCCCGAAGCTGCAGAAATGTTCGGTGTGTTCCTTGACGCTGCTCCACTCGTTCTTCGCGTTCCGGGTCTTCCACTTGTGGGTGACGCGGATGAAGGAGATGTTGTTCCCGGTGGACTGTACGACATTGACTACCTCGTGGTCGTAGCCGCTCGGCTCGAGAGGTAGACGGCTCAGTAACGAGTTGTCACGGTCCACGTACTCCCAATCGGGATGAGTGGTGAAGGAGACGTGCAGGGGCGAACTTTCTCCCATGTGTTCCATCGCAGGGGAGGCGATGATCGCCTTGCGGATCCGGGCCAGAAGTTCCACCGTTGCTTCCAGGGATTTCAGGTCCTTCTTGACGTTGAACATCACCAGCTGATCATGGTCAATGGTGAGTTGACGGGGGCCGAGTTCTGATAGGAGGGGAGCGAGGGCAGCTGACACCGCCCGGCCATAGTTCTCCTCTGGGAAGATCATCGTGTGCGTGTCGGTGGACAGGGACAGGCCACTGATCGCGGGTATGGGAGATTGCGTGGGGAACAGGTAGAAGGGTGGCATCGGGTGGGGAAGAGACATGCATACGATGCGCCGGCGGTCGCTCCAGGATTCGCTGCTGTAACGAAAAGTCTGAAAAGGCGTTCCTTCGTGTGACTTGCCCACCAGCTGGTCCTTGACACACCTGTCTAGTCCGAGGCCAAAAGGCGGATGGTTCAGGCCGATCGTGATCCGGAGATCAGGATGCTTCACCCATTTCCAGTCGAGACGTTTCAAGGTGAGATGACGAAGAATCCGAAGTGTCACGACGAAACCCAGGACGCCCACGACGACCAGCACCAGGAACAGGATCTGCAATTCCATAGGGAAAGTCTTGCAGCAGAAGCGGTTCAGCTTCCACGACGGGCGCGTCGTGAGCGTAGTTCTTCGACGAGTGCATCCACAAATATGGCTTTACGCCCGGGCCACGCTGTCAGAAGGAGCGCCACCACCACGAGGCCGCCGCCCGTGAGCACCTGCCAGGTCAGCTCCTCCATGCCGGCCCAGATCGCGAATACGGCGGCCCACATCGGTTCCGAGCACATGATCACCGCCGATGCGGTGGCGGGCACGTAGCTCTGCGCCCAACTCTGGAGGAACAGCGTGACGGCACCGCAGAAGATACCGAGGTAGAGCACCGGCCACCACAGGTCCCAGACGGAGGGCAGCTGATAGTCCGCGAAGGGGAGGAAGCACAGCATCCCTACTGCTCCGGTCAGGGCCTGCATCAGGGTGAGTGACTGCACCGTCTCGGGTTTCACCCAGCGTCCCAGGAAAATGATGTGGAGGGCGAAGAGCACAGCTCCCAGCAGTGTGATAACGGCGCCGAATCCGAAACCGACATCTCCTCCGCCATTCCCGAGGGCCAGGATGCCGATTCCCGCCAGCGTCAGGGCCACCGCGATCCAGGTGCGCCCCGAGGTGGCTTGTTTCATGATCAAGGGAGTGAGGATCGCGGTGAAGACCACGTAGCTCGCCGTGATGAACCCTGAGAGTGAAGGCGGGGTGTATTCCAGTCCCACCATCTGAAGCACCAGACCTGTGTTGAAGATCAGACCCAAGATGATGCCCTGCACACAGGTTTCGCGTTTCATCCTGAGATGGGGTAGGAAAGCGGGCAGCAGGCACAAGGCGGTCAGGGTGAGCCGGGAGATCAGAAGGTGGGCGGGTGTCATGGAGGATTCGTAGGCGCCCTTGGCGACCACGACCGTCGACCCCCAGGCGGCTGCCGCCACCAGCAGGGCGACGGAGGGCAGAAACTGACGACTCGAAGTCACGCAAACAGCCTATGGGGGCGTGAGGCCTCCGGCAATCATGTCACATAGAGGATGACAGTGCTTCCTTTGGGAGCCGCTGAACCAGCTGCGGGGTTGGTTTCTGAGGCGAACCCTAATGGTGCGGGGAAGAAGGACTTGTTCTGAACCTCCACCTTGAACCCAGCAGCCTCCAGATCTCTTTGAGCATCATCGGTGCGCTTGTTCCTGACGTCTGGAACGGTCACCATTTCCGGACCAAGTGATTTGACCAGCTTCACGGTGTCACCGCGATGTCCGGTGCCATCGGCGGGGTCCTGGGAGATCACCTGCCCTGCGGGAATGCTGTCCGAGTGCGCCTCAGAAATGTCGACCGTGAAGCCCTGCTTCTTGAGTTCCTTGCTGGCCTGGTCGGCGTCGGTTCCCACGTAGTTCTTGATGGTGAGGGGCTGACGGCCCTTGCTCACCACCAGATCGATGCTGCTTCCGGGTGGCAGGAGGGCCGGCTGATTCGCTGGCTGAGATGATCGTGTCGGTTTCGACGGACTCTGACCAGTCCTCCTTGACCTGACCGACTGTCAGGTGTGTCGATTCGATGGCGGAACGGGCCTGCGAGAGTTTCTGCCCCACCACGTCGGGCATCATGTAACGCTCGGGTCCCTTGGAGATGACGACAGTGACTCTGGTTCCTCGAAGGGTCCGGGCGTTTCCCGCGGGGTCGGTGCTGATGACCGATCCGACCGCGACATCCTCGGAGAACGCCTCCTGGGTGGTGTACTCGAGATCGCTGGCTTTGAGGCTCTGGAGCGCTTGTTCCTGGGGGATGTTGGTCACCTCGGGGGTGGTGGTGAACCGTCCCTCGGCCCACCACCACGAGACGGAGACGATTATTGCCGTGACCAGCAGCACCAGCACGATCAGCATGATGCCCCGGCGGCGTCGGTACACCGGTTCCTGGGAGAACTGTGGGAACAGTGGCGTGCGGTGTGAACTCGGGGGTCCTCCTTTGTTGGAGCTGGGAAGCGTGGCCCGGGGAGGTTCTCCCGTCGAAGAAGCGGACCTGACCGAGGAAACCGGGTGCGGTGAGGGCGTTGGGATCGGAGACTTGAGGGACTGAGGCTCGACGATGGCGGTCACCGCGTCAGGGGAGACGGCCTCGGTCGGGGGAGCAGGGGTCCTGGCGGACCGAGGGCGAGCGGGAGCGGGAGGAAGTTCCTTCAGCGGGCGTGGTCGTGGCTCGGGGCGTGGGGATATCTGCTGGGTGACGGCATTGCCGTCGCCGGGCAGGGGCCGCAGCTGAGCGGCGAGTGTGGGATTGTGCTGGCCCGGGGAACTCAGCAGCTCGGAGCGGACCCGGCGCAGCGCATCCATGAGTTCGCGACCATCGGCGATGCGGGCCTCTGGGTCGCGTGCGGTGCAGGCCGCCACCAGAGCATCGAGGTAGTCCGGGATGAAACCTGGGAGCCCGAGTTCATGTAGTTTCGTGGAAGGAGCGGGGACA
>JABCNW020000201.1 GCA_013333945.2 Propionibacterium sp.
GCAGCTACCGAAGGTGAAAACTCAGCTCACCTGGGTGCCGTGGTCCCACGGCAGGCTGGCCGCCTCCTCTGGATACGGGGCCGGTGTTCGTTCCCCCGGCTGGTACCACCACCTGTTCGCTGCCCCCGACCGTCCCGTTGAACGCTGGCTGACCCACGTCGGTGCCGTGCTGCGTGAACACGACCTGCCCACCTCGTCCGCACACGTCATCGAGGGCGTCCGGCTGGCTGATGCTCTCGCAGTACTGCGCGGTCGCCCCATGCCCGGGCTGCCCGAGGTGCAGGAGGCCACCCTGGCGGTGCTGTGCGAGGGAAACGATCTGGCCCTCGACCTGGTCACCCGGGAGGCGATCGTCGGTGAACTGCTTGGGGAGGTGCCCGATGATGTGCCCCGCACACCGTTCGATGCGGACCTCACGGCGACCGCGCGACGACTCAGACTCACGCAGGAGGCCACAGAGAAGGAAATCGACCTCGACCTGCGCAAGGAAAACGGCCTTGCCAGATCCTGTTTCCTCAGGCGCCTGAGGATCCTCGGCATCGACTGGGGCACACCTGCAGGAAGTTCCGGCACCGGCACCTTCAAAGAAAGTTGGCGTCTGCTGTGGGAACCAGAACTCTCCATCGCTGTCGTGGACGCGGCGCGCTGGGGCAACACCGTTGAGACCGCCGCGGCGGCCCGGCTGCTGGACGACATCGGCGACCTAGCCGGGGTGACTCGAGGCGTGAACGGGGCGCTGGCCGCCGACCTGCCCGCGGCCATGCCCGAACTGCTACGGCTCCTGGACGTCCGGGCGGCGGCCGAGACCGACGTCGCGCGGCTGCTGGAAGCGCTTCCCGATCTCGTGCAGGCGTATCGCTACGGCGACGTGCGCGGCACCGACACCGGGCGCCTGGGGGATGTGGTCGCGGCCCTCCTGGGGCGCGCCTGCGCGGGGTTTCCCGTTGCCCTGGGCGGGTTGGCGCCGGAAGCAGCCGACCGGTACCGGAAGCTGATCGACACGGCGAACGCCGCAGTCGGGCTGCTCGGGGAACAAGCCCAACAGCTGTGGCGGAACACACTGCTGACCGCGGCCGATCGCAACGACCTTCCCGGTCTGTTGGCCGGACGCCTTATCAGACTGCTGTTCGACAGCGGCGCCCTGGGAGTCGACGAGGTGCAGCAGCGATTGTCGCTGGCCCTGTCGGGAGGCCATACACCGGGTGAGCAGGCGGCCTGGGCTGAGGGGGTGCTGTCGGGAAGCTCATTGCTGCTGCTCCACTCCCCGGCTCTGCTGAAAGTGTGTGACACCTGGGTGATGGGACTGTCGGAGGAATCATTCACCGACGTGCTCCCGGTGGTTCGGCGGGCCTTCGGCGGTTGGGAACGACCCGAACGGCGGGCTCTGGCGGAGAAGGTCGCGAACCTCGACGGAGTCGACCCGATGGCCGAGGAGGAACCGGACCTGACCGAGTTCGCGGCGGTGCTCGCAACTGTTGACGAGATCTTGGAGAGCGCACGATGAACGACGAACGTGACCGGCGTTGGCGGCTGCTGCTGGGAACCGCCCCGGAGGGTACTGAAGGGACCCTGTCCCGGCAGGATGCCGCCATGGACGCCGCCCTGGCTGCCCTCTACGACAACCAGAGTGGCGATGGGCAGAAACGAGGTACCGGGCTCGGTGCCTCGGCGCCGAGGGTGGCGCGATGGCTCGGTGACATCCGCACCTATTTTCCGTCGCGGGTGGTGCAGGTGATGCAGGCCGATGCTATCGACCGGCTTGGTCTCAAGCAGCTGCTGCTGGAACCGGAGATGCTGGAGAGCGTTGAGGCCGATGTGCACCTGGTGGCCACCTTGGCCGGTTTGGGACGGGTCATGCCGCAGAAGGCCAGGGCCAGCGCCCGCGAGGTTGTGTCCCGGGTGGTCAAGCAGGTGGAGGAGAAACTTGCCGACAAGGTGCAGCAGGCGGTTCGGGGTGCGTTGAACCGGGCTGCTCGCACCAACCGGCCCCACCTGAATGACATCAACTGGTCACGAACTATCGCGGCGAACCTGGGCAACTACCTTCCCGAATTGAACACTGTCGTGCCTGAGCGGCTCATCGGATATGGCCGCAAACAGACTGGTTTCCAGCGGGAGATCGTACTGGTGGTTGACCAGTCGGGCTCCATGGCGACGTCGGTGGTCTATGCCAGCATCTTCGCAGCCGTGCTGGCCTCCATCAAGGCGGTGAAAACCCACCTCGTGGTCTATGACACATCGGTCGTGGACCTCACCGATCAGCTCAGCGATCCCGTCGACGTCATCTTTGGCACCCAGCTCGGCGGCGGCACGGACACCAGCAAGGCACTTGCGTACTGCGAACACCTGGTGCAGCGCCCCCCCGAGACGGTGATGGTCCTCATCAGCGACCTCTACGACTTCAACCCCGAACAGATGCTGCGGCGGATGGGGCAGTTCCAGCGGCAGGGCGTCACGATGGTGACCCTGCTGGCCCTCGACGACGACGGCACCCCCGGCTACAACCACGACGTGGCGGGTAGCCTGGCCGCCATGGGAATCCCGTCATTCGCCTGCACCCCCGACGCCTTCCCGGAGATGATCGCCCTCGCGATCAACAGGGGCGACCTGGCGGGCTGGGCCTCTGCGGAAAAGGCTGCGAAGGCGTAGTCGGTGGTGATGAGCGGCGGGACACGGATCACCGAACGTGCGGAGTGCGTCTGGAGGACCAACACCGCTAATGGACTTTTCTTCCAACCATCGAACGTTCGTCACAACACGTGAAGAACCCGTACGGGGCAAGTAGGGGAAGGCCCTGACGAGGTAGTTGACCACGGACAGATGTCTGGCCACAACGGAAGGCAATAACGTTCTCGTGGGTTCCGGCCACATGTGTGGGGAACGGGGGAGGGGATCGAAGATACCTCTCTGGGAGACGAGACATGTCAAAGAAAAAGAGAACTTTCCGCCGAGTGCTTTTCACCGTGCTCGGAGTTGCCGTTGCACTGATCCTGGTGGCGGCCCTTGCTGTGGTCGTGGTGCTGAGAGTACCTCTGCCGAAACACTCCGGTGAGGTCATCCTGAGCGGACCACGCGCCGAGATCAGGGTGTTGCGCGACGACCGGGCCGTACCTCACATCTATGCCACCACCGACCACGACCTGTTCTTCGCGCAGGGATACGTGCACGCCCAGGAGCGCTTCTTTCAGATGGACCTGTCGCGTCACATGGCTTCCGGTCGCCTGGCGGAACTTGTGGGGGAGTCCGGGAAGGAATCGGACATCACGGTGCGTACCATGGGGTTGCGCCGGGTGGCGGAACAGGAATGGGACCTGCTGTCGGCTGAGGCCCGCGGGTTCTACGAGGCCTACGCCGAGGGCATCAACGCCTACATATCGGGAAAGCAGCCGTGGCAGCTGGCCAATGAGTACGCCGTGCTGGGCCTGAGCCTGCCCGTCGCCGATATCGAGCCGTGGACCGGTATCGATTCGCTGGTCGCGCTCAAGCAGCTGAATTCGGGCCTGAGCAACACCCATACGATCGAGATCGAGCGCATGGGGTACCTGCAGAAACTGGGTAGTCCGTCGGCGGTGGAGGAACTGTTCCCGCGGTTCGAGGAGGAGAAACGCAGGCCGATCATCGGGCAGGAGACGACGGGGAGCAACCTGCGGCCACGTGCCGACTATCCGGTGGCTGAGCCGCTTCCGCTGGAAACCCGGGAAACGAATCCCGAGGACTGTCCCGAGCCGTCCCCCCAGCCTGATCGCATCGCCTCGCAGTCGCCCGGGACCGGCGGCGAAACACCCTCGATGAGTTCCGGCGACGCCATCGGGGCGCTCCAGAGCGTCCAGCGGGCGATGGAGGCCGCGCCGCATCTGCTGGGCGACGGCCCGGGGATCGGATCGAACTCCTTCGCGATCTCGGGGCAGCACACCGCATCCGGGAAACCCATCATCGGCAACGACCCCCACCTTCAGATCGCCTACCCCTCGGTCTGGTTCCAGGTCGGCCTGCACTGCGAGCAGCTGAACGGTGAATGCACCTTCGACGTCTCCGGTTTCTCCATGGCCGGCCTTCCGGGGGTCATGATCGGACGCAATGCCGACCTGGCCTGGGGGCTGACCAATCTTGGTGGTGACGTCAGCGACCTGGTGGTCGAGAAGAACGTCGGCGAGAACTCCTATCAGCGTGACGGCAAGTGTCTGGCCTATCAGACCCGTACCGAGACGATCCGGGTCGCCGGTGGCGAGGACGTCGAGATCCGGGTGCGGACCTCGGTGCACGGCCCCGTCGTCTCCGGGCTGTTCGCGCCGGACGCACAGTTCAGGCCGGTTCCCGGCGCACCGGAGAACCTCTCGGTGGCCCTGCAGTGGACCGCACTGATGCCCGGCAGGACCGGCGAGTCGTTCTTTGCGCTCAGCCGCGCCAGGAATGCCGAGGAGGTCTCGGCCGCGGCGGCCCTGATGGAGAATCCGGCGGAGAACATCCTGTTCGCCACCGCCTCCGGTGACATCGGCTACCAGGCCCCGGGCAGGTACCCGGTGCGGCCCGTCAAGGCTCCGGCCGACGGGCGGGACGGCGTCGCCCACGAGGCGGACAACTTGGGGGCTGATGGCCGCTGGCCGCGCCCCGGCTGGGATTCCAGCTACGACTGGCAGGGTTTCTATGCACCTTCGGACATGCCGGCCGTGCTCAACCCGGCTGACGGGATCATCGTCCCGGCGAACCAGCCGGCCACGCCCGAGGCCAGCGGGCCCTACCTCGGTACCGCCTTTTACGTCCAGGGCTATCGCTCCCAGCAGATGTACGACGCCATTGCGCAACTCACCTTTCAGGGTCCTGTCACGTTGGAGGAGGCGTCGAAGATCATGCTCCTCGACGGCTCGCCGCAGGCCCAGGAGCTCGCTCCCACCCTGACCACGGTGGCGCTGAGCGATGAACGCCACAAGGAACTGCAATCGGAACTGGCCCGCTGGTACGAACGGGGAGGCCATTACGCCGTTGACGAACCCGGGGCGATGATCATGGCATCGCTCTTCTCACACCTCGGCAATGCGGCCCTGGCGGACGACGGGGTCGAGTACCCGTCAATCCGGTTGATGGGGAAACTGATCTCGGAACCCCAGAACCCACTGTGGGATGACAAGAACACCCCAGAGGTGGAGGACGCAGCTCAGATCATGCGCCACGCCTACGCCGAGACCGACGCCGAGCTGACCGCCCGATTGGGCCGGGACCACACCGCGTGGCGGTGGGGTGACCTCCACGTCCAGACTCCGAGGCACCAGATCCTGGGAGGCGAAGGCCTGCCCTGGTTCATCAGGGACCACTTCAGCCGGAAACCACGGGCGGTCGGCGGTGGGCCCGATATTCCCAACGCAAACGGCTACGACGAGAGCGTCAAGGACAACGGACAGGTCGACTACGAGGTGGTCTGGGGGCCGTCCATGCGCATGGCGGTGGATCTGAGCGACGTCGACCGGGCGCGGTGGGTGATCTCCTCGGGAAGCTCCGGCCACCCCTGGTCGTCACACGTCGCGGACCAGTTCGAGGCCTGGGCCACGGGTGAATTCTTCGACTGGCCCTTCAGCCGTGAGGCCATCGCCGCGACAACACGGAACGCCCTGACGCTGCGGCCCGAATAACCCCGTGCGGGAGCGCCGCTCCCGGCCGGAGAAAACCGGTCTTCCGTGGCCCCGGTCACCCCGGGGCCACAGAAGACCGAAGTGGTGGATCACATCCTCTCCAAGGAAATGATGCGGGTCTTCTTGGAGGACAACTGGAGGCTTATTCACAGAATCCCAAAGATGATCCCTGTGATGGCGTTGACTGTGGTTTGGAATGTTGAGTATGGGCGGCGGTAGATGGTGTGGAGGATGCGCCAGGTTTTGAGGTGCGCGATGGCTCGTTCGATGGGCCATCTGATGTGGTTGATTCGTTGGTTATAGTCTTTTTCCAGCTCGGTTAGTTTTCGTCCGGGTTGGGTTCTGGCCGGAGTGTGGAGTCCGCGGCCGATGTAGCCTTTGTCAGCGATGATGTTTCTAGCATTTAGGTGCCCCAGGGTCGGACGCTCTTCTGCTAGACAGTCGGCCAGCAGATCTGTTACGGCGGTGATGGCTCGGCTGATGGTGGATTGAGACACGCTGTGACTTTCAGCAAGCTCGGCCTGGGCGCGGTTTCGTCTCAGATACTTCAACGTCACCTCGAGTGCCCCTATGATACCTAGAACTGTCGGAATCCGCACCGGTTTTTGTCTTGTTTAAGACTGTTGCGTATTGCCGCTTTGAGGCGCTCGTAGAGGGCGTTGAACTGATCGTCAACTAGGCCTGTGCTATTATATATCCAGCGGCTCGTTTCGTTTAGTGTTTTATTCGACATCTATTCTATCTGAAACGAGCCGCCCAATCTATTTATTCAGGATGCGTCTCTAGTGGCGGCTGGCCGTTCTGTGAATAACCCTCTTTACCCAAGGGGGCACAACAGGTAGGTTACCCCACAGGGTTATCAGCTAACCTCTCAGGAGCCATGCATGACAAACCAGACCCCGTCCTCCCACACTCATGAGCTCACACCCGAGGAACGTCTGGCCAACGCCATCGAAGGCATACGTCACCTACCTCCTGTTGGTGGTGTCACTTTCCGCGGCATCACTACCCCTCGTACAACAGCCCCAAGCGTTCTGGTCACTCAGAACATCACAGCCACCAGCCGCGACCTGACCGTGGCCACCATCGGCCTGACCAGCCCTGGCATCGCAGCCGTCATCCTCCATACCGGAAGAGACGTAACCCCGCTCTCAGCAGTACCTCAAGCCCAAGAAGTAGCGCTGCTTCCCGGTACCGTCCTCTTCACCGGACGTTTCGTAGAAATCGCCGGGCATACCGTTGAAATCGTCGAACAGCTCCTTCCCACCGATGACGGCCAGTGGACCTCATCCACCACCACGGAAGGCCTTACCCGACTCACCCAAGCCGTCGCCACCGCGATCAACAACGCCACAGGACAGCCCTGCCCCATCAACACCGAATATTGCGAACGCTTCACCATACCAATGACCTAGGGGCACGGGGCCCTATCGCCACCATGAGCAGGACTTCCAACACCTGATCCACGCCCGCGGCAGTAATACATCACCCACGAAAACGGTTCGGGTCTGACAGGCAACCTGCGAATAAGCCTCATTGCTTCCCGTTCATGCTGTCAGGAATTTCGGCCTTGCTGGAGTTTTCGTGTCGTGGGAGTATTGTCGACGCCAACGTATTCCGAGGAATATTCCCAGTGTGCCTGGGGTCGGTGTGAGAACCATGATCTACTATGGCTGATAGAAACCGGGAACGAACCATGCGACGATGCTGATCGCAATCCAGGAGCCAGCGATTGCTATCACAACAGCAGACGTCACCCTTTGTTTCTCTGGAAAGTTTCATCGGTCAGCTGCTCTACGCGCACGAATCATCGAAATTGGGCAGGGTCTCCATGGCGGCTGATCCGGGGGCATCCGTGGTCTCGGTGGATTGTTCTGCCTGATCGACTGCCATAGTGGAGGCGAAGAGCTCGAGGTGCTGGCGGATGCCGAGGGGCTTGTGGGGTTTTGTTTCATGCTCGATGTCTAATTGATGGGAAGGATATTGGGATTCGTGGTGAATTTCTCGGGCGAGGCTATCGTATGTTGGGCTGAGACGATCCTCTCGAGTTTCCATGTTTTTCTCTCGTGAATCGAATGTTGAGGGATCTTGTGCTTGAGAAGATGTTGCTGTCAGATTGGGACGGCGGTCGGGTTCGTGGTTCGGCCAGACGTGCGTACGAGCGTGGAAACAATGTCAAAGGTTAACCTGGGCGGTGGGAATGGGAATTTCCTGGCCGAGGGTGAGGGATGTTCGTTTGTTTTTCGGTTTCTAGCTTCGAGATGTCGTTGCGGGGTCTGTGGTGAGCTCTAGTATGAATCCATGCCACGTGTGATCCGCTCCGCCAATCATGAGGATCTCCCAGCCATCGTGGAGATCTACAACGAGGGTGGGGTTGCCACCACCGCCTCCTATGACATCGAGCCGGTCACTCTCGAGGAGCGCGCCGCCTGGTTTGAGCGGCTGCGAAACCAGGGACATCCTGTCCTGGTCCTCGAGGAGAATGGTCGGGTGGTCGGCTTCGCCAGTTACGGGTCGTTCCGCGACAAGGCGGCCTATCTCCACACCGTTGAGCACTCCGTGTATGTGGCCGAGGGAAGGCGTTCCAACGGGGTCGGTCGGATGCTTCTGGGTGCTCTTCTTGACCATGCTCGGGGTCGCGGGGTCCACATCATGGTCGGTGTCCTGGATGCGGACAATATGGCCTCCCGGGCCTTTCACAAGAGCCTGGGATTCATCGAGTCGGCCGTGCTGCCGGAGGTAGGCAGGAAATTTGGACGCTGGCTGGACGTCGTGTTCGTCACCCGGCGCTTCGATTGAGCCGATAGCATTCCGCCATGGTTTATCACGGCGACGCCAGCGACCATGCGGGTAGAGAGGTGCTCACCTGGGAAGGGGTCGGGGAGGCCGCCGACGACCTCGCGCTCCAGGTACACGAATCCGGTTTCCGTCCTTCGGTGATCATCGCCATCGCTAGGGGAGGCATGATTCCAGCAGGTGCGCTTACCTATCGGCTCGGGGTGAAACTCGCTGACGCTATCAACGTCGAGTTTTACACCGACGTTGAACAAACCCTCCCCGATCCGGTTCTACTGGCCCCCATGCTGGACACCGAATCAATCACGGACAGGCAACTTCTCGTGGTGGACGACGTCGCGGACTCGGGGCGCACCCTCTCACTGGTGGTGAAGCTACTGCGTGGTTTCGGGGCCGATGTTCGAAGCGCAGTGCTCTATGCCAAACCGACCACGATCGTGAATCCGGATTTCTGCTGGAAGCGCACCGACCGTTGGATCGTGTTCCCGTGGTCCGCTGAGCCACCCCTGAAATGATTGTCGGAGACCCCCAGTAAACTCCGAGCCATGGCTGAGATCCGCACCCACGATTCCGAAGGTGGTTCTGACCTCGGACGCCTCGTCCGTGAGGCGCTGGGGGAAACCATCCGCCCCGTAACGCCCGGATCGGTTCCTGGGACGGTTTCCCCGGATGATGATGTAACCGATGCAGAGCAGGGGGCTTCGCTGACCTCGCTGCCCCAATGGACCGGGCTCTCCATCAACGTCGCCGACACCTGATCCACCGCAGGTGTTCACGTTAACAACCCGATAGTGTGGGACTGCGGGCGCAGCTGCCCCGTTCCTCAGGAGCTCAAAGGACAGAACATGACCCTTGACTGGACAGAACTGGACACCCGAGCCGTTGATACGGCAAGGATTCTCTCCGCTGATGCCGTGGAAAAGGTCGGCAACGGCCACCCCGGTACCCCGATCTCGCTGGCCCCCGTTGCGTATCTGCTCTACCAGAAGATCATGAAATTGGATCCGACCGACGACACCTGGCTTGGTCGCGATCGTTTCGTCCTGTCGATCGGCCATGCATCCTTGGCCCAGTACTGTCAGCTCTACCTGGCCGGTGCTGATCTCGAACTCGATGACCTGAAGTCGCTGCGAACCTGGGGAGCCAAGTGCGCGGGGCATCCCGAGTATGGCCACACCCGGTTCGTCGAGTGCACCACCGGGCCCCTTGGAGCAGGCATCAGCAACGCTGTCGGCATGGCGATGGCCGCGCGCAGGGAACGCGGCCGGTTCGATCCGGACGCGCCCGAGGGTAAGTCGGTTTTCGACCACTTCGTTTACTGTCTCGTCGGGGACGGCTGTCTCCAAGAAGGCGTGGCTGCGGAGGCATCGTCACTGGCCGCTACCCAGGATCTGGGCAATCTCATCGTGATCTATGACGCCAACCGGATCACCATCGAAGGTGACACCAACATCGCCTTCACCGAGGATGTCCTGGGGCGTTACGACGCGCTTGGCTGGCATACCCAGGAGGTCGACTGGACCAACGGTGGAACTGGGTACAAGGAGGACCTCGACGCGCTGCTCTCGGCCATCCGGGCGGCCAAGGCCGTCAGGGACAAACCCTCGATCATCAAACTGGACACCATCATTGGCTGGCCGCTGCCGAACAAGGCCGGGCATCACGCCATCCACGGTTCCAAGATCGGGGCAGAGGAGATCGCGGCCCTCAAGGAAAAACTCGGTTTTCCCGCCGAGCCGTTCGCGGTCGACGAGGAGGCCGTTGCCCACGCCCGCGCCAACGCCGCATCTCGAGGCAAGGCGGATCGTGCCGAATGGGACGAGAGGTTCGAGGCGTGGAAGGCCGATAATCCGAAGCGCGCTGTCCTGCTGGAGCGGGTCCGCTCCCGTAAGCTCCCGGCTGACCTGAAACTTCCGGTCTTCGAAGAGGGCATGATGTCAACCCGCAAGGCTTCCGGGGAGGTGCTGTCCGCGCTGGCGTCTCAGCTGCCGGAGCTGTGGGGTGGTTCCGCTGACCTCGCGGGCTCCAACAACACCACCATGAAGGATGAGCCAAGCTTCCTACCCGATGCTCGGCAGGCAGAGGACTGGCCCGGAAATCCCTACGGGCGCACCATCCACTTCGGAATCCGTGAGCATGCGATGGGCGGTATCATCAACGGTATTGTCCTGTCCGGTCTGACCCGTGCCTACGGCGGTACGTTCATGGTGTTCGCGGACTACATGCGTCCCGCGGTTCGGCTGGCAGCGTTGATGAAGCTACCCTCCATCTTTGTGTGGAGTCACGATTCCATCGGGGTCGGTGAGGACGGTCCCACCCATCAGCCTGTGGAGCACCTCGCATCACTGCGTGCCATCCCCAACCTGGACGTGGTTCGTCCCGCGGATGCCAATGAGACCTCGGTCGCGTGGGGCGAGATCCTGCGTCGTACTGATCGCCCTGCAGGGATTATCCTGTCCCGTCAGGATCTGCGCATCGTTGCCCGTGGTGATGAATACTCCTCCGCGGAGGGGGTCGCCCGTGGCGGCTATGTGGTGAAGGAAGCCTCCGACAAGCCAAGGCTGATCCTGATCGCATCCGGTTCTGAGGTTTCCTTGGCACTTGAGGCTGCCGCGAAGCTGGAGGAGGACAACATCCCGACTCGTGTGGTGTCCATGCCTTGCATGGAATGGTTCGATGAGCAGGACCCCGAATACCGCAATTCGGTATTGCCCAAGGATGTGAAGGCCCGGGTCTCTATCGAGGCCGGTATCGCCATGGGATGGGGTAAGTACATCGGTGATGCCGGGGCCAGCATCAGCATTGAGCACTTCGGGGCTTCTGCTGCTGGGGTGAAGTGCTTCGAAGAGTTTGGTTTCACCGTCGAGAACGTGATCAAGACGGCCCGTTCGGTGCTCTGAGAGCTCTGTCCAGAGCTGTTTCCTGGGTGGAGTGTTGGTGGCTGTCGGTAGGCTTGCCACATGGTGCTCAAGTCCTTCTTCGACAAGTTGCCACGCTCCACCCGGCGTATTGTGCTCGAACTTGACCTTGCCCGGGGGGTGCTGGAGACCTTTCCGCGGAACCCCTTGCAGATGCTTCAGGTGGTGGGTGCGACTGCGGTCAGCAACCTTCGCGAACACCTCGAGGCTGCGGGGAAAGATGAGCGTGTCGCCGGGCTGATCGTTCACGCCGTGGACTGCGGCCAGCCGATGACGGTGATGGACGAGATCGCCCAGCTGATCGAGACCTTCGGGGCGGGACGACCGACCATGGCGTGGGCCGAGTCGTTCGGGGAACTCGGCAATTCCTTGGCCGCCTACAAGCTCGCCACAGCATGCCGCACCATCTGGCTCCAGCCCACCGGTGGGCTTGGCATCGGCGGCGTCGAGGTCGACATCACCCTCTTCCGTGGGTTGCTGGAGAAGGCCGGGGTCACTCCGCAGTTCGGACAGCGTCACGAGTACAAGACCGCAGCGGACCAGTTCGCGGCGCCTGAGATCACCGAAGCCAACCGGGAGATGACCCAACGCCTGGCCCAGTCCGCTGTGGACGACACCGTGGCGGTCATCGCCAGGCGCCGAGGAGTGGCGCTAGAAACCGTGTGGGAGGCCGTCAATGACTCCCCGGTGGTGCCGGAACGTGCCAAGGAAATGGGTCTCATCGACGAGATCGGCTACCGCGACGAGGCCTACGCCAGGGCGCTCGCCGATTGGGCAGCAAAACCTGACGATCTGCTCTACGTATCTCGCTACCAGCCACGCCCCAATCTTGCGAGAGCGTTCCGGAGGGACCGACCGAAGGTTGCGGTCGTCAGCCTGCGTGGTCCCATCGAGACCGGTCGGGGGCGTCCCGGAAACTTCACAGGCCCTAGCGTCGGCGCCGATGTGGTGGACGAACACTTCCGGGCTGTCCTGCGTGACGATCAGATCAAAGCGGTGCTGTTCGAGGTCGACAGTCCCGGTGGGTCGGCTGTCGCCTCCGACTTCATCCGTCGTAGCATCCTGCGGCTACGCGAGTCCGGTCGTCCCGTGGTGGCTCGGATGGGTGCTCTGGCTGCCTCGGGCGGCTACTACGTCTCGATGCCCTGCAACGAAATAGTCGCCTACGCGACCACGCTGACGGGTTCCATCGGCGTTCTGGCCGGCAAGTTCGTGACCCGTGAGCTCTACGAGAAACTGGGACTGAAGCGAGAACCGATCCGGATTGGGGCGGCGTCAGGGATGCTCAGCTCAGCCACGGAGTTCTCCTCCGAGGACTGGGATCGCCTCAATGTCGAACTCGATCGCATCTATCAGCAGTTCACGACCCTGGCGGCGCAAGACCGTGCCATGGATTACGAACACCTGGAATCGCTGGCCAAGGGCAGGGTGTGGAGTGGAGCCGACGCCTGCGAACGGGGTTTGGTAGATCATGTCGGGGACTGGAGCTTGGCCTGGCGGCGCGCCTGCGCATTGGCGGATATCGACCCCGAGGAGGCCACGCCGGTCAGGATCGGTGTCGGCTCCGTGCTGGAGAGGATCATCCCCGCGCGCTCTAGCGAACATCGCACTGAGTCTGCTCGGGTTGCCATTCCGACGGTTGACGATCTGCTGATGCGTGCTGCCGACTTGATCGGGCTCCCGATCCATGGCGTACTGAGCCTGCCCTTGAGCATCAAAGTGCGCTGATATGGCTCCCGCGCTGTCCCTAGCGGAACTGGCAGGCACCTCTCCGAGGTCGGTGATCGAGGCCACAATCGAGGGAAGCCTGCCCGGCGGAGGGCTGCGGGGTATCGAGTTCGAGAACTGCGTTTTCAGGGGTGTGAACCTGGAAAAGGCGGTTTTGATCGGTGCGTCCTTCAACGAGTGCAGTTTCGAGGACTGCAGCTTCTCCGGTGCAGACCTGACGGATGCCAACCTGGGGGAGTGCAGGTTCACCGGCGCGAAGCTCTCCGGGATCAACTGGGCACTGGCACATGTCAACAGGTTCGCTGCGTGTCCGTTGGAGTTCGTGCGCTGCAACATGGACTTCTGTTGGTTCGTGGGTGCAGAGCTGGCGCGGTGTAGTTTTAGCGATTGTTCGATCCGTGAGGCGGATTTTTCCGAGACTCGGCTCACGAATGCTGGGATGAACAACTGCGATCTGCGGGGGACTAGATTTAACCAGACCGATCTCGAAGGGGCCAGCCTCGTTGGCTCCTTCGGCTACGTGTTCGATCCCCGGGAGAACCGGACGAAGGGACTGAAATTGAGCCCGTCCGAATCCTGGCCTCTCCTGAAGGCCCTGGGGATCGAATTCGAGCACTGACCTCTCAATCGCTGCCATCTTCGGGAACTGGTGGTTTCAGGAAGGATCGGTCCAGTTTCTGCGGGATGAAGGAAGCGGTGAAACTGCCCAGCAACAGGAGCGCACCACCGACGGCGAAACCCACCTGGTAATTGGTGACATCCACCAGACCACCGACGGTGACGGGCCCGATGATCGCCCCTAGGTCGACGATCATGGAGTAGGCCGCGACTGGGGTGCCGCCACGTCCACCTGAGGCGGCGCCCACCGCGGCGGCGGGCGCGGTGCCCTGCATGGCCGCGCCGATCCCGTAGATGCACAGCAGCGGGATGAGCACCCATATCCCGGGGGCGAAGGGCATGGCGATGGCCGACAAGCCACACACCAATCCGCTCGTCACCATGACGGGTTTGCGACCGATCCGGTCAGTTGCCAATCCCGCCGGTGTCAGCGCCGCGGCCTGGAACACCGCCGCGATTGCGAAGGCCATACCAGTCCACCCGGTTTCCAAGGCGTATGTCTCGGTGATGATCACCGGGATCAGGGTGGCGCGCACTCCGATCGACTGCCAGCCTTGGGCAAATCCGAGAAGACAGGCGGCCCGGTAGCGGATGTCCCGCGACGTCTCCCGGAGTGTCCGGGGTTCCTTTGATGCAGTCGGCAGAGGGTCGCATCTTGCCGGGAGCAGCAGCAGAGCGAACAACCCGGCCACCACCAACATCCCGGAATAGAAGTAAAAAGGCGCATGTAGGGAGATCGAACCCAGCAGACCCCCGATGGCAGGGCCGGCCATGTTGCCGAGCAGGAAACCGCCCTGGTTCAGGCCTGATGCGCGTCCTCTCAGATGTTGTGGCGTGGTGGAGATCAGCAGGTTCATGGCCGCAATGGTGAACATCGCGGAGCCGATTCCGCCAAGGGCCCGCACCGTTATCATCCACCACAGGTTGGGGGACAACGCCACCCCGAAGGTGGTGATGGCCACGATGATCATTCCCAGGGTGAGCGCGTTACGTTCCCCAATGGCCTGCCCGATTCGGGTGACGAACGGGCTGCTAACCAGCCTCATCAGGGCGAACATGGATACCACCAGCCCGAGCTGGAAGTTGTCGGCCCCGAAGGTGCGTGCGAAAGGGCTCAGTACCGGGATCACGACCCCGAAGCCGACGGCGATGAGGAAGGTTGTGGTTGCCAATACCCATGCAGTACGGGGCAATCCGGCTGCTTTCAGCCGTGTCCTGAGTCCCACGTCGTCTCCCTCCTGTGGCCCCCGGCCAACGTGACAGCCTACTCGCGTACCATGGGGCGGGCTCATTCCCCATGGGCAGTGACAAGAGAAGGACCGGAGTTGACCAGCAAGAAACCCCCATTGCGGCTCAGGAAATGGTTGATAGGAAGTGGCATCGGACTCGTCGTGCTGCTGGGAGGCGCCTATGCGGCGGCCTATCTCATGGCTGGTGACAAGGTGCCGGCCAACACCACAGTTGAAGGAGTGGCGATCGGTGGGCTGCATCCTGCCGAAGCAGAGCAGCGGCTGCGCACCGAGTTGGGGTCTCGGTACGAGGCGGCTGTGACCATAACTGACGACAAAGAGCACACTGTTGAACTCACGCCTATGGACAGCGGCTTGAGCGTTGACTATGCGGGTGCCGTGAAAGCGGCTGGGGGAGCGAGCCTGAATCCGGTTGACGTGTTCAAGACCTTGGTGGGCGGTGGCCCGACGGAACTGCCGAAGAGTGTCGATTCCGAGAAACTCAAAAAGACGCTGACCACCCATGCCCCGGTCTTCACGATTGAGGGCACTGACGCCACGCTCGCCTTTGCGGACGGCGCGATCAGCCGGTCCGAATCCACCGATGCGGTGGTCCTGGACGTGGATGCCACCAGCACGGTGGTCGCCGACGCCATGAAATCTGGTGCCCGTGAGGTTGCGGTCGTTACGAAGGCACAACCTCCCGCCGTCACGTCAGCAATGGTGGACGAGGCAGTTGCGAGTTTCGCGACTCCAGCGCTTTCTGGTCCCGTCACGGTGCAGGTTCGTGACAAGAGTTTCCAGGTGAGTCCAGAACAGATCGCAGCGGTCACTACCTTCCTGGTCGAGGACGGCAAGCTGGTCCCGCACCTCAGCCCGGAGCAGCTGTTGAAGGTGACCGCCGAGGCCCGTGCCGGTCTTGGCTTGGTGACGGGTAAGAATGCCAGTTACACACTCAAGGGCGAAACCATCGAGGTGGTTCCTGCCGAGGGTGGCCAGCAGGTCGACATGAAAGGCTTGGCAGAAGGCGTCACCAAGGCCGCGGTCCAGAGCGGTGAGGCCCGGACCACCACAGTTGAAGTGCTTGAAGGGTCTGCGGAGTTCTCCACCGAGCAGGCGGAAGCCCTCAAACCTACCCAGGTGATCGGGGAATTCACCACCGAGTACCCCCATGCTGACTACCGGAACAAGAATTTGGGACGAGCAGCAGAGCTCATCAACGGCAAGGTGCTTCTTCCCGGCGAGACATTCAGCCTCAACGACACCCTAGGACCCCGTACCCCGGAAAACGGTTTCACCGATGGCTACGTCATCAATGGTGGCCTACTGGTCAAGGAATCCGGTGGTGGCATCTCCCAGGCCGCGACCACCATGTACAACGCCGGTTTCTTCGCTGGCTACGAAGATGTCGAGCACCGACCCCACAGCTTGTATTTTCCCCGCTATCCGGCGGGCCGTGAAGCCACCATCTACTACGGCAGCTTCGACATGAAGTTCAAGAACAACACCGATTACCCGGCCTATATTCAAGGGGTGAACATCCCATCCACATCGGGTGGCAAGGGAAGCCTCACCTTCCGGATCTGGTCCCGCCCGACATGGGACAAAGTGGAGTCGACAGAGCCGGTGAAGTCCAATTACTACTCGGGTGGAGAGCGCGTCGTGAACACCCCGGGCTGCGAGCCCCAGGAATCTATTCAGGGCTTCACGGCCACCTGGAAGCGGTTGTTCTACAAGAACGGAGAGGTGGCAAAAACCGAGGACTACTCGTGGACCTACTCCGCTGGGGACAAGGTCACCTGCGGTTCCTGAGGCCGTGGGACGCAGCTGAATCCGGTGCCGCGCGCTAAGCTTCTTGCGGAAGAACCAGAAGGAGTGAAGTGACCTACATCATTGCCTTGCCGTGCGTTGACGTGAAGGACAGGGCCTGCGTGGAAGAATGTCCCGTCGATTGCATCTACGAGGGCAACCGGATGCTCTACATTCATCCCGAGGAGTGCGTGGACTGCGGGGCGTGTGAACCTGTGTGTCCAGTGGAGGCCATTTACTACGAGGACGACCTGCCTGAGGATCAGGAAGAATACTTCGACATCAACGCCCAGTTCTTTGAAAACCTCGGTTCACCCGGCGGGGCTGCGCGACTTGGCCCCGTTGACCAGGATCATCCGACAGTGGAGCAGCTTCCCCCGCAGGGCGAATGATGTCCCTGGCAAAACAATTGCCTGATTTCCCCTGGGACTCCTTGACGGAGGCCAGGCGTGTGGCTGGAGAACATCCTGGCGGGATCGTTGACCTGTCCGTCGGAACGCCAGTGGACCCCACCCCAGAAATCGCCAAGAATGCGCTGGCAGCCGCGTCGGATGCCCACGGGTACCCGACGGTGTGGGGTACTCCGGAGCTGCGTGACGGTATCGTCGGTTACCTGGAACGCCGATGGAAAGCGCGCGGTTTGCGGCACGAGTCCGTGCTGCCCGTGATCGGCACGAAGGAACTGGTCGGTTGGCTGCCCACCTTCCTCGGCCTGGGGGCAGGTGATGTCGTGATCCATCCCGGGATCGCCTATCCGACCTATGAGGTGGGTGCCCGGGCGGCAGGTACCAGCCCTGTGGCCTGCGACGATCCCGATGCCATCCCGGCAGGAACCAAGCTGATCTGGATCAACTCGCCCGCCAACCCTTCGGGTCGCATCCTCTCCCCGGAGCAGCTGCGCGCCTGGGTGGTGTCTGCTCGCCGCGAGGGGGCCGTGCTGGCCAGCGACGAATGTTACGGAGAGTTCGCCTGGGACAAAGAGACTCTCAGCGTCCTCGATCCGCGTGTCAACGACGGCAACCTCTCCGGACTGCTGGCGGTGCACTCTGTCTCGAAGCGCTCGAATGCCGCCGGATACCGCGCCGGGTTCGTCGCAGGCGATCCGGTGGTGGTGCAGGACCTGGTGCAGGCCCGTAAACACCTCGGCATGATGGTTCCCGGCCCGATCCAGGCCGCCCTGACGGCCGTGCTGGCCGATCAGGAACACGTGGAGGAGCAGCGGCGGCGTTACCTGACCAGGCGGGCCGTGCTCCGCCCCGCCCTGGAGGCCGCAGGCTTCCGGGTGGATGACTCCGAGGGGTCGCTGTACCTATGGGTCACCCGCGGCGAACCGTGCCGGGACACCATCGCGTGGCTCGCGCAGCGCGGGATTCTCGCTGCCCCGGGGGATTTCTACGGAACCTCCGGAGCCTCCCACGTCCGCGTCGCCCTCACTGCCACGGATGAGCGAATCGCCTCCGCCGCCGCCCGGCTGGGGGAGCAACCTCAGGGCAACTGATCACGGCAGGGACGGGTTCCGGCTGGAGTCCGGAGCGCCGGGTGGTTCAGACGGTTCTGGTACCGGATCATTTCGCTCCGGGATCAGGCACCACGACCAGGAACAGCGGCCAGCCCGTACGGACATCCAGCACCCGCATCACGTAGGGATGGTCCATCACGAGCGCGGTCGGCGGGTCCACGGGGCGCTCACAGGGATTTCGACTTCCGTCAAGGCCGCGCCGACGGTGCCCTTCGCATTCACCTGGAGGCGCACCTGTTGGACGGCCTGGTTTGCTCAGCGCCGTCGAAGATGCCGTCGAGATGCTCGAGGTCCACCCCCAACCGTGTGAATTCCTCCTTGAGGTTGCGTTTCGCTGCCAGGTCGGCGGGCGGCATGGTGACATTGACTCTGCCCTCGGGGGCCGCACTCAGCTTCTCGTGGGTCTCCGGCAGCACGTGAGCGTCCCACGTCAACAGGTGGATTCCCTGGTCCGGGAGAATGACATCCATGGCGAGGTTTTCGTCGTAGGGCAGCCGGAACAGCCTGCCAACCCTGCCCGGAGGCCACCCGGACGAAGAAGCTGTCCGACAGGGCCTTGACCTCCACGGTCTCTCCGCTCCCGGTAGTGAAAGTGAGCGGGGTGTCGTCGGATGTGAACTGCGTTTCCCAGCGGGAGGCGAACAGCAAGACATCCTGCACTACCAGCGCGGTATTGTGATCCACCGCTCCCTGACTGCTCGATCAGCCCAGCAGTGTTCTTCTTGGCCCAGGCATCCAGACTGACCTGGGCATCGGAGTTCTTTACCTTCTTCGCCGAGGAGTCGAAATGTTTCCGGATGGCATCCAGGAAAGGAGACGTGGGCTGGACGTCACTGCAGATCAAGAAGCGGGACGCCAAATTGATGATCGGCTTCTCGGGCGGGGATGCTCTCCGGCACGTAGTCCGCCAGAGCGGCCCGCAATGTACTAATGCCGACCGCCCGGTCCTCGGAGTTCATCCCGAACAGCTCGTCCAGGCCCGTCGCGGAGGCTCCCGAGGCCCCGAGACCGACCAAGGCCAGGGCTGCACACAACGAGGCCGGGGAAAGCAGCTGGTTTTTCGTGCGATCGCCCTGCACGAGCAGACGCCAGCCGATCTGTTGCGAGGCTGTAGCGGCAACCCTGGCCAGGGGATTGTCTGGATTCTGCGCCACGTATGTGGCGGTTCCCGTCAGGAATTCCACCTTGGATTCGACCGAGCAACCGCTCACCGCAGCGACCGCCAGACCTGCGAGGATCAGAGTTCGTCGGTTCAGCAACATGGGCTTCCTCCGGGGCTGTGTGATCTCACTCCAATCTCACCCCGGCGTGGGTCACGACCTGAGTTTCATGGTCACCGTCACCGAGTTACCAGAAACCGGCTGGAGGTCCTTCCAGGTTCGTTCCCCCTGTTTCCATTCGTTTCCACCGACGCTCACTTTTTCGATGCCGAGGTCCGTGGCATTGGCGATGGCCAGATGAGCGACCGACCAGGCGGAATCAGCGTCGTTCGCCGTCATGGTCAGCTCGGAGCCGTTGATCTGGAGGCTGACACCGGGAACGGCTGCCACCACTTTGTCCAAAACACTGCGGTCTGTGCCGCTGGCGTCCCGGTTGATGCAGGCGAAGACGCCCTCCCTGGAGCCCCGGAAAGCTCCGGCCAGGGCACGCGCATTGGTTTCGTGTTTCCTGTAGGCCTCGGGGTGCCCGGAACGCTGCACCTTCTGGGCGATGTCGTTGACATCTGTGCTCTCCCAGTTTTCGAATTTGATCAGCTCCTCGTAGAACCGACCGGAGCTGTACCACGGATCCATGATCTGCTCCTCGGTACCCCAGTCGTAGGAGGGACGTTGCTGGAACAGTCCGAGGGAGTCTCGATCGCCGTAGTTGAGGTTCCGTAGTCCCGATTCCTGCCACGCCGTGGCGAGAGCAATCACCGCCGCTTGCTCGGACAGGCCACGGTTGTATGACTCTGCGACGATGATGGAGGCGTTTCTCGCCTGCTCGTTGGTGAGCCGGAGCGGTTCCTCCACACCCGCGACCTGTAGATAGCAGGCGTTCGGAGTCGTACGGGTGATGAACCACTCGTATCCCTTCCAGGCGCCGAAGCCGAGGAGGCCCACTATCACGAGTGCTGTAATCAGGAGTATTGCTGTCTTCTTGCGCATGTCAGTTGGCGTGCAGTTCGTCGTTCAGTTCAACAGTGCTGCCTTGACGTGGTTTGACCACGACTTTTCCTGATTGTGAATCCCTCAGGAACAAAAGGCCGGGGACGCCGGAGAGTTCCCGGGCCTTGACCACGCGCCCGTCGGGCAACTCCACCTTCGTGCCTGCAGTCACGTAGAGCCCGGCCTCCACGATGCAATCGTCACCTAGCGAGATCCCGACGCCGGATTCCGCTCCGAGCAAACAGCGCTCACCGATGCGGATGACTTCCTTGCCGCCTCCGGAGAGGGTGCCCATGATGGAGGCACCGCCGCCGATGTCGGAACCATCGCCGACGACCACCCCGGCGGAGATGCGTCCTTCGACCATGGAGGTTCCCAGCGTGCCGGCGTTGAAGTTCGCGAACCCCTCGTGCATCACGGTGGTGCCGGAGGCCAGATGAGCCCCCAACCGCACCCGGTCCGCGTCTCCGATACGAACTCCTGTGGGGACGACGTAGTCGGTCATGCGTGGGAATTTGTCCACGCCGAAGACCAGCAGAGTCTCGCCTTGGGCGCGAAGCGATGTGCGGAGACAAGCGACATCCTCCACACGGACCGGGCCATGACTGGTCCAGGCGTTGTTCGGCAGCTTACTGAAGATGCCCTCGAGGTTGAGCCCGTGTGGCTGGACCAGGCGATGGCTGAGCAGGTGCAGCCGCAGGTAGGCGTCCTCAGTGTTCTTGGGAGCGGCGTCGAGGTCGATGACCACGCACACCACCTTCGTGGTGACGTGGCGCAGGTCGTCCGTGAACTGGGCTGCCAGCAACGACTCGGGGGCCTCCCTGGTGACCTCACCGCCGATTCGTGGTTCCGGGTAGAACACGTCGAGAACGGAACCGGAGGCGTGAATGGTGGCGAGGCCCCAGCCCCAGCCCTGGCGAGGAACGTCAGTCATGCGGGCAAGTGTAGTGAACATGGGCGACAACGATCCCGGGACAGGTCCAAGGTGCAGCGATGATCTCGAGGGATCTCCGGTCGATGACCTGTCCGGATCAAACGAACCCTACAGTCATGGGGTACTTCGTGGTTATTGCTGGTGTGTGTGGCAGTAGGCTCGCAGCCATGAATCTTGACCCCCACGCCGATCCTGTTACCCTGCTACGTTCCGTCGTTGACGTCGAGAGTGTTTCCGGGAACGAGAAGCAGCTTGCGGACCTGGTAGAAGAGCTGCTTCGCGCTCAGTCTCATCTCGAGGTGGTGCGCGACGGTGACTGTGTGGTGGCCCGGACCCGGCTCGGTCGTGGGCAGCGAGTGGTGGTGGCCGGTCATCTTGACACCGTTCCAGTGGCCGGAAACCTTCCGAGCACGGTGGAGGAAACTCCGGAAGGGGTTGTGATCCACGGCAGGGGCACCGTGGACATGAAGGGCGGGGTGGCAGTCGCATTGAAGCTTGCCTGCGAACTCGATCAACCCCGTTTCGACGTCACCTGGGTGTTCTACGACCACGAGGAGGTGGACGCCTCCCTGAACGGTCTCGGGCGGCTCGCGGACAATCGCCCGGACCTGCTCGAGGCAGATTTTGCGGTCCTCATGGAGCCGACAGGAGCCCGGGTCGAGGGAGGATGCCAGGGAACCATCCGCATCAGAATCACCATCGAAGGCAAGGCCGCCCACAGCGCCCGTGCCTGGATGGGAAACAATGCGGTCCATGGCCTGGCGGACCTGCTCACACGGCTTGCTGCCTACGAACCGAGGAGGATCGATGTGGAGGGTCTGGAGTATCGGGAGGGTCTCAACGCCGTTCGCATCGGTGGGGGAGTGGCAGGCAACGTCATTCCGCCTCAGGCATGGGTAGAGATCAACTACCGGTTCGCGCCCGACAAGAGCCTCGACGAGGCTCTTGGGCACCTGAGGGAGGTCTTCGACGGGTACACATTCGAGGTGACCGATCTGTCCCCGGCGGCCAGGCCCGGGCTGGATCGACCGCTTGCGCAGGAGTTCGTCAACGCGGTCGGTGGGGAGGCGCTCCCCAAGTACGGTTGGACCGATGTGTCCCGTTTTTCCGCACTCGGGATTCCTGCGGTCAACTATGGTCCCGGGGATTCGTCGCTGGCTCACCGTGACGACGAACGCTGCCCAGCCGATCACCTGAGGATTTGCGCCGACGGTCTTCGCCGCTGGCTTGCATGAAGGAGGAACCTGATGACCGAACGCCGTCAAGGAGCTGTGGTGCTGCGTGGCCAAGCCCACAATGAGGTGCCGACCGCTGACGAGGCCCTTCTCGGCTCCGACGGGGACGAATGGGCCAGTAAGGACCCGTGGCGGGTGCTGCGTATCCAGGCCGAATTCGTGGAAGGATTCGACACCCTCCACGATCTTCCCGCCGCCGTCAGCATCTTCGGTTCAGCACGAATCAGTCCCACCGATCCGATGTACCGCGCAGCGGAACAGATTGCCCGGGGCCTCGTGGAAAAAGGGTTCGCCATCATCACTGGTGGTGGGCCCGGCATCATGGAAGCAGGCAACAAAGGGGCCGTCGAAGGGGGTGGCACATCCGTGGGGTTGGGGATTGAGCTTCCCCACGAGCAGGGGCTCAACCCCTACGTCGGGCTTGGCATCAATTTCCGCTATTTCTTCGCCCGCAAGACGATGTTCCTGAAGTACTCGCGTGGATTCGTCACGATGCCCGGCGGCTTCGGCACCCTCGATGAGTTGTTCGAGTCGCTGACGCTGATTCAGACCGGCAAAGTGACCCACTTCCCGGTGGTGTTGTTCGGAAGTCATTTCTGGGGGCCGCTGCTTGATTGGATCACACAGCGGGTCAAGGCTGGCGGGTTCATCAGCCCGGGTGATCTGGAGTTGATCACTCTTACCGATGATATTGATGAGGCAATCGCTGCTATGGGATCTCCTGACCGAATCCGAACAGTAGGCTCTGACGCATGATCTGGGTCTTCGGGGCAGTTTTCATGGTGGTTCTCGCCCTGGCGGCCTGGGCAGGGACCGGGCGGCTCGGGGAGATGCCTGAGCCGGTGAATGACAGGCCCAAGGCCTTCATCCCAGATCTTCCCTTCGGGGAGAAGTTCATGAGGCAGCTACGCCTTCCCACTGTCTCGGTTGGCTATGAGCAGGCGCAGGTGGACCAGTTCGTGGCAGAGGCCGAACGGCAACCGCCGCCGGGGCCTCCCCAGTTCGACGTCGTCGCCGGGGGCTACGACATGCAGGCCGTTGATGTAGTGATCAATCGGATTGTCGAGAATCTTGGTGTGCGTTCTGGGCAGCCTGCTGCCGGGCTCGCCGCTGGTTCGGAGGCGCCGTCCCCGGTCAGTCCCAGCCTGGTTGATGCATCAGGGACTTTGCAGATGCGGAATAATGGAGGAGTTCACTTGGACTCCAAGGATTGAGGTTTGGCACATGGCAGCGATGAAACCCCGCACGGGAGACGGACCCATGGAGGTCGCGAAGGAGGGGCGTGGCATTGTGATGCGCGTTCCAGTTGATGGCGGGGGACGACTGGTGGTTGAGATGAATGCCACGGAGGCAACCGATCTGCTCAACGCCCTAAAGGGCGTCGTTGGCTGAGTACGACCGAATCCGCCTTGACAAGGTCGCCCGGGAGCTTTCTCCCGGGCGACCTTCAGTCTTCAGCGATTTCCGTGGAAAGCAATGGCCTTCTCGTAGACCGCGATGGTCTCCTTCGCGATCTGCTCCCATGAGAACTCATCGATGCACCGCTGCCTTCCAGCTTTCCCGAACTTCTCGGCAAGCGCGGGGTCGCTGGTGAGAAGGTTCACTTTGGTGGCGAAATCTGCCTCGAAGCCGGAGATGAAGTCGGGATCGGCTGCCTGAGCAGGGTCGTAGGGGACGAGCAGCCCCGTGGTCCCGTCCACCACAACCTCCGGGATCCCACCCACCGCGGAGGCGACGACTGCTGTTTCACATGCCATGGCCTCCAGGTTCACGATTCCGAGAGGCTCGTAGACGCTTGGGCAGGCGAAGACTGTTGCGTGGGTCATGACCTGTCTCACGGAGGCCCGGGGAAGCATCTCCGGTATCCAGATCACGGGCGCGCTGCGTTGGGCTTGAAGTTTCGAGAACGCGTCATCGAATTCGGCAGCGATTTCTGGGGTGTCGGGAGCTCCTGCAAGCAGCACGACCTGGGTTTCGGGATCGAACTGCTGGGCTGCCCGCACCAGGTGGATGAGTCCTTTCTGGCGGGTGATGCGACCCACGAACACCACGGTCGGACGGTTCAGGTCAACGCCCAAGTCCTGCATTACGTCGGTGCCGTTGTCCGGTTTGAACTCGTCGGTGTCGATTCCGTTCTTGACCACGAACACCCTGTCGGGGTCAAGATTCGGGTAGGAGGTGAGGACGTCTTTGCGCATCCCCGCGGACACGGAGATGACGGCGTCGGCAGCTTCGAAGGCGGTTTTCTCGGCCCATGAGGACACCCGATATCCGCCTCCCAGCTGTTCCGCCTTCCAGGGGCGGTGTGGTTCCAGCGAATGCGAGGTTACTACGTGGGCGCGGTCCAGCATCAGCCCTGCCAGGTGACCTCCCATGTTGGCGTACCAGGTATGGGAGTGCAGCACATCGGTGTCCTCGGCGGCGGCGGCGGCCATTGACAGGTCGGCTCCCAGCACCCGCAGGGCCGCGTTTGCCCCGGTTGGCCAGGATTCCGGATGCGCGAGGGCGCCGTCACGGGGTTCTCCCATGCAGTGAACATCGACGTCGATGAACTTCCTGAGCTGCGGGACGAGCTGGGCCACATGGACCCCCGCACCGCCGTAAATCGATGGTGGATACTCACGAGTCAGCAGCGACAGTTTCATGCTCAGTAATGATATCTTCCCGGAGCTGTTGTAAGGGACCCGGTGAAGCGCTAGGTTTCAAGCATGGTGGCACGCCCGAAGATCCTGTCAATCGTCCTCGCTGGTGGCGAGGGGAAGAGGTTGATGCCGCTGACCTCCGATCGC
>JABCNW020000202.1 GCA_013333945.2 Propionibacterium sp.
GCGGAATCGAACCGCAGACCTTCTCCTTACCATGGAGACGCTCTGCCTACTGAGCTATAGGGGCCAGCCGTCGGCAAACTCTACACGGCCCTTCGCGAGGAGCACAAGTCGACAGCCGAGACCCAATCCTCAGGACGACACCCTCTGTCCGGCGCCGGTTCGTTCGGCCCACGAACAGCTCAGCAGCAGGGCCGCGAGGAGACCAAAGAGCACCACCGCGGGCCAGCCGATCAGGCCCACCAGGACTGGATCCACACTGCCCCCGGGCGCCACCAACATCGCGGGCAGGGAGGCGAAGGCATTGAACGCGCCGTGGGTGATGGCGGCCGGCACGACACTGCCGGAGCGAACTCGAAGCCAGGACAGCAGCACGCCGAGACCACCACACAGGCAGGTGAACAGGACGATGCCGACCGCCACGGGGAGTCTGTCGTCATACTCGTACCCCATGACGATCAGGGGCGCGTGCCACAGACCCCAGATCACGCCGGTCAGTACAACTCCCCGCCTTCGACCCAGGGGTTCGAGTGCCGCTTGGAGCCAGCCGCGCCACCCGACCTCCTCTCCCAGGGCAAACAGGCCATTGATCGTGTACGCGGCAAACACGTTCGCCACTATGGCGAGGACCCAGAGCACCGCGACGGGCGGCAGCGACCCCTCCGGGGCGATGCCTCGCAGATTGTTCGTGAACGAGGTCAAGGCCCAGTCCAGGCGGAACCACCCGGTGCCGATGACCAGCACCAGCAGCAGGGTGAGCGCGGCCACCACGACGCCGACTCCGATCGTCGCGAAACCGAGGATCCGGAGCCAACCGGGACGTCTCCCGGAGCCGGGCGATCGCCAGGCGAGCCCGCTCGCCCGCAGCCAGGACTCGCGGGTGACGAACCGGCAGACCACCCAGGCGGCCAGGGCGGGGACGAACATCCGGAGTGTCAATATCCCCTTGGCTTGCGGTGTGCCCAACCCGCCGGTCGCGGCCACGACACCGTCTAGGAGCAGGGCCGCCCCGAAACTCACCAGCAGGAACACGCCGACCGCCCGCACGTGAACACCCTGCCGCCCAGTAGCGGTCATTACTGTTGCTCCCCCGCGAGCATCTGACCCGAGGGCAGGAACCACAGGCCAACCATGTCGCCGTCGCGGTTGTAACTGACGCGAGCCACAAGTTCGGCGGCCTCCATATGAAGGGGTTCCTCCACCACGACAACCCCACCCGACAGAGCCAGGGGGGTCGGGGTACCGCGCCGTTCGAGCTCCCCGCCCAGCGCGATCACCTGCGCCCAGGCGTCGGCCAGCCGTTCGGCGTCGAGTTGCCATCCGGCGCGCGGGCCGGCCAATTCTTCTGCTTTCTGCCATTCGTGCTTCTCGATGGCGTCGAGAAATACCTCCGCCTTCTCGACGGCGGCACGGAGTTCGGAATCGGTGGGTTTCTTCATAGGTTTTCCTGTTCTCGGGTCGGTCGGGTTTCCGAAGCGCTGAAAGGCCGCCTGACGGCTGGTTCCCAGGGCATCGCCGATGGCCTGCCAGGTGATCCCCCTCCCCCGGGCCGCGGAGACTAGCCGGGCCAGGATCTCGTCAGTCAGCACCTGGAGCGAGCGCACAGCAGCCAAGGAGTGGGTCATGTCGCCCCCAGAAACGTCCGGATCATCGGCGGTGGCAAGCTCTACTGCCACCAGGGAGCTGATCTTCCGAAGACGCCCCACGAGTTCTTCGACAGCCACATCGTTGATCGACATGCGTAAAGGCTAGGTTTACACCACTTTCTTTGTCAAGTTTCTATTGACAAAACTGGGGGAGGTTGGCCTTCCGAACTCGCGACTCTCAGTGCCCGGCGCACAGGCCGAGCAGGACCTCGAAATGAGCGGCAATCGATATTCGCGCAGGTAGATTGACCACATGACCTCCGTACAGCTCGTCGACGAGATCCGCGGCGCGCTCGCCGCTGCCGGCGACCCCGAGAAGGCTGTCCGGGAGCAGACCTACATGAAGTCGGCGCTGCCCTTTCACGGGGTACGGCTACCAGAGGTACGACGCATCACCAGGAGTCTGCTGAAGAAACATCCCCTGACTGACCGCGACCAGTGGGAACGAGCCATCCAGAAGCTGTGGGACGAGGTCACCCACCGGGAGCAATGGTACGCAGCACTGGAGATCGCGGGATACCGCGATGCCCGCGACTGGCAGGACCTTGAGGCCCTCGAGCTGTACCGCTACCTCGCCACAACCGGGGCGTGGTGGGATGTCGTCGACGAGATCGCCTCTCCCCTGGTGGAGAACGTGGTTGCGACCACCCCCGAGGCGCGGGCCGTGGTGTGGACCTGGGCCACGGGAGACGATCTGTGGTTGCGTCGCATCTCCATCATTTGTCAGCTGCAACGCAAGACCTCCACCGACCTGGAACTACTCAGCCACTCCATCGACTCCAACCTGGAAGGGTCGCGACACGGCTCCGAGTTTTTCATCCGCAAGGCCATCGGGTGGGCGCTGCGGCAGCACGCCCGCGTCGACCCGGACTGGGTGAAGGCCTTCGTGGAGACGCGTGGATCGCGGCTTAGCGGGCTGAGCCGCCGGGAGGCTCTCAAACACCTGTGATCCCACCTCCCCGGGTGGGATCACGACGGATTAGGCCGGTTCGTCGCAATCCGTATGCAGAACCCCGGCCCAATTCCCATGGCTTTTCCCCGGCTGTGCCGACTAGCGTCAGAGAAACCAGCCGATCCGCGCAAGGCAGCGCGAGGAAGAAGGAACCATGGCAGTCATCACCGTGCTTGGCTCGGGAATCATGGCCACCGCCCTGGCCACCCCCCTGACTGACAACGGCCACGAGGTGCGTCTCGTCGGCACCCACCTCGACCGGGAGATCATCACGTCCATCCAGGAAACGGGCATCCACCCGAACCTGGGCCTGAAGGTGCCCGAGGGGGTGACCGCCCACCACCTGGAGGACGCGCCGCGGGCCTTCGAAGGGGTCAAGTTCGTGATGAGCGGGGTCAACTCGTTCGGGGTTGACTGGGCTGGCGACCAGTTCGCATCCCTGCTGCGTCCCGGGATGCACGTGATAGCCCTCGCCAAGGGCATGCAGGCCGACGACGACGGCAACCTCACCATCCTGCCCCGGGCACTCGCCTCCCGCCTCCCCGAGGAGCTGCGCTCCCGGGTGAACGTCTCCGCGATCGCGGGGCCCTCCATCGCGGGCGAGGTGGCGGTGCACCGCCACACCAGCGTCGTGTTCACCGGCGAGGATCCCGAGGTCCTGGCGCGCTGGCGCGA
>JABCNW020000203.1 GCA_013333945.2 Propionibacterium sp.
CCGATAGCCGTCGACACAGAGCCTGATTCCCGAGACCACCCGAGCACCACAACCCAGCGCCCACGCGCCCAGTCCACAGAGCGCTCCCGCGGGCGCCTCATCGACGACTTTGAGTCGCTCCAGCCACGCGGTGGCACGTGAATCCTCTGCGAGCGTCGCCGCGATGTCGGCCCCGGTTTCCCTGCCTCGTTCTGCCAATGATCCCATCAGCCCCGTCAGGGTACGTCCCGCTTCTCGGTGCGGCACCACCACGGTGGTTCCCGCATGGACGGGCGATACCGGCAACGCCAGTAGCTCCTCCAGCCCGGGAGCAGGGACGGCGGTGACGTCCAGGTAATCGGCCCCCTCGGCCAGCAGGTCACATGCTTGGGACAGAGTGTGAGCAGTCAATACGTGTGCGTCCGGAGAAAAACACCTCACGATCTCGGCAAACCCTTCCCCTCCCGCACTCACGGGCGCAACAGCAACCTGCGCCCCCCTCGCCGCGAATGCCTGCGCGACGGCATCGGACGTCTCGACCGGGTCGAGAGGTCCGATGCCGTCGCAGGAAACCAGAACCCTCACTCGTTCTGGATGGATTCGAGATCCACCTCCGTGTCCGGAACGAGGCCGTAGTACTCCGAGGTGCTTTCGAGCAGTTTCTTCACCTCGTCGAGTGTGGCATCTACGTCAGGCAACACGAGATCAGACTCGACGATCAGGTCGTCGGGAACCTCCTGGCCGTTGCTCCGGACAGCATCGACGAGACGCTGCAGTTCTTTTCGAAGCTGTTTCCGGTCACCTTCCGCGACCGCTTTCTCGACCGCCTCGTCGATGTCGTTGAGTTCGAGAAGCTGCTCGGGTTCCATGGTCCACTGCCCGAGCCTCAAGATACGAACAATCATGCTTGCCCCTCGGTGTTGGCGGTCCTGGTGTTCTCAATCATCGGCATGCTGGATGTGGCGGGAGCAGAGGAGATCTGGGAATGTGTGGTGGCGGACCCACCGCTGAGCTGCGCCTTCATGGCTGCCAGTTCGTTCTCGACCGAGGAACCGGAGGCCAGAGCGTCAAGCTCGCGGTCGAGATCACTCCCGACGGAACCAGTGGCATCCTCAAGAGCACCGGAGGCCAGCAGTTCGTCGACGGCGGAGGCACGGGCCTGCAGCTGCATGGTCTTGTCCTCGGCGCGCTGGATGGCCATGCCCACATCGCTCATCTCCTCGGAGATGCCGGTGAAAGCCTCGTTGATCCGCGTCTGCGCCTCGGCCGCCGAGTAGGTGGCTTTGATGGTTTCCTTCCGGGTGCGGAAAGCATCCACTTTTGCCTGAAGCCGGGTGCTGGCCCGCACCAGCTTCTCCTCTTCCGCTTGAAGGGCCGAGTGCTGGTTCTGGAGGTCCTGAAGCTGGGTGGTGAGACCGGCTTTTCGTGTCAGGGCCTCTCGGGCGAGATCCTCACGATTGGACTCAAGGGCACGCTGCGCGGTGACCGTGTAACGATCGATCTCGGAGCTCATCTTCTGGGCCTGGAGCTCAACACGTTTGCGACTGGTGGCCACGTCTGCCACTCCTCTGCGCACCTTGCGGAGCAACTCGAGCTGGCGTTCGTAGGAGTAGTCCAAGGTCTCGCGTGGGTCCTCGTACTTGTCTAGTGTTTTGTGAGCCTTGGTCTTGAACATCAAGGCGATCCGCTCAAAGATGCCTGCCATTGGGGTCCTTCCGCTGCTGGTCTACTCCGTCAACCGTACCGTCCCGGAGGGCTGCGTGGAGACGGTACCACCCTGATTCCGCCCCTGATGTTGACAGACCGTTAGAATGACCACTCGATCTCACTCCTCCACCTGAAGGTAGATTCCGTGGCACTGTTCCGCCCCTATGAGCGCAAGACCGAACAATCGGGACGCGAGTCTCACCAGCGCACCCGCTTGGTACCGGAAACCGGAAAAAAGACCAGTGCCGCTGCCCCCACGGAAAAAGAGAAGAAGTCTCAGGAAGCACGGGAAACGTCGATCCCCGAGACCGAGACGCACCACACGTCTTCACACGGTTCCGGCAAGGTGAAGGTGCCCCGACGCCAGCCAGTACGCAAATCCGAACCAACCCTCACCCGCAAACAGGCCGAGGCCGCAAGGATGCAGCGCCTGCATCCGAACCTGACCCCGAAGGAACAACGCAAGGCCGACCGCGAGGCCCAGGCCAAGGCCCGGATAGATGCCTGGGACAAGGTGGAGGCATCACCGGAACGCGTTCTGGCACGCGACTATGTCGACACCCGGTGGACGATCACCGAGTTCATGTTCCCCGCAATGATCCTGATCATGGCCGGAACGATGGCCACAGCACAGTGGCCGCTGATCAGCGTCTCCATCGGTCTCGGACTGTGGGTGATGCTCATCCTGAGTTTCATCAACACGTGGTTCATGTGGCGGGGTTTCAAACGCCTCCTGCTGCAGCGTGTCCCCAGAGCGAATCTCCGGGGGTTGTTGATGTACATGTTCAACCGGTCGTTTATGATCCGCCGTTTCCGGCGGCCGACGCCCCGGATCAATCGTGGGGAAACGATATGACCTACCAGTGGCACCCGACCGCGGGCGCTTATGACATGGATGATCTCAGGTCGCAGGATCTGTTGCCCGAATTCAGCTGCCAACCGGAGGCCGAGGACTGGCTCGGGTTGTACTGGTCCGATCTGTTGGAAGCCGGTGTGGCCGAGGTAGCCCTCTGGAACGACGGCCAGCAGATCCAACCGCCAATGCCCTTGTCATCCTGAGCCGCCCGACTTCCCACCGTTCCCGCTCAACGATCCACCCCAAGGGCACATTCCATACAACCCTCCCCACTGTGTTCGTGACGAGGGGTTCTTCATCACGAACACAGTGGGGAACGGCGCGCTTCACGTCCTGCCTGCCCCGAGGCAACGGGCTTTCAGGCTGCGGTGAAACGAAGCAGGGTGGACTTTCCGAACAAACTCTCGACGAGATCAACGGCAAGTTCAGCGGTGGTGTTGCGAATGTCAAGTGCCGGGTTGATCTCCACCAGGTCGATGGAGCCCAGTCTCCCGGTATCAGCGATCATCTCCATGGCCAGCTGCGCCTCTCGGTAGGTCGGTCCCCCGACGACAGGGGTCCCCACTCCGGGTGCGACCTGCGGATCCACGAAATCGAGGTCGAGGCTGAGATGAATGTGAGTGTCCTCATCGATGTCATGGAGGGCGCGCTCCATGGCGTGACGCATGCCAGCCTCGTCGAGGAAACGCATATCAAACACCTCGAGGCCCTTGTCCACGAGCACCCGTTTCTCACCTGGATCGACGCTACGCAACCCGACCTGGCGGATGTTGTCCACGTCGATGGCGGGTTTCCGATCCGACATGCCGGTCAGTTCCTCCGGTCCGTCACCGAGTAGGCAGGCCACCGGCATACCGTGGATATTTCCAGAGGGGGTGAGCTCATTGGTGTTGATGTCGGCGTGGGCGTCCACCCAGATGACACGCAGCTTCTTGCCAACCTTGCGACAGTGCGCGGCGATGGCACTGATGCTGCCGATAGCCAGGCTGTGGTCGCCACCCATCAGCACCGGCATCCGCCCATCCGCCAGTTCTGCGGCGACCACATCGCGCACCGCCCGGTTCCACTCGATTACTTCCGGCAGGTGGCGGTAACCGGCGACCGGCGGGCTCTGGGGATTCGAGGGCCCGATGACGTCGCCAGCGTCGCGAACGTCCACTCCGAAGGCCCGCAAGGCCTTCTCAATGCCAGCGACGCGCAAGGCCCCTGGTCCGAGGCGACAGCCCGCGACACTGGCACCGATGTCAGTGGGGGCTCCGATGAGAGTCAGTTTCATGGTCACGATGCTAGGCGACGTGGTAGCCATGAAAACAGGTCGCCACGAAATACTTTGTTCCCATCGGGACCAGGCATGAGCCCCGCTCGCTTCCTGACTCCTGCCGGAAAGCCTCTAAGCTGGCCCGGTGAGCACCAACATTCCCGCCCTGAAGACCGCAAAGAGCATCGACCGGGACGCCGACGTCATCGTGGTCGGCCTCACCAGCGTCGGCGGGACCCCGACCCTCGTCGGGGTGCCGGCGGATCTGGAGAAGGCCTGGAGCAAGCAGCTCCCGTCACCACTACTGGAGGTCGCTATCGCATTGGGCGCCCGCAGCGAGCTCGGCACATTGGCCACCCTGCCCCCCGTTCCGCAGAAACTCGTCGTGGTCGGTCTGGGTGACGTCGACGTCACCCCGTCGGCCCTCAGGCACGCGTGTGGGGCCGCCCTGCGGAAGATCAGTGGCACGAAGGACGCTGAGAACCTGAAAGTCACCATCTCCCTCGAACTACACGACCCTGAGCTGGCGCGGGCCGCCGCAGAGGGCGCCGTGCTGGGCGCCTACCGCGTTCCCTGCATCACTCAGAAGCCCAAGAAGAGCTCCGTGTCCACCATTACGCTCGTGACGGGGCGCGCCCAGCTCAAGGAATCTGTCGAGGAGGCCGGAGTCATCGCAGCCGCCGTGGTGAAAGCACGCGACTGGATCAACACCCCTCCGAACCTGCTCTACCCCGAGACCTTCGCAGAATCCGCCAAGGCTCACGTCTCCGATCTCAAAATCGGGACCGAGATCCTCGACGAGAAAGCCCTTGCCAAAGGCGGCTACGGCGGCATCCTCGCGGTGGGAGGCGGCTCGTCAAGGTCTCCACGCCTGCTCCGTCTCACCTGGGCCCCGCGCGGCGCGAAGTTCCACCTGGCGCTGGTGGGCAAGGGCATCACCTTCGACTCCGGTGGCCTGGACATCAAACCCGCCGGGCAGATGGCCTCCATGACCTGCGACATGTCGGGGGCGGCCGCCGTGATCGCCGCCACCCGGGCCATCGCGGCGCTCGGGCTGTCGGTCAAGGTCCCCGCCTACGCCGCCATGGCCGAGAACCTGCCCTCCGGTACTGCCTATCGCTCCGGTGACGTGCTCACCATGTTTGATGGAACCACTGTCGAGAACGTCAACACCGACGCCGAGGGCCGGCTTGTGATGGCCGATGCGCTGGGAAGAGCCGGCACTGACTCCCCGAACCTCATCGTGGATGTCGCCACATTGACGGGTGCCTGCATGGTGGCCCTCGGGAAACGCACCGCCGGACTCATGGCCAGCGACGATGCCACCGCTGATCGCCTACTCGACGCAGCCGAAGTCGCCGGGGAGGGTTTCTGGCACCTGCCGATCACCGACGACATCCGTGAGGGCCTGAAGTCGGACATCGCAGATCTGCGTTCCGGCGGCAAGAATCGCTACGGAGGGGCCCTGACCGCAGCTGCCTTCCTGCAGCACTTCATCCCGGAGGGAATTTCCTGGGCACACCTGGACATCGCGGGCCCGGCATGGAACGACGAATCCCCGTACGGCTGCACACCGCTGGGCGGCACAGGTGCCGCGGTGCGCACGTTGGTGGCTCTGGCAACCCAGCTGGCCAGCTGAAATTCGTGGGGCGCCGGACTACATCTCCGGCGCCCCATGACCATCACACCCACCACCCGAGCCTGCGGGAACGGTTGGGAGCCCTCTCTCACCACAAGCTGGTAGCCGGACCGTAGCCTCGTGGGCGGACAGTTCGCGTCGGAACCGCATCTGGTCCCGGTGGGAGGGCTGACCGAGAGCTCCCCGGGACATGCGTGAATTTGCCTCGACACGACTTCCTGGCGAGTCGCAGGTCGGCTCCATCAGCTTTGCGGCGGCCTCATCCATCGGTTTCACCGCCCACGGCCAACGCGGCCACGGAGGCGGCGCCAAGCACAGGGACCGCCGCTTCCGGATCGGCGACACCCAGCAGGGACTTCAGGGAATCCAGTGACTGTGGTTTCACTGATGTCACGGCGCCAAAATATCTGGACAATTCGGTTCAGAAACAGGTACCGTCGCACCATCCCCCTGGCCAACGTGAAGGAGCAGCGAGGATGCCGCGTCCCCGGAAACCCATTGCCCCCGAGCGCCGCGCCCGCTTGATGCGCGCCGCCCGCGCCCCCTTCGCCCGCCACGGTTACCGCGGCGCTTCCCTGCAGCAAATCCTCTCGGAGGCCGACTTCCCTCGCAGCTCCTTCTATCACTTCTTCCACGAGAAGGAAGCGCTGTTCGACGCTGCGCTCGCCGACGGCCTGGCCCTCCTGGCGACCCACATCGAGGTGGCCGCCCCCAGCACCCTCACCACCGAGAATTACTGGCCCACAGTTCTCGACCTCGTGAATACCCTCAGCGAAGCCTGCCGCGACGAGGACCTGGCTGCCGTTCCCTTGATCTTCCACTTGCGCGACGCTCCGCAGTCAGAAACGCGGGACCGGTTCGAACGAGCAGCCCACCAGTGGTGCACGCTCATGGTGGAACACGGTCGCGCCCTCGGAAAGCTCGAGCGGGATCTCCCGGCTGACCTTCACGTGGAACTCACGTGGAACATGATGGTGGCACTGGACCGCTGGTTCGCCACCCACCCGGAACACATGGACGACAGCGCCCGGATCACCGGCGTACTCCTGGCCCGGATGCTCAAGGCGGCGGACCGGTGAGTCCCCAGATGCCCTCCCGCTGGACACCACCGGGGATCTGGAAGGCCGCCTCATCACGAAACTGCACCGGCGCGGTCGCCGAAACCGATCCGCCAAAGATCGATCACGGCATGCTGCGGGCCGCAGAGAGGAATGGGCTGAGAGCCAGAAGATCAATGAGTTCTTCACTCAGCAGGTCGGGCACATCGTGCCCTCACCTATGGGGAACCCATGAGCACTAGAACACCTAAGCGACGTTTCCTCTTCGCCCCTGAGACCTTCAATCTGGGTGAGACCTCTCGCGGGGTCGAGGTAGCCCGAGCACTCACCGAGGCTGGGCACGATGTGCGTTTCATGGGGTATTCCCGCACGTACGCCTCCTACATCCGGGAGGCAGGTTTCGAACTCGACCTCCTCACCCCCGAAGTGGACGATGCCCTGGCCGCCAGGTTCTTCGCCTTCGAGCAGGGGCGTTCGCCACATTTTCCGTTCACAACCAACATGGTGCACACCCGCGTGCGCAACGAGCTGGACCTGATCACACGCTGGCACCCCGACGCAGTGATCATCGGGACGACTCTCACCCTCCTGTTGTCGGCCAGGATCGCCGGAGTGCCGTTGATATACCTACGCCCCTACCCCTTGAGTTCAAGCCATCTGGCCTCGGTCTCCAGCCTCCCGCTGTGCGTGCGCGCAGGTCTCACTTCTCGCTGCATCAACCACCTCGCAGGATTCCTGGCCGGGAAACTCGCCAGACATCTCCGGTGGAAACCAGCAGCTTTCCGCCGGGTGGCCCGCGAACACGGTCTCCGGCTTCCCAGACGCACCACGGCAATGCTCGACGCCGACTTGGCACCGATCGCATCCTTGTTCCCTCTGCTGGACGGGCGGCCTCTGGTATCCGGTGAAGTAGCCGTCGGCCCCATCTACGCGCACGCCGCCGGGGCCCTACCCCCGGAAGTGGAGGAACTCGCCCAGGAACACAGCCGTCCGCTCATCCACGTGGGCCTGGGTTCCTCCGCCCGCCGCGAGGTGGCACTTCCGCTGCTCACTGCCCTCGGGGAGCTCGATGTGGACGTCATCTCCACGGCGGGCCGCTACCTCACCCCACAGGATCGCAGTGGGTTGCCCGCTTCGGTTCTGGTCTTCGATTTCCTCCCCGCCCACAAGCTGAGCGGACTCATTGACGCATCGCTCATCCACGGGGGCGAGGGGACGGTACAGACGGCCTGCACCTCGGGTGCCCCTTTCGCAGGCATCGGCATGCAGATGGAACAGAAGCTCAACATCGAAGAATGCGTGAACTTCGGCAACGCGCTGGCCTTCACCATGCGCGACATCCACCGAAACAAGATCCCCTCCCTGGTTGAGCGGCTACTCACCGACCCCATCCTGCGGCGACGCGCACGAGAGCTGGCTACCCTGACGCAAGATATCGACGGGGCAGGGCGCTGCGCCGAGGTCATTCTTCGCTTCCTCGATGATCGATGCTGATTCCCAGACATGCACTCAGGGCGCCACGCAAAAACCCCTGGGCATCGCCACCTCGTCCCCACGAAAAGGCCCCGTGACTGATAATTTGACACGAGACCCGGCGCCATCCCAGCAACTCGAGAAGGCGCCGATTCGTCGAGGCGAAATCCAGGAGCCCGCATGCACACGACATTCCGGGAAACCGAACTCGACCGTATGGCCCGGTCGGGGTGGATGGCCCCTGCTGTCCGGGAATTGCTCGCAGACCGCGGGATGCCCACTCCAGTAGAACATCTCGAAGCCATCCAGGACGTCGACTGGTGGAAACGTGCCGAACGCACGGCAGCAGCGCTCCGAGAACATTGTGCGACATTCCGTTTCGGAGAGATGACGGATTTCGGCTTGCTGCTGATCCCATCCCCGGAGAAAATCGATACCCGTTCCCGCCTTCCACCTGTATTTCGGAAACAGCAGAATTCGGATCTCAGCGAGGATTTCGTGGACCCTGCGCTGGGACAAGGCGTTGACCTCACCCTCCCCGAAGTCCCGTGGACACCGTTCGTCTCGGTCGTCGGCCTCCAGGGCATCTCGGCAGGAAGCCACATGGATGTCCGGGCTGCGGAGCGGCGACGTTTCGAGGTTCTGGGACACGACACCCGTGACGCCATGACCCGCCAGCTGTGGGGAGCACGTCTGCTTCAATCACCCGTGGGGGTGATACCTGACAGCGATTACAACGACGTTTGGACGTTCACCCTTTTCCCTGCAGAGCCCTTGGTGGCTGGAAAGGCTACGTCAGGAACGGTGCTGAAGGGACGAGTACGTTTCCGCCTGGGAAAGAGCAACCGGGGAATCAGCAGCGCCCGAGTCGCCCCCGGCATTCCGGTGCCCTGATCTGCGGCACAATCAGCCCGCTCCCCAGACGAGAAAATCGCTGACAGCGATGCACTAGAGGAGCATATTCTCGGCTGAGTTGAGTCGCGGGCTCTGTGGTAGAGCTGACTTTATCCAGAGATCTTCTTGTTCCTCGCCCCATATTCGCGCATGCGTTGCGGATACGGCACCACTCCCGCGTCATAGGCTGGAATGTCGTGGCGGGAGGCGAAGTCATAGCCGAAAGCGATCGAAGGGATAGCACGCCGGGTTGATTCCCCATCGGCGGCCACCAGCAGGATCGATGGCTTGTTGAAGCTGGTGGGTTGCTCCAACCAGGCCTCGACGCCCCGGCGGGTGGTCACAAAGCCATCGAGATGGTCGAGGAGCACACCATCCACTTCCTTCTGCTCCTTGGCGACCTTTGCAGCAACCTTGCGCTTCGAGAACCAACCCACCCGAATATTATGCCGGGAGGATGGAAGACTGTCCCGCATGATGCAAGTTCACGACCTGGCCATTCTGGGCGGTGGTCCCGCCGGCTACGCGACCGCGCTGCGGGCCTCGCAGCTCGGCCTGGACGTGGCGCTGGTGGAGGAAAAAGATGTGGGCGGCACCTGCCTGCACCGGGGGTGCGTACCCACCAAGGCGTGGCTGCAGGCCGCGAAGATCCGCGCCACCGTCACCAAGGCCGACAGGGTGGGAATCGGCGCCATCCTCACCGGGGTGGACGCCGCCAAGGTGCGAAGTTTCGCGGACTCCGTGGTCTCAGGGCTGCACCGTGGGCTGACCGGTTTGATCCGTTCCCGCGGCATCCGGGTGATTCCGGGACATGGTCGACTGGTGGTCGATGCCGAAGGACCCGCCCTCGACGTCGACGGAGAAGTACTGCGCGCCCACAACATCGTCCTGGCAACCGGATCGGCCCCCGTGACGCTGGGCCTGCCGACCGATGGGGAACGCATCCTCACCAGCGAGCATGCGCTGCGCCTGGAACGGCTTCCCGGGCGGGCCGTCATCCTGGGCGGCGGCGTCATCGGGGTTGAGTTTGCGTCTCTCTGGCACGACCTGGGAGTCGATGTGGTCCTGGTGGAGGCGGCGCCACACCTGCTCCCGAACGAGGATCCGGACCTCGTCGCCGTGCTGGAGCGACGCCTGAGGGCCCGGGGCGTCGAGCTACGACTCGGGGAGAAAGCCGAGGGGATCGTCCGTGACGGCGACCAGGTGCGCCTGCAGCTGCCCGAGGAGATTATCACCGCGGATGTCGCACTGATCGCGGTGGGCCGCCGCCCCCTCACCAATGGCCTGGGTTTGGAGGAAGCAGGCGCCGCCCTCACGTCCACGGGGCATGTGAGCACCACCCGGGAGCTCGCCACCACTATCGCGAAAGTATTCGCGGTTGGGGATCTGGTCATGGGCCCGCAGCTGGCGCACCGCGGCTACGCGCACGGTATCTTCCTGGCAGAGCACCTGGCCCATCTGATGGGCGGGCGTCCCATCCGTCCTCGTCCTCCCGAGGACCGTGACATCCCGCGGATCACCTATTCGAGTCCGCAGTTCGCATCGGTAGGTATGACCCGGGAGCAGGCAGCAGCGACCGGAGGCTGCGAGTTCTCAGATTTCGACCTGCGCGGCAATGCCCGCGCCCTGATGCTGGCTCCCGGGGACCGCGATGCGGGACTGGTGCGAGTGGTCCGACGTCCGGGCGGCCCGGTCGTAGGTGTGCATGTCGTCGGCGATGAGATCGCTGAGCTGATAGCCGAAGGAACACTGATGGTGGGCTGGCAGGCCACCCCTGACGACGTGAAGGACCTGATACACCCGCATCCGAGTCTCAGCGAGGCACTGGCGGAGGTAAACCTCGCCCTCGCCGGGTCGGCCCTGCACATGCACACCTGATTGAAGGATAGGCTTGGGGCGGATAGCGACGCGCCAGACACAAAAGGAGCCAATGTTCACATGTCAACTGAAGTAAAACTCCCGGTACTGGGCGAGTCGGTCACCGAAGGCACCATCTCCCGCTGGCTGAAGGCCGTCGGAGAGACCGTCGAGGTGGACGAGCCCCTCCTCGAGGTCTCCACGGACAAGGTAGACACCGAA
>JABCNW020000204.1 GCA_013333945.2 Propionibacterium sp.
CGGAACATAGGGCCCCCTCCCCCCACAACCGGTGAGCTCCCGCAGGGACATGCCCGTCATCTCCAGGATCGCGACCCGCCCCGCGAGCGACTCGCTGACGCCCTGCATGAGGTGGAAGGTCTGGGAGCCGGTCAGCACGACGCACCCCGTCTCAGGGGACTGATCAACGAGAAACTTGACCTGCTGGAACAGTCCGGGAACCCGCTGAACCTCGTCAACGGCCACAGGCAACCGGTTGGCGTCGAAGAAGAGCACCGGGTCCTCCCGGGCGAGCACCTCGGCCCGAGGGTCATCGAGCGTCACGTAGCGGAAGTCCTCGGGCAGCACGTGTTGCAGCATCGTGGTCTTGCCGACCTGACGCGCCCCGGTCACCAGCACCACCTTGAACTGTCTCATGAGGGACAGCAGCGTTGCCTCGGCCTCGCGATGCCTGTACATGAACCGCCTCCTACCGCGCGATAGCAGGGATTCTACGACACTTCGTGAAAATGTGGATCGTAACTCCAGATTTTCACACCACAACCTGGAGGACCAGGACGCGATAACCGAGCCGGGCGAGCTCATCCGAGGGGCAAGGGACGAGGACAGTGGCGCTGGAGTGCTCGGTGTTGATGTCCGGGAGGCCGCGGCGGGGCACGCCACTCGATTCCCCGGCGTGGCCGGGGTCAAAGGCGATGCTGAGGGGTCCTCACAAGGCCATGGCCTGGGCGCACAGACCGCTGTGACCCGCCCCGGAATCACTGATATACCTCATCTAGCATCGACAGCAGGTTCTCTCCCCGATCGCCCGGCGCTTCCTGACGCAGGTGAGCACGGCCCTCGAGGAGGACAACACGAACGCGTGCCGACAGTGATCACCGCCACTGGCGGTAAAACGTGGCGGTCATCGTCTTCACGCCCCGGACACGACGACATCGACACATGAGAGGACGATTGCATGGTCTACGAGCCGCCACTGAACAGCACCTCCGAGATTCCAAGATTGACGAGTTGTGCATGGAGATCGCCGAACTCGTCGGGGCGCGGCCCCACGTGAATGCCGGTCAGGATCGCAGTGCCCGGGCGGGAAGGTCACGGCACCACCCATATCCGTGAGACGCGGCAGACGATCGGCGCTCGTGTGGGCCACCGATTCCGTGCCCGGAATCAGCCCCTGGCGCTCCCGAGCACGCGGCTGCGGAACTGGTCGGCGGTCAGGTGCCGACGGGATGCGATCGCCAGGTACGACAACCCGACGGCGATCACCCCGAACAGCAGCGCCGCCCCGCCGAGCGCCACCAGACCTGCCCCGCTGGCCAGGAAGGTGCGCACCAGCAGCAGACCGTTGTGCAGCGGCGAGATTCCCGCGAAACCCTGCACCCAGCCCGGCGTGGTGGACGTCAGTCCGAGGGCGACGGTGATCACCAGGGCCAGCACCGAGATCCCGCGCCCCACGTTGCCGAACCAGCCGGTCAGAGCATGGTTGATGACCGCGAAACTCGCCCCGACCATCGTCAGCAGGGCAGCTGCCCCGAGAGTGCGTCCCGGCGTCAGCTCGAGAGCCATACCGACGGCGACACCGAACAGCAGCCCCTGGACCGCGCCGAGCGCGGCTGGGGGCCAGAGGGTGCGCAGCCACAGAGTCGCGCTGGTGCGGGAGGATGCGATCAGATCGGAGGGAACGGGACGGGCGAAACTCCACGACAGCAGCGACCCGAGCCACAGGGCCGCCACCGCAAGCAACGCTGCCAGCGGCACCATCGCCGACTCGTAGACCTTCCCATCCTTCAGCACGGGCGAGGCGACCACCTGCGACAACGTGTTGCGGTCGGATTCGCTGTAGCTGGGTAGTTTCGACCTGGCCTCGGAGAGCTTGTCGTGGAAGATCCCGAGCCCCTGCGACAGTTCCCGCGACCCTGCCCCGAGCCGCAGCAGCCCCGCAGCGAGCTGGGTTGCCCCATCGGCGGCCTGGCCGACACCGGTCACGTACTTGCCGGTGCCGTCAGCCAGCTGCCCGGCCCCGGAGGAGAGCCGACCCCCCCCCGAGGAGAGCTGACCGGTCGCGTCGGCCAGTTGCGACGATCCGCTGGCAAGCCGATCCGCCCCCTCGGCCAGGCGGGCCGCCGCCGCAGGTAGCGCGGAGGTCTGACTTCGCAGTTGCTGCAACCCACCCAACAGCTGGGTCGCGCCGGTGTTGAGCTGTTCGGCGTTAGTGCGCAACGGCCCGGCCTTGGTGAGGATGGTGTCGGCGCCTTCGCGAAGTTTTGTGACCCCACCGGTCAGTTTCTGCACTCGCTCATTGATCGTCGACGGCAGCTGTTCCAAAGCGGTCAGGGGATCGGTTCCGACGGGAACAACCTTCGCCATTGCGTCGCGCAGTTTGATGACCGACTCGGTCATACCCAACCCCATCCGCGAGAACCCGCGGGCGGTTTCCAGCAGGGTCTTCCCGGTCTTCGGATCGGTATGCTGCAGCACACCGAGGGCAGCCTTCGCTCCTTGCTGGAATCCCTTGCCCAGGGCGTCGTCCACCCCCTGTTTGTAGGCGTCGCGAAGCAATGTGCAGGTCTCGGCGTTCTCCACCGGACACTTCCAGTTCGCGACCAGCCGTTGGGAGAACTCCTTCAACTCCGACGGTGGCGGCGTCTCACCAGAGGCGTACCCGGCCAGCGTGGAGTCGAGCTTGTTCAGTTGGGCGTCGAAGGCCTCGAGCTTGGAACGCACCTCCTCGATGGTGATGCCATCAGCCCCCGGAAAGTACTGTCGGAGGGCCTGCTGGGCCTCGCGCAAGGTCGGGACGAGCTGCCCGAGAGCCGCTTGCGCCTCCTTCATGGCCTCGGGGTTGAGTTGGGAGTTCAGTCCCGATTCGAGCTGGGCCAGGCCGTCGCGCAGCTCCCCTACCCCGTCGAGGACGGTGACGGCACCCGAGGTGTATCCGGGGATACCTTTCAGCAGCGGCGTGGCCCCGTCGGTGAGCTGGTTCACCCCATCCGCGAGCTTGGGCGCCTGGGCGTTCAGCTGAGCGATGCCTCCCGCGAAGGTCCGGGCACCACCCGCGAGGGTACCGGCCCCACCCGCGAGGGTTGCCGCTGCACCGTTGAGTTTCTGCGTTCCCTCGGCCAGGGTGGTCGCGGCGCTGCTGAGTTCCTGTCCCCGGGTAGACAACTCACCAAGCCCGTCGGCGAGTTTTCCGGAGTTCTCAGCCGCCGCGGTGGCCCCCTCAGAGAGCTGGGAACCGGCGTCGTTGAGTTTGCCCGCCCCGTCGACGACCTCCTTGAACTGCTCCCCCACCCTGTTGAAGCCGATGTAGATGTTCTCCAGGTAGGCCTTCGTCAGGGTGGCATTGATGGTGTCAGTGGCCAGGCCCGCGATGTCGTGCGCGAGGGCTGCATCGGCGAAGGGTGCGTTCTGGGAGACCACGACGTCAACGGTGGCTTGTTTCGCGATGGCGGCATCGTTGCTGCTGAAGGAGGTCGCGGCCTCGGAGAATCCCTCAGGGATGGTGACCACTGCGGCATAGCGACCGTCTTTCAATCCGGCATCGGCGTCCTCGGCATCGGCGATGGTCCACGAAATGTTGGGGCCCTCCCGGGCCACCATCTCGGAGGCCAGCTGCCGCCCCAAAGGCACGACCTGTCCGTTGACGGTGACCGCCTTGTCGTGGTTGACCACCGCGGCATGGATTCCTTGCTCGTTGCTGCCGCGCACCAACCCCAGCAGCATGCCGCAGGCAAGCAGTGGCACCAGGGCCAGCACGACGAGCCCCGGCCAACCGAGGCGATGTCCGGAATGAATGCTTTCAGGTCTCATCGCATGCTCCTGACAGATGGGCCGACGACCAGCACGCCGTCGACGGGAAGGGCGTCGAGAATCGATTCGCTACTGGCGCACAGCACCAACGCGGAGGTGCCGTCGCTGCGGAACCTGCTGATCAGCTCGGTCAGGCGTTCGTCGCCCACATCGATGCTCTCGACCGAGTCGACGAAGACGACGCTGCCCGGAACCGGACGCAGCAGCACCAAGGCCTCGGGCTCCCTGGCCAGGTCGGTGTAGCGGGTTCGGCGGTGCACAGCAGCCGCAGCTCCGGGAAGTAGCTCCCCCGCCACCCGGGCTCGCCCGGATGTGATGCCGAGCCTACCCGACAGTGCCAGCGCCAGACCGGTGCGGGAGGAGACGGGACCCGCGATGCCGATCACGTTCCCGAGCTCCAGCGCCAGGCTGGTGGGCGGCAGCAGATCCTCGACGGCGACCTCGTCGGCGTAGAGCACGTGGTCGCCGCCGGGCCACTGGGCCAGTTTCAGTTTTTCCGTGAGGACCTCACCCTCGACGTCGAAGGTGGGCAGGATCTTGTTCAGCCAGCGGGGCAGCCACCAGGCCCGCTCCCCCAGCAGCGCCATCACCGCGGGAACCAGCGTCATACGCACGCAGAAAGCGTCGATGGCCACGCCGACGGCAAGCGCGAAGGCAATCTGTTTGATAGAGCTGATGCCCTCCGGGACGAAGAACGCAAACACCGCAAACATGATCACCGCGGCGGCCACCACCACGGGGCCGGATGCGACCATGCCATCGCGGATCGCGTCGACGGGTTTTTTGCCGTGCACGTACTCCTCACGGACCCTGGAAATGAGGAACACCTCGTAGTCCATGGCCAGACCGAACAGGATTCCCATCAGCAGGATCGGCAGGAAGGAGATCACGGGCATACCGCGCTCCAGGTTCACCATTTCCTTCAGGTAGCCGTCGTTGAACACGAGCGTGGTGGCCCCGAAGGCGGCTCCGACCGACAACAGGAAACCGAGAGTGGCCTTGACGGGCACCCACACCGACCGAAACACAGCGGCCAGCAGCACCAGCGACAACCCGACCACGAGCACCCCGAACGGCAGCAGTGCCCCCACGAGGCGGGAGTTGACGTCGATCTGCATGGCGGTCATGCCCGTGACGGCAGTCTCGACTCCGTAACGTTCCAGCCACTGGTCGTGCCGGTCTCGCAGGGCCTGAACGAGATCGGCGGTAGCGGGGTCGTCGGGTCCGGTGGTGGGCACCACCTGAAGCATCGCAACCTCCGCGTTCTGGTTGGGGGTGGCCAGCGGCACCGCGGCGACACCGTCGATCGCCTCCACCTCCTCCTTGAGGTCGGCCACCAGTTTCAGCGGATCCCTGCTGGAGATGACGTCGGCGGTCAGCACCAGCGGGCCGTTGCGCCCCACTCCGAAATGTTGCGAGATCAGATCGTAGGTGACGCGGTCTGGGGCCCCCGCGGTGTGCTGCCCGGAGTTCGGCAAGGCGGTACGCAATCCCAGACCCGGGATCGTCAACGCCCCGAGGCAAACCACCACGACCAGCAGCACCACGACGGGATGCCCGGTGGTGACGCGACCCCACCAGGCAAACGCACCACCTCTGCGGGGCCTGCGACGCCGCCGGGGCCTTCTCGGTCGGGGTCGCAGTCGCTCCCCCAACAGCCCCATCAACGCGGGCAGCATCGTCAGCGCGATGAACACCGCCAGCACGATGGCCAGGGCCGCGAACGCGCCCATCACAGTGAGGAACGGAATCCCCGACACCCCGAGACCGAGCAGGGCGATGAATACCGTCAGTCCGGCGAACACCACCGCCGAACCGGCGGTCCCGACGGCGCGGGCCGTCGACTCCTCCGCCGCCATACCCTCGCCCAGCTGGTTGCGATGGCGGGAGAGGATGAACAAGGCGTAGTCGATGCCGACCGCGAGTCCCAGCATCACGGCCAGCATCGGGGTGGTCGAGTTGATGCTGGCCAGGCGGGTGAGAAGCAGCATGACGGCCATGGTCACCCCCACCCCCGTGACCGCGGTCAGCAGCGGCAGCCCGGCGGCCACCAGGGAACCGAGCACCAGCGTCAGCACCACCAGCGCTACCCCCAACCCGGCAGCCTCCGTGACGCTCAGACTCGGCAGTTCGATGTTGAAGGCCTGACCCCCCATGTCGAGGGTGGCGCCCTGCGGCAACCGCTGGGACATGCGTTCGGCGACGGCACTGAGTGTGGCAAGCTGCTCAGTGGTCGGGGCGCCCTTGGTGTCGATCAAGATCGCGACGATGGCGGCCCGGCCATCGTCGGAAACCATGCCGGTGATCCGTTCGTTCCACGGGGATGCAGCCGAGTTGATGAAGTCGATCGATTCCAGCTCGGCGATAGTGTCCTCGATGACGTCGCGGAAATCGTCGACCCGACCGCCTTCGGGGGCCACGAAGATCGCAGCGGCCTGGGTCATGGCGCCCTGCGGGAAGGTCATCCGTAGCTTGTCGAGGGCAACCTGGGAGGAGGAACCGGGGATCTTGAATACGTCGGCGAAGCTGCCCCGGAAGGCCAGAGCGGCACCCCCCATGGCCAGGACCACGAGCAGCCACACGGCTAGAACCAGTTTTGCATGTTGAAAACACCAGCGACCGAGGGCATAGAGCTGAGCGGACATTTTCCCCACTTCGTTCCGGTCGTGAAAACGCGCTCAGCATACAACGCCGTACCTCGGGTAACCCGCGCTTCCCCGCCTCGTGGAGGGCCAGAAGGGCATCGGAGGATTTGTTCACGAAACGGCGATCCCGCCAGCTCACCAGCCCGGTCGGACAGACCGAGTCATTCCCCTCCGAAGCCTGTCGAACCGACCCTCGCTGAAGGAACAGGTCGTGCCGAAACCGCTTCCGGAAACCCGGGTCACGTCGCGCTCATCGGTTTCCGCGGATGCGGTTTCGACACAGTTGTTCGCTCAAGGGCCCGCAGCCAGCTCAACCGGCTTGAGCCGGAGCAGATCCGTCAACAGCGCCCTGTGAGGAAGGTTCCGGCTTCCTTCGTGCGGACCAGAGCGGTGGCACGATGTTGTCGCCGCCGCGCCGTACCAGGAGCACCACCAGCGCGACGGTCACGCCAAACATCAGGACCACGGTGATGACGCTGCCCTCGGCACCGAAAGCTCCTCCGGTGAGCCAGTCCGGCCCGTTCATGGTGGTTTGCAGAAAAGCCGACAGATCGTTCCCGGAGACCGGCACCCCCAGCAGCGGACCCTGCACGACGTTCCACGCGGTGTGATAGCCGATCGTCACCCATAGGGAACGGGTCAGGGCGTAGATCACTCCGAACAGCAAACCCCCGGCCAGGGCGACCGAGATTCCCCCCCACAGGGAGGAACCGGGGTTGGTCATGTGCATTATCCCGAACAACAACCCGGAGCCGATGAGAGCCGCCCACGTCCCGAACAGCTGTTCCATCAAGCGGTAGGCTATTCCGCGGTAAATTAGCTCTTCAGCGATGCCCGCGCCGATGCCCGCCGCCAGGATGCCCAGAGCGATGCTCCCGAGGTCCGGATTCTCGACGGTGCTCCATTGGTACCCACCACCCAGGGCGATGATGCCGCAGCAGATGAGTATGGCTGCTGCGCCGCCGGCCAGGCCGATCCCCAGCCCCCCGAGTCGGCGTAGGCTGAGCTCATGGATGCTGCGGCGCCGTTCCAAGAAGCGAACAACTAAGTAGTACCCAGCGCTTGTCGCCACGATCAGTATGAGCACTCCGGGAACGCTGATGGGCGCTCTCCTGATCTCCGGGGGCATGAAGTTGGTCACGATGATACTCAGGATCCGCCCCCCCACTCTCCACACGAGCAGGAACACAGCGAGCCGAGCAACGAGGCCAACGATGACCCCGACCAGCCCCGGCCCCCAGTAAGGACGCAATGGAATGTCGGGGGCGAGACCGCCAAGTCGTGATTCCCCCGGGTTCTGTGACGATTGATCAGAGTTATTCACCAGCAAACCTCCTATTTGCGTATGGACTATTCGCTCTCATTCGCAGCGGGCAGATCACCTCACGGAGAACGAATGGACACCGCCGAACTCGTCAGGCCACGGTACGCCAGATTCACCTTCGCTATCAGATGGTTTCGCAACAACCTTCCGCGGGTTCAGGCAGCTCCAACCCGAGACAGACCGATCAGAGCAAACCTCGCTGCACATGTTCAGTTGTCAACGAGTTGGTTCCGCGGGGATCTCTCACTACCCGGAACACAACGTTAAATTGCAACTAACCGAAAGCGCAACGTCCCGGAACAAGTGTTACCGGAAGTTATGCCACCACCGCACGGAATCACTGTGAGTTAATTTAACGAAAGTTATGAATTGCCCACAGAGTACCGTCCGGGCCAGGACGTGAGAATCAGCAAAAGGCTGAGCCAGGACCGCCCTACGATCGGGAATCCGGCGCGACCACGCCTTCTGGAAACATGCGCTGCAGATCTCGACGCAGGTTGCTCATCCACGAGCCATGGCCCAACACAACCGATGCAGGGAACAGGCACGAGCTTGATTTACCGGCCCTGCCCTGGGTGGCGGGCCGAGGGAGGAGATCAAACCCAATACGACACCTAACTCATCCCACGCCCCTCGACGCAACGTGCCTCAGGCTCGGCAGAAAGAATCGACAGCATCGGAAACGTAGGAACTGATGACAGCCAGGAATAACTTCAGGTCCTCGCGGTAGTAGAAGTGCCCGCCTTCGAATAGGCGCGTCCAGAATCTCGCCTCGGTGCACTCCTGCCACGCGTTCAGAGCCTCTAAGCTGGCACGATCATCACTGCTCCCGCCCCGCGCCGCGATGGGAACGTCCAGGCGGGGAAGTCGATGGCCGTGGTAGCAATTCGTGGCGTCGTAGTCGGCTCGGATCGCGGGCCACACGAGTTCACGCAACTCCGGATCACTCAGCACCTCGTAGTTGGCTGGATCCATGCCGCACAGCATCGCGGCCAGCTCCTCATCGGATTTTCGCCGTCCTGGCTTGATGGCCATGACCGGGAGCCGGGCGGAGACCATGAGAAGCGCGACGGGTGTCCCGGCCCCGCGCAGCAGTACCGCCACCTCATGGGCGATAGATGCACCCATGCTGTGCCCAAACAACACGAGCGGCAGAGGTCGTTCGGTGTGTAGCTGCTCCAAGGCATCGGCGATCATCCTCGCCATAGCGCGGAGGTCGCGCACCGGAGGGTCGCACAGGCGGTCCTCCCGGGCAGGGTAGCGCACGGCGATCAGTTCCACGCTGCATTCAAGTCCGGCCCGCCAACCCGCATATGCGCTGGCGGTTCCCCCCGCACGGGGGAAACACACCATTCGAACATCGGGGTTGAGGCAGGAAGTGCTGTAATCCCGCAGCCATGCATATCGCTCGAACATCAGAATCGCATCCTCTCCAGCTCAAGAGTTCCGGTCTGTTCCATCGTGCGCACGACATCCGCCCCGCCTTCGTGACGCGCCCTGGACTGTGCCAGCCCGATGAGATCATCGGGTCGGGCATCGGGTACCTCGTCGTCGAATCGGGTCAAGGTGCGCCAGCGCCTCGTGCAGATCACCAGGACGAGAACGACAAGACCACACATCGCGTAGACCATGGCGATGGCACGGCCCGGCCCGTTCCCCAGCAGCGTGTGAACAACGGGTTCCGCCCCGGGTACATTCGTCATCACCCATTCCATCAGACGGGTTCCCTGGGGGGCCAGCACGCCGAATCCCAATGGCGCACTCGCGGTGGAGACCATCGCGTTGATGGCGAGCACGCGGCCCTGGATGCGAGCCGGGACCTTCGTCTGAATGATCGTCATCACGGTGCCGTTGACCAGCACGATCACTCCAGACAGGCCGAAGACGCCCACGCACACCAGCAGCAGCGACGGTCTGGACGCGACCGTGAAGGCGCAGATCGCCAGCACGAGTGACATGATGCGCACCGCATCCATGCGGCGATGTCGTGGCCCGCCCCAGATGCTCATCACGACTCCGCCGAGGATCCCCGCCACACCGGCGGACCCCGCGACGACGGCAACCTCGTTCAACGACGCAAGAGCCAGCACCAACGGGTTGACCAGCGAGAGGAGCGGAGCCAGGAACAGATTGACCAGTGCGAAATACAGCAGCATGGAGCGGAAGTACTTGTTGCGCATGGAGAACCGGAAGCCGCTGCGGATCTCCTCCCACACGGACTCCGAGACGTCCGGCATGGTGGCCGGGAAACGAATCAGGGCGACGGTTGTGATCGCAAACACGTAGGACACAACGTCGAACGCCAGGATCCCGGGCACACCGAAGATGGCAAGCATCCCGACACCGAACAGCGGGGCGGTGAAGGTCGCAACCCCGGTCGCGGATTGTAGCATGCCGTTCGCGTGCCCCAGGTAGCGCTTGGGAACGATCTGTGGCAGGGCGGACTGGAAGGCCACTCGTTGGAAGGCGACCGCGCAGGCCACGAGACTAAACATCAGCATCATGTTCCACAACTGCATGGTGTTCGTGACCGCCAGCAACAGCAGCACCGTGAGCAACGCCATGCAGATCCCGTCGAAGATCATGATCAGTCTGCGGCGGTTGAACCGGTCCACGATCGCTCCCGCGACCGGAGCGACGATCAGGTTCGGCAGTACGGCCAGCACCCCGAAGATTCCGAAGAGCACCAGGTCGTTGGTCTGTGACAACACCCACAACGGCAACGCGAAACCGGTCAGTGTCGACCCCATGAATGAGATCATCTGCCCGGCAGTGATGATAGCGAATTTACCCAGCCCGGGCAGCGTGTCCGCGGATTCGCCGCCAGCCGACAGCACGGATCTAAGTCTGGGCTGGCGCCCCGGTTTGGCTTTCTCCGTCGCGATTCGGCTGTCATGCAGCCACCAAGTCGCTTCTGCTCCACGCCCGGGACGGGTCAGGGTGCGCTCCGAGCGCTCGGCGATTCGTAGGTGCACCGTGGCGATGATCTCGGCCAGCTCGTCGGGCCGGTAGTTGAGGAAATAGTGGCCGGCGTCCTGGATACAGACCGACGCGACACGATCAGAGTAAACGGACCATTCGTCGCTGCGTTCCTCCCAGAACCGGGTGGACTGATCGGCTTCACCGACGACGCTGATTACCGGAGCCGTGAACCGCGTGGCACCATGCCCGAATATGCTGGTGAAGTAGTCCTCGGCAAAACGGCCGTCCTGACGCATAGCCTTGATCATGTGGGCGGCGTGTTCTTCATCCATGGCGCCCATGTCCGCACCCATACCTGTCAGCCAGTTGGCGTGATTCCGGTCGGATGTGAGCCAGTCCCGGGCCGACCACCGGGCCAGGGCCGCGAGGATCTTGTTGGTCGGCCGGGCCACGGGAAAAGCACCCCCGATGTAGAGGGCCTCGATATCGCGTCCCCGGCGGGTGAGTTCCTCCGCGACGGCGGCAGCGAGGGCCGCTCCGGGGACGCAATGCCCGTAGATGATCAGGTCACCGTCGATCCGCTGCAGGATCTCGTCAGCAACGCTCACAGCCACTTCGCGAATCGGGCGCACGTCCTCATCAAGAGCCACGTCGTGTCCCGGGGGCTCCACCGAGTAGAGCGAATACCCTATCGGTAGCGCCCCGGCCAGGTCGCTGAAAACACTGGCGTTGGCACCACCGTAAGGGACGGCAACAATCGACGCGACGCGCTCTGCGGCACTGATCGGTTTCGTGAGCTCGTAGAGCAGACGGCGTTCGGCGTCGCCGCTCCGCCTGTCCTCGATCAGCCTCGCCAGGCTCTCGACGGTGGGGTTGGAGATGATATCCATCACGGAGACGGCAACGTCATCACCCACGATCGGCTTGATGCGGGCAACAACTCTCGTCGCCAACAGCGAGTCACCACCCAGGTCGAAGAAATCCGCCACCACGCTCAGCGTCTCGATCCCCAGCAGATCGGCGTAGACGGCGGCGAGCTCGGTCTCAAGTTCGGTGCGGGGGGCGACGTCTGTGATCACGCCGCGTTCGGGTTCGGTCAGGGCAGACCGGTCTATTTTGCCGTGTCCTTTAATCGGGAACTC
>JABCNW020000205.1 GCA_013333945.2 Propionibacterium sp.
CACGCCTGGCAGACGAATGCCACGCCTCCCTCGACGCGCTCGGGGTGAAACCGGAAAACCGGCAGATCATGCACTACCCGGTGCGCAAGCTCGGCTACCACCGCCAAGAGGTGCTGGAAAACATGGTGGCGATGGAACGCCAGCTGAACCCCCAGTGGATCCTGTTCCCCTCCGGCGCCGACCTGCCCCAGGACCACGCCACCATCCACGACGAGGCGATGCGCGCCTTCAAACACAAGACCCTGCTGGGCTACGAACTGCCGTGGAACCACATCACGTTCTCCGCGTCGGCTTTCGTGACACTCGACAAGCGCCACCTCGACAAGAAATGGGACGCCCTGACGAAGTACACCTCGCAGCTTGAAATGGGCAGGTCGTATTTCACCAAGGAATTCCACGAATCCCTGGCCAAGGTCCGCGGTCTCCAGGTGAAACACGAATGGGCCGAGGCGTTCGAACTGATCCGCGTCGTTTTGTGAGGCGAATATGATCGTCACCATTCACCAACCGAATTTTGCCCCCTGGACGGGCTTCTTCGACAAAATGACGAAGGCGGACGTTTTCGTCCTGCTAGACACGGTGCCTTTCACCAAGGGCGGATTCCAGAATCGCGTAAAAATCAAGGGACCGGGCGGGCCGCAGTGGCTGACCGTTCCCGTGCACACCAAGGGCAGGCTCGGACAGCTCACACGCGACGTGGAAACCAACGAGCTGAAACCGTGGCGCAGCGACCACGTCAAAACCCTCCAGACCCTGTACGGGCGCTGCCCAGGCTTCGAGACGGCCACGACGATGCTGGAGGCCGTCTACGCCCACGAGACGACGAACCTAGCCGACCTGTGCACCGACCTCATCACCCGGTTGCGCGACCACTACGCGATCCCGACGACACTGGTGCGCGCCTCGGAGCTGAAAGCAACCGGCTCGGCATCGGAACTGCTGGCCGCCATCACCGCGGAACTCGGCGGTGACGTCTACCTATCGGGTCCCTCGGGCCGCAACTACCTGGACGAATCGGTGTTCGCGGAACGCGGCATCGGGCTGGACTACCACTCGTTCACCCCCACTGCCTACCCCCAGCCGCACGGCGACTTCGCGGGGGGCTTGAGCATGCTCGACCACGTGGCATCGGGCGCTGATCCCTGGTGGTGACGGGGGTGTGAACCGGCTGGGTGCAAGAATGCGGTGACCCCAGCCGGTCCGCCCCCAGGGCAGGACGCCTTCCGGCGCCGGAACACAGCCCGGTCGGACTCATCGCGCCCCCAGAGGAGACGCAGAGATGACCACGAACCCGTCCCTCCGGAATGCGACCTTCCCCGACGCACGGCACGGTCTGGACGTCACGGCGGTCCTGTTCGGGATCGTGATCGTGTTCCTGGCGCAGGGCATCCTCGGACGGGTGGTGCAGCGGGCCCAGCAGAGCCTCCTCCCACCCGGCCCAGGCACCCACACCCTGATCGGATCCACCCTGACGCTCCCTGCCCTGCAGGTGGCGGTCTGCACCCTCTTCCTGTTCCCGTGGACCCTGCTCTGCGACCGCTGCGGGCCGCGGCTGCCCTACACCGGCGGCCTGCTCGTGTGGGCGCTGGGGGTGTTCACGGGAAGCTGGTCGGGATCGGTGGAGTTCCTGCTCGGCAGCTACGCACTCCAGGCAGCCGGGGTGGCGGCGATGATCCCCGCCACACTGACCGTCATCACCTCCACCCAACCGCGTCCCGGCGGGTTCCTCACAGGAACGGTCCTCGCCTTCCCGGTGCTCCTCCAGCTACCCGGCTCGCTGATCGCCGACCTGCTGACCCGATCGATGGACTGGAGAACAACACTGATCGCGATCTCCGGAGCCGCGATCCCACCGCTGCTCCTCGGATGGTTCGCGATCCCCTCCGGCCCCGCGACAACCGGCCCCACCCTCGATCCCCCACCGGATCCCCCTGCGGGGAAAGGCCAGGCGGTGGTCCAGACCCTGCTGCTCGGCGCCGCACTGACAGGGGTCCGGATTCACCTGGAGCTGTCCTTCGCGGCCCGTCACGGTTCGCTCCTCCTGGGCGACTCCGCCGGGTACGCAAGGGCCCACAGCGGCCTGGTCGACTTCCCCTTCGCCGCGGGACTGGCCGTCGGGTTCATCACAGGTGCCGTGCTCCCCGGGGGTCACCGGAAAGCCGTACTGGCGTGGGTGATCGCCGCGCCGGGTCCGGTGATGGCCGCGATCCCACTGCTTCCCTCCGACATCTCCTTCCTGACCGGAGCCGTCCTGGGAGCAGTCGGGCTCGGTCTCGGACTGTCCACGCAGCTGGTCTCGCTGCTGCGCCTCGCGACCACGAACCGGACCTTCCGGGCCTCTGCCCTGTTCCAAGGAGTCCAGAACCTCGGCTACGGGGTGGGCATCGCAGTGCCCCTGGTGGTGGTCCTCGTGCTGGGCGACACCGTCGCACCGGACACGAGGGCCCACCTGCTCCTGGGCTGCTCCCTGATTCTGCTGGCCGCGGGGTTCTTCCTCGCATTGAGGAACCCAAAACAACAAGTGGCGCCTCAACGAGGCAGGCACAGCTGAACGAGTCACCCGGATCGAAGGAAACACCGATGAATCGACAAAACCGACCGCCGAAGGCCCTGATCGTCGCGTCCACCGCATCGTCACCACCGGTTTTCCACCTAATATTTCCGCCCGGACAACGGACACCGAAAAAACGATTGACTACGTCATCCGGTCGACTGACAAATGAACTTGAACATTGTTGAAGAAAAAATTGTCACGGCGCACCCGGTTCAGCTCGCAAGGCGGGCGAAGCAGCGGTAAGGTCCTGTTCTGCGGAATCTCAGTTAACCAAGGACAGGTTCATCGTCACGGAGACCCGACCATCGCCTAGAGTCGGATCACCAAGGCATCCTCACGAGGACAGGAAATCACCTGGAACCTGCACTTGGCGGCAGGGAGGAAGCTTCGCGTTGCGAACGAATGACAACTACGAGGTATTCATGTGGGATAGTGAGCCGCTACTGGCGGTCCGGGGGATGCGCAAGTCCTTCGGTCGACTCGAGGTGCTGACCGGCGTCGACATCGACCTCCGGCACGGGGAGGTACTCGGCATGGTCGGCCCCAACGGCGTGGGGAAATCCACTATGGCCTCGATCATCGCCGGCTACACGTCGGCTGATGAAGGGGTGGCCAGTCTGTCGGGTGGACCGTGGGATCCGCGACGAATCATGCTCATCGACCCCCAAAACGAGCTGGACCCGAAACTAACCGTCGTCGAGGCCATGTTCCGGCACATCGAGGGACATCACAGCCTCGCGGAACTGATGACCCGGGCCAAACGTATTCTCTCCGAAACCGGCATCCCCCTGTCCCCCACCCACCGACTCGGTGGCCTCAGCCACACGGAACGCCGCATGGCCGAGGTGGTCCGGATGCTCGCCGATCCGCGTGAGGTCATCGTCATCGACGAACTCAGCAACGCCCTCAACGCCGAGGAGCTCGAGGACCTGCGCTACGCCCTCAACCGGACGGTCGAGGAGGGTCGGGGTGTCCTCTACATCACCCATCAGCTGGAGGAGGCGCTGCGGCTGTGCCACCGGGTCGCGGTGCTGCGCGACGGCCAGGTCGAGGAGATCTTCGACTCCGCCACCACCACCGTCGACCAGCTCACCGAGGCGATGTTCGGGTCCGTCATCGAGATCACACCGCGACGCGCCAACGCCACCGCCGACATCGTGATGGACGTCGTCGACCTGGAATGCACCAACGAACCGATTTCCTTCCAACTGAACCGCGGCGAGGTCCTCGGTTTCACCGGTTCCCGCACCTCGGGTGTGGAGGAGGTGCGCGACGCGCGGACCGGGAAACGTCCCGCCCCCATCGCATCGCTGACCGTCGACGGCCGCCCCGCCAGCATCACCGCCCCCCGCGACCTGCCGTCGCTGGGCATTGCGGTGCTGACAAACATGCTCGACCCGGAAAGCGAAGCCCACGCGGCACGCAACATCGTCATGCTCGACGGTGAGGACCAGGTCGACGACGAGGCCATCGAAGACACCACCCGGATCCTGCTCCTGCTGAAGGAGTCGGAGGACCGGATGAGCGAGATCCTGCACCGCCCCGTGCAGTCCACCGGCCAGCGGCGCTGGCAGCAGATGCAGGAAATCGCCAGCCAGAACGCCCGCATCATGATCCTCATCC
>JABCNW020000206.1 GCA_013333945.2 Propionibacterium sp.
ATACCAGAATGAAGTGCCTGCATAGGCTTTATGCTATTGCTCAAGGTGGCTATTTCGCGATAAAATAGATATAAGGAGGATATTATATGGAAGAAATAATCACAAAAATTGACGCGCTAGCAAAACAAATGAATGAACGGTTTGAAACCGTCGATAAGCGCCTGGACAAAATGGACGGCCGCTTAGACAAGATGGATGAGCGATTTGATGCCGTAGAGACCCGTCTTGGCAACCTCGAGCAGGGTCAGGCCGCTATCCGCAAAGACATCAAGAACAGCGACGACATCTTCCAGCTGTTTGAACTGAAGACCGATCATAATTTCAAGAAGGTCATGGCCACCCAGAGTGACCTCAAGGCCGAACTGGCTTCGCTACGCACCCGCTTATTTCTCGAGGAGGGCTCTCGCGAACACGCCGACACGGTTGGCTGGGACACCCAGGACAAGAAATGGCGAGCGCTGGACAAGCGGCTGCATGTGGTTGAGGCTCACCTGGGGCTTGAGTAGGTAGCTTAGGGACTCTGTGAGGCCTGGTTCATAGGGCAGTGTGTCGATCCGAAACACCTAGTCAGGGCACGACTGAGGGTGACCGCGGGCAAGTCTCAGCATTGAATCCGAAGATCGGTTCCAGCGAGTACCCAAGAGGAGAAAGCACTCAGCAAGAGAGTATGCGACCAGTCTTATCTACCGCTTAGTCCACCCGTCGTTTATGTCAATGACATGCTTACCAGGAGGCCTTCCTACTCCAAACTCCACTCGCGCTGCGGGCTCCACATAAACGTCCATACGGACACTGTCGGGCTTGGTTTTCTCATGCACAAGACTCGAAGAGTCACCAACTCTGAAGGTATTTTCATACCTATATGTTCCCCAAATGATATTGACAGCATGTTGTTTTCCCTCATTTGCCGAGGTTGGAATAATATTGATCCATACTCTACCAGTATACTCTTTATCATGTGTATAGTAGTGGGGATTTTTTAGTTCATCGACGATCGGGGGCAGCGAAGTCTCGGGAGGGTTCGAGCTAGGAGTATCAGTTGTCCCACCTAGCGAAGTAGTTGTCTCGGTTTCGCGTGGCTGTGAAGTTGTTGCCGAGGGCTCAACGGTCGCCGGAGAACTAGTTGATACTCCGTTTCCTTCTTTGCCGGGAGATAACGGCGAAGGAACTGCAACGGGCCCCTGACATTTATCAGGTTTATCCAATCCGAAAAAACATCGAATCTCTGGTACAACAAAGGTTGCGAGTATAGCAATAGCAGTTAAAAATACACCTAGAACAGTGGCCACTGTGCTAATTTTCATATGCCGCGCAGTATCCATCATTTACCACCTTTTTGTGTAGACTTTTCGCAAAAATAGTGTATAATAACAATCAGGAACATCTTCTCGCGTCGGGCTACTGGCTGCTTACAGATCAGGCCATCAGTAGCCCGACACAAGAGTGTCGAGTATCACACCAGAGATTGGGGTTACTCATGTTCCTCCGCGTAATCTACTTCTTTTCTCTTCTCGCACTCCTGGTTGGAGTCTACGTCGGACTCCTCCTGTCAGATTTTGGTCGTGGGGAGTGCCTTGCCATCGGCTGCATAAGTGCCATGATTTTTCTAGTGGGTAACTGGGTAGTCATCTTCGGCACTAGCACCAGAGATAGGAAGTGATTCCTCGCCCCGGACTAAGTCCGGGGCTTATTCACAAGCAGCACGTCGGCCAATGAAGACTTTGATTAAAGCACGCTTGAGAATAACTATACATAATCCCAACTAGTTTCCTACCTCCTCCTTGAGATGTCAGCCAGCAACAAACCTGCTGCATCTTCCGTTACGTGTCCGCCGTAAGTTTGACATCACTCCGATAAATATACCTCACACCCCAACCCCCATCTTCTGGAAGTTCCGCCTGAGTGCGGTACGCGAGACGCCCAGCTGCTCCGACACCTGACGCATCGACGCGCCACGCTCGTGCAAGTGCATGGCTTGGGTGACGACCGCGGTCGGCAGGGACTTGCCACGAATCTGCACCCCTTGCTCACGCAGCAGCTTGAGCATGCCGTTCTTTGACACACCATGCTCAGCACCGAGCTCCGCCGCCGTCGCCCCCGTCTGGTAGCGCTCCACAACCTGGGCAATGGCCTCAGACGAAAGCCGGCGCCGCACCCGACGGGAATCCGCGGCACTGTCCCGCCGCCCAGACTTGACGCAGCAAGGATATTCATCCATAGCAGCTATTACCGGCTTGGACGTCACAGCAACATCATTCGGTACGCGCACAGCATCACGTTCCGCCTCATGGGGCGCCAGCTGAGCCGCCTCCTCGATCATCGCTGCGACACCAGCTGGTGCGTCCGTCGACAGTGACCCCATCACCTCAGCCAACCGCTGCAGCTCCGGCAGGGTCGGCTGAATGAGGAACGAGGAGTCATTCAAGGGGTAGGGGCCGTAGCCGACCACACTCATCTTGTTCGAACACACGCCCTCGGAGCTCCGCTCCGGGGGGTCGCGGATGCGATCGGGCCATGGAGAAAGTTCCCTGTTCCGGTGACCGTCTCGGTAGTCGCAGTGGGTACCGGCTTGGTTTGGCACCTTCCCTACCGCTTCGGCTGATCCATGCCAGTGTGCGATCTCTTTGGCCTGCTGATGATGGACTGGCGTATGTTTCCCAGGCCTGGGTAACTTGCTGCCGCGTACCAGCGCCTTCCATCGACCTCGGAGCAGTTCAAGAACAGCGGAACCAGGAAGGCTCCCACTCCTACGACATCGCGCAGCCACGAGAGCATCAGTACACCATCAAGAGCGCCCCTTTGACATTCGTTGCCACAAAACTCATGAGGCCACGTCCTACGATGCGGACACGATGCACCCTCACCATGATGTACTTGCCCTTGGCCGCGATGAAGCAGCAGCCTTGCGGTCGGGGTGGGGGCAACAGAAATTCGAGGAGAAACAACTTCAAGGAGCATCATGACTCACACATCCAAGTGGAAGGTGGCAGCGACAGCAGCGGTCACTGCCGCCCTGTCTCTCGGGCTCGCCTGCGGTACGGGTCAGGCGCGCGCCGATACCGGTTGGCAGACGCTGGCAACCACCGAAGCCCGCACGGACAACCCACTGAAGGGCTTCGCACCATTCAACGAAAATCTCGACAACAACGCACCCTCCTTCCCGCACACCATGGAGTGGTTCTACATGCCGCTCAATGCTGTGGTGAAGGGAGAACGCAACTACGACTGGACAGAGTTCGAGCAACAGCTCTCCTCCATCAAGAGCCGTGGTCATCAAGCCGCACTCCGCTTCTATCTCGACTACCCAACCAAACCCACCGGAGTTCCCGATTACCTCTTGGGACCCAATGGCATAGACCAGTCACGAAAATACAATTTCTACGACAACAATGGAACCAGCTTCTCCCCCGACTACAACGACCCTAGAGTCCAATCCCTGATCAAAGACTTCGTAGCCGAATTCGGCAAGAACTATGACGGAGACCCTCGGATCGGCTACATCACCACCGGCCTCATCGGCTTCTGGGGCGAGCAGCATACGTACCCGATGGATGGGAACTCACACACAGACAATCCCAATAGCGCACAGTGGATGCCCACACACGAGGTGGAGCTCTCCTATTACCAGGCCTGGGACGCAGCTTTCAACACCACCAAACTCCTAAACAGAAGCCCCGGGCCAGGCCTAGAGAACATCAAGATCGGCTTCCACGACGATTCCTTCGCAGAATCAACGCTCCCCACTATCGACTGGCATTTCATGGCCCGGATGAAGACATACAAGTTGACCGAACGCTGGCAGACCGAGGCAATCGGGGGCGAGGTTTATCCACAGATCCAACACTGCGTGTTCAACGAGCCAACAGACTGCAACCATTCCGAAGATTTCAACGAGGCCACCACACAGACTCACGCCACATGGCTCGTGAACCACAAAGCATTCTCAGAAGGCTACAGCGGAGCAGCACTCGAGAAAGCCACAAAAGCCCACGCAGCACTAGGCTACGACCTCGCAGTCACACAAACCCGCACCATCGTCACAGACGGAAAAACCCAAGTCCGCATCCGCCTCACCAACCGAGGCGTCGCCCCGTTCTACTACAACTGGCCACTGGAATTCTCCCTCATCAACCCCCAAGAATCCACCACTGATTCCACGAAAACAGTAACCTCAACCCAAACCGACGCCAACCTTCCCTCACTCCTTCCCGGCCAAACCACGGAAGTAACAGCCACTCTCGAAGGAAACAATGGCATGGCAGCTCTCCGCATCCCAAACCCCATGGAAGGCGGCGCCCCCCTAAAATTCGCAAATACAGAACAAGACACCACATTTCCTGGATACCTGACCCTAGGCTCCGTATCAGAGTAGGCAAGGTGAACGGCTGGAGCCAAAGAGTTCAGAGCCACGGGTTTCCAGGGCTGGATTGAAGCAAAGCCTTTCGGGACTGTGCTCCGTGGGCAGCTCCACGGAGCACAGTCCTTTTCCATGCAGCTAGTCATCCTCTCCGGGGCAACCGCCATCCCTGACCGGTGCTCTCGAGCCATCCCAGTTCCGTGAGCTCAGCAGCCGCAGCAATCACCTCGGGCGTTGTCATCCCAGTGGCGACCGTCAGCTCGGCAATCCCTGACGTCCCGCCCACCGGGATTGCTTCTCTGACCGATCTGAGTAGGACCGGGAGAGAATCGATTGGCCGGTCTTCACCCAGCAACGGAAGCTCCTCCTGAGCTCTCAGAGGTGACAACAGGGCCGTAACATCAGCCGCTGACGTGACGAGTGTGGCCACCGCATCCCGAATCAGATGATGCGGAGTAAAAGACAGCGAAGACGTGACTGGCCCGGGTACAGCCATGGTCACGCGGCCCAGTTCCGCCGCCCAAGAGATGGTGTTCCGGGCCCCGGAGCGGGCTCCCGCCTCGACCATCACGGTGCCACTCCCAAGCGCCGCGATCAAACGATTGCGCGCCAGGAAACTGGCTCTCAAAGGGTGGGCGCCTGGAGCCATTTCCGTAATGACTGCACCATTGCTCTCGATCTGCTTCCGCAACCCGTGATGACTGGCAGGATAAGTTTTGTCGATTCCTGTCGCCATCACTGCAAGGGTCGGACTACCTGCTCCGAGTGCACCACGATGAGCTGCGCTGTCGATCCCGAAGGCAAGCCCAGAGATCACAAGCCACCCTGATGTGCCGAGATCGGATGCGAGTTCTCCCGCCACGTGTAGGCCGTAGCTGGTGGCTGATCGCGCCCCGACAACCGCGACTGCTCGCGGCATTGCCAGCACCGCGGGGTCTCCGGCAACCCATAACCCCAACGGTCGACCTCCCTGGTCTCCCAGCTGGCACATCCCAAGATCTGTGAGGCTAGCCGGCCAAAGTTCGTCCCCGGGAACCAGAAAACTAGCGCCGCACCGGATCGTCGCCGCCTCCAACTTCCCAGGATCGACACCCCGCGCGCGACGCCCCAAGGAAGTGGATTCTCCCTGTCGTTGAATGGTTTCCCACACGTCCAGGGCTCCGTAGCTCTCGACGAGTTGCGTGAGCCTCGGATCAGCTGCCACCTGCAGTGCGCACAGAGCCATGCGGGCCCTACGTTCCCGGACGTCCATCATGCCGCCTCGTGGAACATGCCCTGCCTCAGCTGCATGGCGACTCGCAGGGAAGCCGCAGAGATCCGGTCCTCCCCAGCAAGATCCGCCACAGTCCATGCCAGCCGCAGCACCTTGTCGACGCCACGGGCGCTCAACAGGCCACGGTTCAACGCCTTCTCCAAGGGGGACAGATCCTCCGGCAGAGGCAGATGCGAGCGAAGCCACGGCCCTGCCACCTCACCGTTGGTGCGCCACGGCGTACTTTGAAGCCGTCGAGCTTGCCTTTCCCGAGCCATGAGAACACGTGTTGCAATCTCGGCACTGGATTCAGGTTGTTCCAGTGAGTCACCCAAGAATGAACGCGACTGGGGCAACATGTGATGCCGAATATCAATGCGGTCCATGATCGGTCCCGACAATCGCTCCTGGTACCTCCGCACCGCCATGGGAGAGCAGCGGCATTCGCGGCCCGTGACCCCGTGGAAACCACAGGGACAGGGATTCGCTGCCAACACCAGTTGAAATCGTGCCGGATATCGCACTTGAATCGCTGCTCTGCCTATGCTGATCCAGCCAGATTCCAGCGGAGTGCGTAGCGCATCAAGGATGCGCGTCCCGAACTCGGGCGCTTCATCAAGGAACAACACTCCACGATGGGCCAAGGAAATCGATCCGGGCCGCACGAGCCGCGCTCCCCCACCAATTATCGAAGCCGGGGAGGATGAATGATGAGGATCAGCATAGGGTGGATCAATCAGCAGCCCTCCGCTGAGATCCATTCCGGCAAGCGAGTGCAGAGCTGAGACTTCGACCGCTTCCTCGCCGTCGAGAGGAGGCAGGATGCTGGTCAATCGGGACGCAAGCATGGTTTTCCCCACGCCTGGCGCACCGTGGAGAAACACATGATGTCGCCCTGCCGCTGCCACCTCCATGACCCACCGACCTTCGAGATGCCCGCGTACCTCCCGGAAATCCAAGGGAGGTCTCTGCCTGGAGGCCACATCTTCATCACCCGGAGGCTCCCACCCGCCCAGCGGCGGTTCTCCGTTAAGCACTGCGACGAGATCCTTCAAATGCCCGATGGCCCACACCGTGACCCCAGGCACCAAAGATGCCTCAGCTTCCTGACTTGCTGGAACGATCGCTTTATCAAAACCGCTCCTGACCGCAGCAAGTAGCGCCGGTAAAATTCCGGGAACGCGACGCAACCTTCCATCCAGCCCCAGCTCCCCCAGGCAAACATGGTTCCGCGCAGCTTCCTTCGGCACCTTATCGATAGCAGCCAAAGCAGCTGTCGCTATGGCCAGGTCGTAGTGGGTCCCTGTTTTCGGCAGGTTCGCCGGAGAAAGATTGATGGTGACTAACCCATTGGGCCACGGCAGCTCAGCCCCTGTCACCGCTGCTCGAACCCGTTCTTTTGCCTGCGAGAGCGCCGCATCCGGCAAGCCGACGAGCACAGTGCGAGGAAGGCCACCTCCCTCAGCAACCTCTACCTCCCATCGCTCCTTCAATCCCGTTGAGCGCCACGGACCAAGCTGACGCGGTACTCATTCCTCTATCCCCCGGACGTGATTGACCGCTGGTTTCTCTCCGGGGCGCAGCAGTACCCCGATAGCATCGATGCGCAGGCAATCCACCCGGATCCTGTGCTCAGCCAACCACAGCAGACAGAGTTGCCGAAGCTTTCTGCGTTTGCGCCATGTGACTGCTTCAAGTGGATCACCGAACCCGAGCCCCGAACGGCACTTCACCTCGATGAACACCAACGCCCCGGCATCCGGATCATGAGCGATGATGTCGAGCTCGCCCTCGTTGCACCGCCAGTTGCGATCAAGCACCTGCCACCCGAGACCGATCACATGTTCGACGGCATGTTCTTCTCCGATCCGCCCGATCGCCTGGAGCTTCCCACGAACAACCACAAGATCACCTCCTGCAACCACTCTGGGCAGGGGGCTAGGCCCGCAACTGTTTTCCTCAGGAAAGCTTCTCCCGCGGACCTTCAGAAAATCGTGTTAGCTGACCTGTGACGCCTCAGCAGGACAGCCGCAACAGGACCCTAGCCTTGGTTGGGAACCGGAAAGTCGGAGTGGGTGATCTCCTCGATCGAGACGTCCCGGAACGTTAGGACCTTTGCACTTTTCACGAACCGGGCAGGGCGGTACATGTCCCACACCCACGCATCTCCCATGGAGACCTCGTAGTAGACATCACTGCCCTCGGTGCGCACCTTGAGGTCAACGGCGTTACACAAGTAGAACCGTCGCTCGGTCTCTACTGCATACGTGAAGATGCCGACTACGTCCTTGTATTCGTGGTAGAGGTCAAGCTCCAGCTTGCTCTCGTACTGTTCCAGATCTTCCGTGCTCATGGTGCCTCACACTTTAGCCGCATCAGGTACACAGGAGTAGCTGAGGCGGTGAACGGGACTCGGACCGAGTAGCTTCAAGGCCTTCTTGTGCGCTGCGGTGCAGTACCCCTTGTGTACAGCAAGGCCGTAGCCAGGGTATTCCTGCTCGTAGGCGACCATGATCGCATCACGTTGAACCTTGGCAACGATGGAAGCGGCGCTGATACAGGCTGCGACTTTATCCCCCTTCCAGATGCCCAGCCCCGGCGTTCCTAGACCGCTCACCGGAAACCCGTCGGTCAGAACGAACCCCGGCCTGATCTGCAACCGCGCTACGGCCCTGCGCAGGCCTTGAAGATCGGCCTCATGCATCCCCAAAGCGTCACAATCGGCGGGTTCAACTCGTGCCCAGGCCACCGCAGTGGCACTTTCCAGTATCGATCGGCAGATTTCAGTCCTGCGTTTCGGGGTCAAGGCTTTGGAATCGTCGAGGCCCTCGACCGGACGGGCAGGATTCAGGATCACAGCAGCAGCCACCAACGGCCCGGCGCACGCCCCACGTCCCGCCTCATCGACCCCGGCGACCGGGCCGAGCCCAGCGGTCGTCAGGACGCTCTCATAAAGATGAACGTCCTTCAACACCCGGCCGGGGCTTCGTTGATGGTGGCTTCCGCCGGTGCTTCCTTCTCGGGTTTGGGAACTCTCGCGAAGGTCTCCGGCACCCGGAAAGTCGACAATCTGTCTAAAGGAGCCACGATGGCCACTGCTGCCCCCACCACCTTGTTCATGGGAACAAAAGCTGCCGCTCCTGCCTTTCCCCCGACCCGCGTGTCGCGCAAGTGGCACCGTGAATCCGCTGAGGCATTCCGGTGATCGCCCATCACGAAGATGTGATCAGCAGGAACGATGACATCGAAAGGCAGGTTCGACGGTGCGACTTGTACACCGTTCTCGGAGTACAGGTACTGAGATTCGTCCAAGGCCACTCCATTGACTGTCACGGCCCCCTCCGCCGTGCAGCAGGCCACTCGATCCCCCGGCATACCGATCGCACGCTTTATGAGATATCCTGCGCCGGGATTCGGCAGGACCCCTATGAACTCCAAGACCTGTTCCATCTGCGTGTGCGCCGGCTGGGGCCCCGAGAGCCAGCGCGCAGGATCCTCGAAGACCACCACGTCGCCACGTTGGAACCCTCCGAACTTGGCGATCAGGACCCTGTCCCCAACTTTCAGAGTGTTCTCCATGCTGCCGCTCGGAATGCTGAACATCTGGGCGACGAATCCCCGCAACAGAGTGGAAATCAGGAGCGCGCCAACGAGAATGAGAGCAATCTCCCCCACCCCGCTGAAAAACCGCCGAGGGAAGGAGCGCTCCTTCTCCTGCGTTACTCCGGTGCCGGAATCATCGGTACTTTCCAACGCAATCGCCTTCCTGAGAAAACAAGCGGCCCGCACCGCCGGGTTTCACCCTACAGGCACGGGCCAAGCACATGCCCTCAGGCGCGCTTTTCCTTGATCTTGGCAGCCTTGCCGCGCAAACCACGCAAGTAATACAGCTTGGCTCGACGCACATCGCCCCGGCGCTCCACCTCGATCTTCTCGATGATGGGGCTATGAAGTGGGAAGGTACGCTCAACGCCCACGCCGAAACTCACCTTCCGCACCGTGAACGCTTCCTGCACCCCGCCGGCATTGCGAGCGATCACGACGCCTGCAAACACCTGGACACGGGACCTGCTACCTTCGATGACTCGCACGTGCACACGCACAGAGTCGCCGGGACGGAATTCGGGGATGTCAGATCGTAGAGCTGCCTGGTCAATGGCCTTGATCAACGGATTGGTCATGATGTCCTCGTCAGTGCCACAGGCCACCGCGTTCGTGATTCTCCTGCCACACCCCGGTTTATCCCCCTGTGGCAGGAGCCGGGCTCGGGCTGGCTGCCCGGTTGGGCAACGGCTGATAATTATGCCACACAAGCATGAAACGATGCGCATTCAGGAAACCGACGCGGGGCGCCCGTTTCTGGGCGCCCCGCACGGGTGGCTATGACGCGATGAAGCAGAGACGCTCAGTCCCCTACTTGCCGTCGCCCTTGAACAGTGACTTGATGAGGTCACGGTTCAGCTGAGAGATGGATTCGAGTGGAATACCCTTCGGACAGACCGCGGAGCACTCCCCAATGTTGGTGCTGTTCCCGAAGCCTTCCTCGTCGTGCTGGGCAACCATCGACTTCACGCGACGGTAGCGTTCCGGCTGTCCCTGCGGGAGCATCGCCAAGTGGGTGATCTTCGCCGAGGTAAACAGCATCGCGGAGCTGTTCGGGCAGGCCGCGACGCAAGCACCACAGCCAATGCAGGTGGCGTTGTCGAATGCCCTGTCGGACTCCCGCTTCGGGGCGGCAGTTGCGTGGGCATCCGGGGCGGAGCCAGTGTTGGAGGAGATGTAACCACCCGACTGGACGATCCGGTCCAGCGCCGTGCGATCCACCGCGAGGTCCTTGATAACCGGGAACGCCCCGGCCCGCCACGGCTCGATCTCGATCGTTGCACCATCGGCGAAAGACCGCATATGCAACTGGCAGGTGGTGGTGGCGGAACCGCCATGGGCGACGCCATTGATCACGAGACCGCACATGCCGCAGATGCCCTCACGACAGTCGTGGTCAAAGGCGACGGGCTCCTGGTTCGCGTCCGTGAGCTGCTCATTGAGCATGTCGAGCATCTCCAGGAAAGACATGTCCGGGGACACGCCATCGATGTCATACTCGGCCATCGCACCCCGTGCTTTGGGGCCGGCCTGGCGCCAGATGCGCAGCTTGAGTTTCTCTTGTAACTCCGTTGCTTCAGTTCGATTGCCTTGTAGACGAGGGGTTCACGGTGGAGGATCGGCTTGTTGCCCTCGCCGGTCCACTCCCAAGCCGCGACGTAGAGGAATTCATCGTCGTGACGAAGCGCTTCGCCCTCTTCGGTCTGGGATTCGGCCCGGAAGTGACCACCGCAGGATTCGCGTCGGTGCAGGGCGTCGATGCACATCAACTCGCCCAACTCGAAAAAGTCCGCGACCCGTCCGGCACGTTCAAGGGCTTGGTTGAAGTCCTCGTTCACACCAGTGACGCGCACATTACGCCAGTACTCCTCACGGAGCTCTCTGATGAGACCGATGGCCTTGATCAGCCCCTCCTCCGTGCGGTTCATACCGCAGTACTCCCACATGATCTGGCCCAGTTCCTTGTGGAAGGAATCCACAGAACGGGTGCCTTGGATGCTCAGCAGCTTGTAGTAACGTGCCGTGGCAGTTTGCACTGCTTCCACCACCGCCGGGTGATTGTCTGAGATCTTCTCGAAAGGACCGTCGGCCAGGTAATCGTTGATCGTGTTGGGAAGAACGAAGTACCCGTCAGCGAGCCCTTGCATCAGTGCCGAGGCGCCGAGACGGTTCGCGCCGTGATCGGAGAAGTTGGCCTCACCCGTGACGTAGAGACCCGAGATTGTGCTCTGCAGATCGTAGTCCACCCAGACACCGCCCATGGTGTAGTGCACTGCCGGGTAGATGCGCATGGGCACCTCGTAGGGGTTTTCACCGGTGATCTGCTGGTACATGTCAAAGAGGTTGCCGTACCTGTTGGAGACCCCGTCCTTGCCCAACCGATTGATAGCGTCGGAGAAATCGAGGTAGACACCTCGCCGCACCTGCTTGGTGGTCCCGTCCGCCTGTTTCTCGGCCACTGCCGGGCCAACCCCACGACCCTCATCGCACATGTTCTTGGCCTGACGCGACGCGATGTCACGGGGCACCAGGTTGCCGAACGCCGGGTAGATCCGCTCCAGGTAATAGTCACGATCCTCCTCGGGGATCTCGCGGGGATCTTTGGCGCAGTCCGCAGCTTTCTTTGGCACCCAGATGCGGCCATCGTTTCGCAGCGACTCCGACATCAAGGTCAGCTTGGACTGGGTATCGCCGTGAACCGGGATGCAGGTGGGGTGAATCTGTGTGTAGCAGGGGTTCCCGAAGTAGGCGCCCTTGCGGTGCGCACGCCAAGCGGCGGTGGCGTTGCAGCCCATGGCATTGGTGAGAGGAAGAACACGTTGCCGTAACCACCGGTCCCAAGGACAACAGCATCGGCGGTCCAGGCTTCGATCTTGCCGTTGACCATGTTGCGGGTGACGATGCCGCGAGCACGCCCGTCAACGACGATCAGTTCGACCATCTCGTGACGCGAGTACATCTTGACAGTGCCCGCTTCGATCTGGCGTTCCAGCTGCTGGTAGCAACCAATCAGCAGCTGCTGCCCTGTCTGCCCGCGCGCGTAGAAGGTGCGCTGCACCTGCACGCCACCGAAGGAACGGGTGTCCAGGAGACCGCCGTACTCGCGAGCAAAGGGAACGCCCTGGGCGACACATTGGTCGATGATGTTGGCACTGACCTCCGCCAACCGATAGACGTTGGTCTCACGGGCGCGGTAGTCGCCACCCTTGACCGTGTCGTAGAACAATCGGTAGGTGGAGTCGTTGTCGTTGCGGTAGTTCTTCGCTGCGTTGATGCCACCCTGGGCCGCGATGGAGGGGGCCCGGCGGGGGCTGTCCTGGTAGCAGAAGTTCAGGACGTTGTAGCCGGCCTCACCGAGAGTCGCGGCGGCCGCGCCACCGGCCAGACCGGTGCCGACGATGATGACACTCAGCTTGCGCCGGTTTGCCGGGTTGACGAGGCGGGCCTGGAACTGGCGGGTCTGCCAGACCTTGTCGATCTCCACCGCGGGAGCCTTGGTGTCGACGATGTCCTCACCGTCTACCCAGTAATCGGCGGGGTTGAAATTCGTAGTCGTCATGGTGCTGCTCACTTCAGGATTCCGAACTGGACCCACAGGGGCATGATCATGAATCCGACGTAGAGGGCGACGGAGACAACCAGCGCAATGATGTTCAGCCACTTGCGGGAATTGACGGACAGGTTCCCACCCAGCGTCGCGAAGGCGCTCCAGAAACCGTGCCGGATGTGCATACACACGAACAAGATGGAAACGGCGTACAAGGCGGTGATCCACCACTGCTGGAATCCGGCGAGCACCATGGTGTGCGGGTCGGCGGCCTTACCACCCAGGATGCCAGGAACGATAGTGAACTGGACCAGGTGGAAGATCACGAAGAAAAGAATGATCACGCCACCCCAGCGCATGGTGCGCGAGGAGTAGGTCTGAGCTTGGCGCTTGGTGACCTGGTACTTGTCGCCGCGGTTCTTGACGGTCTTCACCGACAGCGTCGCCGCGGACCAGACATGGAGAGCGATGGCCAGAAGAAGCGCCGCTCTGAACACCCATATGAACTGCCCGGCCGGCATGATCGGAGCCATGATGCCACCATCTTCGGTGGCACCCTTCAGCCAGTGGGCGTAGTGATCGAAGGCCTCGTAGCCGACGAACATCTTCAGGTTGCCGTACATGTGCACGAGCAGGAAAACGATCAGGATCAGACCGGTTACCGCCATCAGGGCCTTCCGGGCGACCGTTGACCGCAACGCTCGTTGATGGATAGTTAGTGATGTTGCCACGAAGCTCACTCTAGCTGCCTTCCAGCGTTGTTTCGCACACCGGGGCCAGTTAAGAGTCGCCCCGTCGCAAAAACACACCAAACCCTTGCTTCAAGGGAGTTTTACGCTACCCAGAAGGGACGAAAATATGCCTATCAGCGACCCTCTTCCAACAGGTCTGGACGACGTTCCCGGGTGCGCTCCAAGGCTTTTTCCCGACGCCATGTCGCAATGGCCGCATGATTGCCGGACAGCAGGATGGGAGGCACCTGACGACCTCGCCAAACCGGGGGTTTCGTGTAGTTGGGGTATTCCAGCAGTCGGTGTCCAGGAGCGTGTGACTCTTCCACCAGAGAGTCCGGGTTCCCGAGCACTCCCGGGATGAGCCGAACCACCGCCTCAGTGATGACCAGAACCGCCGCCTCGCCACCGTTCAGGACATAGTCGCCAAGGCTTACCTCAATAAGCTCATAGCTCTCCGAACAGTGATCCAGAACGCGCTGATCGATGCCCTCATAGCGCCCACACGCGAACACCAACCGTTCCCGGGTGCTCAACTCGTAGGCCAGGTCTTGATCCAGCACCCGCCCCGCCGGAGTCGGAACCACCACGGTCATGGATGCGGGGTTGAGGTGTTCCATAGCGTCCAAGGCCTCACCCCAGGGTTCGGGCTTCATCACCATCCCGGCACCTCCGCCGTAAGGAGTGTCGTCGGCGGTGTGGTGCCGGTCATGGGTCCACCAGCGAAGATCGTGAACGGCCAGGTCGACGATGCCTGCATCGACTGCCTTCCCCATCAGCGACAACGACAAAGGCGCCAGATAGTCGGGGAAAATCGTGACAACGTCGATTCTCATTCGAAGTCCTCCAGCAGTCCGCCCACATCCGCGAACTGCACTTCCCCCGCCACAAGATCGACCCGGGGCACCAAAGCTGATACAAAGGGAACCAAGCGTCGCCCTTGGGTGGTCTCAACCGCCAGGCAGTCCTGCGCAGGCAGGTGCAGCACATCCACGATCTCACCGACCTGCCGGCCACCGGCATCCAGGGCACGAAGCCCAAGCAGCTGTCGGTCGAAGTACTCCTCCGGCTCGCTCGGGGTCTCGTCTGCGGGAACGTCGACAAACAGGCGTTCGCCACGAAGCGTCTCAACGGCGGTCCGATCCGGATACCCCTGGAAAGCGACCAGCAGCCTCCCACGATGCCAACGGATGCGTTCCAGAACTAGCTGCGCCCCAGATGTGAGACGCAGCACAGCCCCTAGTTGGAATCGGCGTCCAGGCTCATCGGTGCGCACATCGATAACCACATCCCCGCGGATGCCGTGGGCACGGCCCACGACTCCGACGAGCACCTCAACCAGATCGGCCAAGGCAGCCCCGTTCAGCGCCGCCGGGGCCGGTCGACATCAACGAAATCGACGCGAACCTGTTCGTTTCCCGCCAGCGCCCCGAGCACGGTGCGCAGCGCACTCGCGGTGCGCCCTTGTCGGCCAATCACCTTTCCGATGTCCTCGGGGTGAACACGCACCTCCAGAAGACGACCGCGGCGCAGGTTCTTGTCGCGTACGGTCACGTCATCAGGATTGGAGACGATCCCCGCCACCAAGTGCTCGAGAGCGTCGGCGAGCACGACTCAGGCCTCCTGCTCAGCAGCCTCGTCCCCGGCCGGGGCCTCGGAGGCTTCCTTGGCGGCTTCTTCCTCAGCCTTCTTCTTCGCCTTCGAGATGGCGGGAGCAACGGCGTTGCCGTCCTCAGCCAAGGCTTTCGCAAACTCGGCCTCGCGGTCACGCGGCTCGGGCTGCGGAAGAATCCCTGAGGGGATGTCCTCACCCGTGAACTTCTGCCAGTCCCCGGAACGCTTGAAGATGGCGACCACTGCCTCAGTCGGCTGGGCGCC
>JABCNW020000207.1 GCA_013333945.2 Propionibacterium sp.
CATCGACGCCGACGTCAAGGACTACTTCGCCTGGTTCCGGGAGCACAACGGCGAGCGCTGGTTCATCGAGGTGAACCTGTCGGGCCATCCCCTGCGGCGACGCCATCGCGAACGAAATCTTGAGATCGTCGCGGGCACCGCCAAGGACCGCTCCGGCCCCATGGAACCCTACGAGGCCCTCGTCTGCCAGGTGCCCCCGACAACGGACAGGTAGTTTCCGGGCGACCTTTTCCACCACAGGAAAGGTCCCATTCACTCGAGCCGCCCATTCGTTGACGCGAGTGGGCGGCTCGAACAATCTCTCCCCATTTTCCCTCCTCGACGAACAGAAATTGCACACAATCACGATTTGCGGTCAGTCGCGGAATATTCAGTCCCCCGCGCGCACCACGACCTGCCTCCTCGCAGCCACATCGCCTCGTCATCCCACGAAGCCGGGATCACCAAAAGTAGAACATTCAATTAACCAAAGCGGATGGTCTCCCACTAGGGAGATAGCCCAAAAACCGCTTCCTGTAAGACTCCGCTTCCCAAAAGTTGACCCTCGTGGGTTATGCTTCACACAGCACCCCCTTGGGCGGGCAGCGAACCCCCTCACCGGGGGTTGTAAAATCCTAAAGAATTGAGGAAGTTTTATGAAAGCTGCTTCATCGCGCGCCAGGGCGCGGAAGCTCCTGGCATCAGCAGCCGCGACTCTTGCGGCGACCCTTACCCTTGGCACGCCCATGGCGCATGCCGAGGACCACTCGAACAGTTACCCGGAGGGATACCCGAAGGTCGGCACGCACGACGAGCGCGTATCCGGCTTCCAGCTGAACTTTACGAGGCAAGACGGCGCCCCCGGCCACGTCGAGACCAACCTGTTCACCGTGCACACCTCGGCGAGCAAGGAAGGCGCCATTAAGGCCTACTGCATCGAGCTCCACGTCGACATCAAGTACGAATCAGATCTCCGCGTCGGCGACTGGAAGGACTTCCCAGGCACTAACAAGTTCAAGGACAACGCCGAGATACAGTCCAAGGTCGCCTGGATCGCCCAGCGCAGCTACCCCCAGACCGACATGGCTGAGCTCACCAAGGCCAGCGGCATCGCCGGCCTGACCGAGCAGGAGGCCATCACCGCCACCCAGGCGGCCATCTGGCACTTCACCAACGATTACAAGTGGCTGGGCCTGGCGAACGCCGACCAGGCGACGACGACTCGCGTCGAGAAGCTGTTCACCTACCTGACCGGGCAGACCAACACCGGACTGAAGGAGAGCAAGCAGCCGACCGTCGAGGCCGAGACCGGCGGCATTACCTTCACCCGCAGCGAGAACGGCTCCGAGGGCAAGGTCGGTCCGATCCGGTTCAAGTCCAGCCAGGCCACTTTCAAGCTGACCAGCGAACTCAAGTACGAACTGATCAACGCGCAGGGCGCCAAGGTTGACCTGAACGCCGTCCCTGCCGACACCGATCTGTACCTCAAGGTTCCAGCCGACATGACCTCGGGCGAGCAGGAGTTCAAGGGCTCCGTCACGGGTAGCGTCTACGCCGGCAAGTTGCTGATCACCAAGGATGCGGTCGCAGGCGGCTCCCACGGCCAGACCATCATCATCGGTTCCAACAAGGAGGTCACCACCGAGATTCAGGGCAAGATCAGCTGGTCCGTCACGCAGCAGACCCCGACTCCGGCGCCCACGCCGTCGGCGTCCCCGACCCCAACCCGGTCGGTGACAACTACGCCGTTGTTTGAGTCCCCCCCGCGCTGGAACCCCTGCCAGCCCACACAGCCTGCGAACCCCTGCCAGCCCACGCCGCCTGCGAACCCCTGCCAGCCCAACGGAACGGACGCCAGCCAGACCGGCAACGGCAATAACAACAGCAACGGGAACGGCCACAACTGCGCCACCAATGGCACGGAAACCAGCCAGACCGGCAACGGCCACAACTGCGCCAGCAACGGCACGGACGCCAACCAGACCGGCAACGACCGCGCTGCCAACGGCAACGGCAACGGCAACAACTGCGCCAGCAACGGCACGGATACCACCCAGACCGGCAACGGCCACAACTGCGCCAGGAGCGGCACGGACGCCAGCCAGACCGGCAATGACCGTGCTGCTAACCAGAACGGCAACGGGAACGGCAACGATCCCGCAGCCAACCAGAACGGCAACGGGAACGGCAACGATCCCGCAGCCAACCAGAACGGCAACGGGAACGGCAACGATCCCGCAGCCAACCAGAACGGCAACAACCGTTCCGGCAACGGCAACAACTGCGCCTCCAGCGGCACGGACGCCAGCCGTCCAACCGCGACCGCCACGACCACTGTGACGGCCCCGGCTCCCGCTAATCCCCCGGCCGCCCACAAGCCGGGCCTGCCGAAGACCGGTAGCAACTAACACCCCCAAATGTGAGATGGGGCCGGGCTGATGCCCGGCCCCTTCTCACATCCACCACCTGCCCGCCTCACCCAACCCCGAGGGTCAGTTAGTTGAAAATTTTCTGTAGCACTTTCGGCTAAATCCCATAGCCAAGCCCTCGTCACCCCCGACCGCGACACGCCCGAACGCGCGTGATGGGATGCTTCAATTAACCGAGGTAAATGCTGCTGAAGCAGGAACGACGCCCTTCAGGGGAACCTACGTCCCCCTCCTTCACTAATGTTCACCAACATGGGTTATAGTTCGCCAAGCGACTCTGTGAGGAGACCGTCAACAACCTGTCCGCAGGCTACGACTTCTCGCTGAGCCGTGAACCCCTAACGAATTGAGGAAGTTAATGAAGGCTGCTTCATCGCGGACCAGGACGCGCAAGTTCCTGGCACTCGCCGCCACGACACTGGCGGCCACCCTCACCTTCGGCACCCCGATGTCAGCACACGCAGACGACTCGGGCTTCACGTACCCTGAGGGCTACCCGAAGCTCGGAGCCGCCCAGGAGGGTTTCCACGGCTTCAACGTGAAGTCGCACAACAGCAGCATCCCCACCCAGCTGTTCAGCGTCCACACCCGCGGGGACAAGGACGCCACCATCAAGGCCTACTGCGTCGAACTCGATGTCGGCGTCATGTTCAAATCGGACCTGACCGTCGGCAACTGGAAAGACTTCCCGGGCACCAACAACTTTAAGGGCAACGCCGAGGTTCAGGCCAAGGTAGCCTGGATCGCCCAGCGCAGCTACCCGCAGACCGACCTCAAGGTGGTCGCTGAGACTGCAGGCGTGGCCGGTCTGACCGACAAGGAAGCTGTCACCGCAACCCAGTCGGCCATCTGGCACTTCACCAACAATTTCCAGTACACCGGCACCGTCAGCGGCATCGACCAGGCCTCCGCTACCAGGGTCCAGAAGCTCTACGAGTACTTGATCAGCGAGAAGAACGTGGGCTTGAAGGAGACCGCTCGACCCACCGTCGAGTTCAAGGGAGCGACCGGCACCTCCATCGTGACCGGCGACAAGGTCGGACCGCTTCGCTTCGAGTCCAACCAGACCACCGTCAAGGTGACGAACAAGCTCGACTACGAGCTTGTCGATGCCAATAGCAAAAAAGTCGATCTCAACGCCGTTCCCAGCGGCACCGACCTGTATCTCAAGGTCCCTGCTGGTGTGACCTCGGGTGAGCAGAAGTTCGAAGTCAGCGCCACCGGTAGCGTCTACGCCGGCAAGCTGCTCATCACCAAAAACGCCACCACCGATCGGCACGGTCAGACCATCATCATCGGTTCCAACACCGAAGTGGCGGTCAGCGGTACTGCCTCCTTCAGGTGGGCAAACACCCCGCCCGCACCGGCAACTACCCCCCCCGCACCGGCAACAACCCCCCCAGCACCCGCAACAACCCCCCCCCCCGCACCGGCAACAACCCCCCCAGCACCCGCAACC
>JABCNW020000208.1 GCA_013333945.2 Propionibacterium sp.
CTTCGGACACCAGGTCGATGTCGAGGATGTCGCCAACAGCCACCTTGTGCTGGCGTCCGCCACTGCGCACGATCGCGTACACGCCTGACCTACCTTCTTTTCTAATGCCTTGGGAATCTCCCGTGACGCCCGCGCGGGCCCAACAGGAGACGTCGTCTAGCCACGCAGAAAGGCGCGGCCTGACAACCGAGGGACAACTTTACGGTCACCGCCCCGCCGGGTCAAACCCACCGACTGCGATTCTTCACGCGTAGTTTCCACAGACGACCGCAGGTGCTCGGAGAAAGACGAGATGACTTCACCACGGACCGCATCAACCAGCTTTGTGCAAACTGCTACCCATTCTTCCTGCGGCGACGCCCGGACCTGCGCTCACCACCATCCGCTGGGGCCTGCGAATCGACGGGGCTGTCGAAATGCAGATAACCGGAGCCATGGCAGTGGCTGCACTCCTCCGTGAACGCCTCGGCAAGTCCGGTTCCGATGCGTTTGCGTGTTAGCTGCACCAGACCCAGGCTGGTGACTTCCGCCACCTGGTGCCTGGTGCGGTCGCGGCCCAGGCACTCGACGAGACGTCGCAAGAGCAGTTCACGGTTGCTGGGCAACACCATGTCGATGAAGTCAATGACGATGATGCCACCAAGGTCGCGCAGCCTCAGCTGCCGGACAATCTCCTCGGCTGCCTCCAGGTTGTTGCTGGTAACGGTGGCCTCAAGGTTGCCTCCGGAGCCCGTGAATCGGCCCGTATTGACGTCGATGACGGTCATGGCCTCGGTACGGTCGATCACCAACGACCCCCAGAAGGCAGGAAGACCTTGCGCTCGAGAGCCTTGGCGATCTGCTCGTCAATGCGGTACTGCGCGAACAGGTCGCGACCGTCCTCACCAGGTTCGAACCGTTCGATGCGATCCGCCAGATGAGGGGCGACGTGCCCGACGTAGGCCGAGATCGCCTCGTGGGCGTCGTCGCCCTGGACGGTCAGCTTCGCGAAATCCTCAGTGAACAAATCGCGGACGATACGCAACGTCAGATCAGGTTCGGAGTAGAGAGCTTCGGGGGCCTTGCCCGCTTTCACCTTCTTCTCGATGACCTCCCACTGGGCCTTGAGACGGTTGACATCACGCACCAGTTCCTCAGCAACCACCCCTTCAGCAGCAGTGCGCACGATCACGGATTCGCTGTCACCGATCAGTTCGCCGAGGATCTGCCGCAATCGGGCGCGTTCCACGTCCGGAAGTTTGCGGGAGATCCCGGACAAGTGGCCGCCCGGGGAATACACGATGTAGCGGCCCGGCAGGGAAATGTGCCCGGTCAGACGGGCACCCTTCGCCCCAACGGGATCCTTGGTGACCTGCACGAGCACCGGCTGCCCGGACTTGAACACCTTCTCCACCTTGCGGTCCTCGGCGGTGACACCATAGGAGTCCCAGTCCACTTCACCCGCGTAGAGGACAGCGTTGCGCCCCCGCCCGATGTCAACGAACGCCGCCTCCATGCTGGGAAGCACGTTCTGCACGCGCCCCAGATAGACATTGCCAATCAGGGATGTGGCGGACGCGCGATCCACATAATGTTCGACGAGGATCCCATCCTCGACCACGGCGAGTTGGGTGTAGTCCTCTCGCTGACGGATCACGAGTTTCCGGTCCACGGATTCACGACGCGCCAGGAATTCGGCCTCGGAGAGGATCGGGGCGCGGCGACGACCCGCAGCGCGGTTCTCCTTACGGCGCTGCCGTTTGGCTTCCATGCGGGTGGAACCCTCGATCCCGGTCACCTCGTCCCCAGCAGCACCTTTCGGTTCGGAGCCGCTGGAACGACGGCGACGGCGGCGACGGCGGCGGGTGCCGGTCGTCTCCTCAGCGCCTCCCTCGGAACTCTCCTCCTGTCCGGAGGCTTCGTCTTCCTCGTTGGATTCCTCACTGGGCTCGTCGGAGGATGATTCGTCGCCGGTCTCCTCCTCAGCCGCCTCCTCTGTGGTGGAGCCACGGCGACGACGCCTGCCACCGCGGCGGCGGCGACGCCTGCCGGGACGTTCCTCCTCGGCCTCGGCACTCGTCTCCCCCGGTTCCTCCGCTGCATCCACAGCATCCGGCTCTTCTTCGGAGCCCGTCCCAGCCTCTGCACCATCTGCTGAGTCCTCAGCAATGGCGTTGGCCAGTTTCGCCAAGGACTCGGTACGCCCCTCAGCAGTGATGGCGAAGGGGTCTTTCATCGTCGCACGCCGGGCCTTCGCGGCTTCCTCCGCGATGCGAAGCGCTACCGCGATACCGTCTTCCGACGTCGCTTCTGTTTCCTGGCTGCTGCCCTCTTCCACCTGTTCAACCGATTCGGATTTCTCGGTCGTGGCGGCTCCTGCGGACCTGGTCGCGCGTCGACGACGCTGCCTTGGCGCAGGCGTGGTTTCCGTTTCTTCCTGGATCTCCCGCGCCGGTTCCAAGCCAGAATGGGTTTCAACCTCAGAGGTCACGATCGGCGTCTCGACTGGCCCTCCCGCAGCTCGCGTGGCGCGGCGACGGCGCTGCCTCGGAGCCGGCTCCTGTTTCAGCCCGGACCCAGTGGTCTCGGAGGGTTCCGGGGCAGCGGCAGCGGTGGTGACAGACACGGCCACTGGAACGTTCACCTCAGCGGGCGGACCTGCGGGACGCGAAGCAGCACGACGACGCCGACTTCTCGAGGCGGCTGGCTCCGGCTGCGGTTCCACGACCGTCTCGGGCTGTGTTTCGGGTCCCGCGGGGGAATCTGCTCCAGAGGAGTCCGCCCCGGAGGTTTCCTCCACGGGTTGCGTTGTATGAGCCTCCAACACGGCAACCACTATGTCAGGCAGCACCACCGAGGAAGCGCTGCGCAGTTCGTGTCCGCGCTGCGCGAGCTCGGCAAGCAGTTCCCTACTGGTGATACCGATGTGCTTGGCGAGCTGATGGACTCTAGGACGCGCAGGCAGCTCGGATGCAGCGGATTCCTGGTTGGTTTCGGTCATGTACGACTCCTTCGGGCGCACTGGCGCCAGCTCCGGCGTGGCTTGCCACGCCTCCCAAGACTCAAGGTCAACCGGAAGCATCGGGGCCTCCGCGGTCGAGTTCGTCGTCGCGGTGTTCAGCCCCGGACTGCCTCTCGGCGGCACCGGCGGTGCGTGACCTGGTGATCATTGTTCCACAACTTATGCATGTCATGGGATCCCTCCCCTGCTCCACCTGGAACTAGGCGGCGTTGAATGATCCCGTTCCGTCTGCTGAGGCCACTTCTGCTCGTCTGCCTTACCGGCGACGGCAGGGCATCCGATACCCTCACAGCCATCGGCAACCATCCGATGCATGCGCTACTGACCGATTTCCAGGTCTTCCACGACGATCCCTGAAACATCTTCACCACTGGGACGTAAGTACTGGCCCGCAGGACTTTTATCGCCCCAGAGCACCGCACAGAGACACGCCACGGCCTGTCCGCAGGGCTTTTTGTGGTGGTTCCAGGATCACGATGGCATAGTGGATTCCTGTCGCGACACCGTTTCCAAAGGAGCTGAAATGAACGCGAAACCCCCCACTGTCGTGTTCGCTGGAGACTCCATCACGGACACCGGAAAGGATCGGGCGAGCGGCTCCTTGGGCACTGGTTACGTGGCCAAACTGGCGAAGGGTCCCCTCACCTTCGCGCGTGTAGTCAATGCAGGCGTCAGCGGCGACCGATTGGCGGATTTGGAGGCACGTTTCGAAGGCGACGTGCTGGCCGAGAACCCCGACCTGGTAAGCATCTTCATAGGCATCAACGACACCTGGCAGGCAGTCACGGGAAAAACCTCCTCACCGCTCAGAGATTTCGAAGCCTCCTACCGCCACCTGATCGAAAGCCTCGACGAAACATCCACCGTGCTGATGGTGCCGTTCGTGGCACCCGTCACCCCTGACCAGGAGGGTTGGCTCTCGGACCTGCGACCGCGGCAGGAACTGGTGCATCGTCTAGCTGCGGAATACGGCTGCGCCGTCGTCGATCTGGGTTTGATGATTCGCGAGTACTCATCGGAGTACGAGAACGAGGAAATGGCTGAAGACGGCGGCCACCCCACCGACCTAGGGCACACGTTGATTGCCGAGGCCTGGGAGCGCGAGGCCCGCACTCGCTTCGAGACGCTGCGCCGCTAGCAGCATCCCTGTCCTACGAGGATCACGAATCGGTTTCCCGTTCCCCGACAAGTAGATCCCGGGCCTCGCCTGCGACGATCAGCGATCCCGCGACCAAAACTCCCGCTGCCGGCCCCGCGGCATCAGCCAGCAGCGTCGCCAGCTCCAGCGCATCCGCAACGCTCGGGGCCTTCTGCACCTTCCCGGCGGGCCAGATCTCCTCTGCTGTGCGCACCAGTTCATCGACAGGCATGGAACGTGAGGTGCCCCGGGCACGGGTCACCACCACCTGGTCCATGGCGGAGGCGAAGATCTCCAGCACCCCGGCAGCGTCCTTGTCGGCCATCATCCCGATCACACCGATCAGCGGCTGAAAGGCGAACACCTCCCGACACGCCTCGATGGTTACCCGGGCGGCCTGCGGATTGTGGGCGGTGTCGACGACGATCCCCGGTGAAGTGCGCACAAGTTCAAGTCTGGCCGGAGCCACCACTGAAGCGAGCCCCTCTTCAATGATCCTGGGGTCGAGAGGCTGACCTCCCAGAAAAGCCTCGACGGACGCCACGGCGAGCGCGGCGTTGCGGGCCATGTGGGCTCCGTGCAGGGGGAGAAAGAGGTCCCCCACCGGTCCGCCCTCAGACTGGATCCGGATGACCTGCCCGCCCACCGCGGGATGGCGTTCCAGCAGCCCGAAATCCGGGCCCTCCGCCTTGACCACAGCACCGACCTCTACTGCACGGGCCAGCAGCACCCGGGCCGCTGCGGGTTCCTGCCCGGCCAGCACCGCCATCGCACCCGGTTTGATGATGCCCGCTTTCTCGGAGGCCACTTTTTCCAGCGAGTCTCCGAGGATGTGGGTGTGGTCGAGGCCGATGGGGGCCACGACCGAGACCTGCGGAGCGGCAACAGACGTGGCATCCCAGCTACCGCCGAGCCCCACCTCGACCACGGCAACGTCCACGGGAGCATCAGCGAAAGCCGCGTAGGCCATGCCGGTAATGACCTCGAAAAAGGTCATGTCGATTCCATCCAGTTTCCGGTCATCCACCATTCGGACGAAGGGTTCGATCTCGCCCCAGACCTCGGCAAACCTCACCTCGGAGATCGGTTCCCCATCGATGGAGATCCGCTCTCGGGCGTCGCTGAGGTGAGGACTGGAGAACCTCCCCGTGCGCAACCCTGCGGCGCGCAACAGCGCGTCGATCATGATGCCCGTCGATCCCTTGCCGTTGGTTCCCGCCACCTGAATCACAGGGGTAGATCGTTCGGGATTACCCAGCAACTCCATCAGGGCGGCAATGCGACTCAGGGCCGGGCCGACGCGGTGTTCGGGCCAGCGGGATGTGAGTTCAGCTACGAGGGCAGTGTGTTCCATGATGAGGACATCCTAGTGACGCGGTTACTATGTTCTGCGTGATGAGCAGATACCCTGAGCCCTCCGTGCGACACTGGCCGGATTGGGTGGGATTGGTGGCTCGTTTGATACCCGGCGCCGTCTTCCTCTACGCGGGCATCGTAAAAATCGGGAACGTGGATGGCTTCGCCTTCGACATTCGCGCATATCAGCTGGTTGGCTGGGATCTGTCCCAGATGCTGGCGTACGTCCTCCCGGTGGCCGAGATCGCAGTCGGGATCCTGCTCATCGTGGGGCTGCTCACCCGCTGGGCAGCGCTGGTCACGGCGTTGTTGCTGATCGCTTTCATGGGCGGCATCGTCTGGGTCTGGAGCCAAGGAATCAGCATCGACTGCGGCTGCTTCGGACATGGTGGCGAGGTGACTCCGGAGAACACCCAGTACCCCAAGAAACTGGCCGAAAATCTGGTAATGACCGCGCTGTGCGGCTGGCTGGTCGTGCGGCCGCGTTCTCTTTTCAGCCTGGATCAGGCACTTTTCGGCTCACCCATTCGTTTCAGCGAGGAGAGCCGTGATGACATCGCCGAAATGACAGAAACCGAGGAGTGAATTCTTACCCCATGACCAATAACTCGAACCTGAGCAGACGTGCAGCACTCAGGCAGCAACAGGAACTGGAAGCACGCCGCAAACGCAACGCCCGGATGCTCGGCGTCGGTCTGGGTGTGCTGGCCCTCGTGGTGGTGGTGGTCATTGCCGTCGTCCTCGCGAACGCAATCAGCAACAAGACCCCGGCAGCCGAGCAGCTCACCCCGCCGAACGCCACGGAAGGACATGGCATCGCCATCAAGAGCAAGAACACCCAACCAGCTGGCGATGTTCCGCACGTGGTGGTCTACGAGGACTACCAATGCCCTGCTTGCAAGGCGCGTGAATCCCAGTATGGAAGCGCCATGCTCCAGCTCGTCGACGAGGGCAAAATCACATTCGAGATCCGGACCGCGTACTTCCTCAACAAGGTCAACCAGGTTTCGAATAAGAAATCCTCCGAACGTGCGGCGCTAGCAGCCGCCGCCGCTGATGCGGTTGGAAAATACCGCGAATACCACCAAGTGATCTACGAGAACCAACCCGCCAATGAGGGTGATGGGTATACAGATCAGCAGCTCCGGGTCGACTTCGCGACCAAGGCAGGGATCACGGGCGACGACCTGACGACATTCCAGAAACTCTACGACGACAAGGTCTACGCAGACTTCGCGCAGAAATCCTACAAGTCGATGACTGACGACGGAGTCGAAAGCACACCGACATACCGCGTCAAGGGTCAGGACATCAAGTTCGAAGGCGTGGTGGCGAACGATCCCCAAGCGCTTCTGGTGGCAATTCAGTCCGCCGCATCCAGTTCCAACTGAACGACGCCCCGCGATGTGATCGCGGGGCGTTGCTTTTACCTCACCC
>JABCNW020000209.1 GCA_013333945.2 Propionibacterium sp.
CCCCCGCCAGCTCCGCCGCCACCGGGAATGCTGCCCCCGCCAGCTCCGCCGCCACCGGGAATGCTGCCCCCGCCAGCGCCACCACCACCGCCAGCGCCACCACCACCGGACTCGTCGCCACCCCTCTGCCAGTTCTTCTGTGTATCGGGAGCGTCTTCCTGATAGGGCTTGACCTCGGGGCGGTTGCCTTGCAAGCTCTTGGCCATGGCGTCCAAGGCCTTCTTGGAAAGCTCCTCGCGTTTCAGATTGTTCTGCTGGGAGACTCCCTCGAGGTACTTGTCCACGGGCATGAGAACGCCTGCCCACTCCACTTTCTCGGTGACGTTCTTGATGCCCGATTCCAGGGGGGAAAGCAGCTCCGGGGAGAGATTGCGGAAGGTCTCCCCGGCATCGGCTATGGCCTTGCGGGCCGCATCGTGGCTTTCCTCGAGGTGTTTGATGTTCTTCTCGTGCAGATCGTAGGCGCTCAGGTAGCTGCCGAGCTGCTTGTCGATCATCTCCCCGACCTTTCCGGTGAGGCCGGGATTCTTCTTGACATCCGTCACCAAAGTGCGCGCCTTCTCGAGGGCGAGTTTCACTTGCTGCTGGTTTATGGTGTCGAATATGCCATCGAAGAAGCTGATCAGCTCCGAGACGTTTCGCAGCCTGTCGTAGTAGGGGCTGTCTGAAGCCGTGCAGACGTTTCCTGACATGGTGTCAGCCTTCCTGGGACGTGGAGGTGTTGATCGGGGGGAGGGAGGCCGTGGGCGCGTTGTAGGAATAGGGGCCCGGGCCGGTCGTGGTGGTGGAAGGCATCGCTGCCGCCTGGAGCTTTGTCTGCAGGTTCGCCTGGATCGTTTCGGCGTCCTGCTCGTCGTTCTCCATGGCCTTGACGGTGTCTTGGAGGGCTTCGACGAACTTGTCGATGCGCTCCCCCAGCGTCTTGAACTCGTCTCGCATGACGAGCAGGTTCTGCTGGTAGCTCTTCCTGTAGTCGACGGCGGCGTCCTCGACGCCCCACTTGCTCTCGGTCTGGGCGTCGTGCATGGACTCAAACTGCTTGGCCAGATCGTAGTTGGCGGGACTCGCCTCGTCCCGCATCGTCTTCTCGGTCTGAGCCGTCTGATCCTTGTCGTAGTTGTACCCGTCGCCACCCGCGCTGTATCCGTTGCTTCCTGCTTCACCGGCTGGGGCCGAGGTGGCGGAATAGGCCCCTGCGGGCGGGGCGGCGGCGCCATTGCCGACTGGCTGGGCCGTCTGGGGCGCAGAGGCGGTGCTGTTCGATTCTTCGACAGAGGGGGTGCTGCCAGTTCCCCCATACGTGGGATGCGACATCTGATGCTCCTGCAGGGATGAAATTTGAGGTCGCATACATCATAGGTGCTAGGCGGGTCGTGCTGAAGCGGTGAGCCCTGCACACCAAGGCTGTATGGGCCCATCGACGAGGTCCCGAACCCCCGGCATTCGATCACGAGGGCAGGATGATGGAGGGCCTTTCGTAAATGGTGTAACTCACCCCTCACCAGTCGGTTCCGCCGATAGAATGATGCATCGTCGTCGGCGCCACCATTGCGCCCTAAGCCGCCCATGAGACCGGAGCCGCCCATGCACGTCGACTACCACAACCTGGAACTCGCACGACAGATGCTGGACCGCCAGGCCAACGACCACCTTCCGGGCGTGAAGAATTTCCGAGACAAACCGTCCTCCGGGATGAGCTGGTCCCTGCACCGGGCTGGTGGTCCGGACTGTTTCCAACGGGTCCAAGAGAATGGCTGATCGGTTCAGACTATGGGGGATGCTCGACGCCAACCCCACCGCGAGGATGGTCGTTCGGGGAATCGACCCGGTTCCCCTCGTGGAGCTCGCCCGGGCGAGCCTGGGTGGCCTGAAGTGGGGAACCAGGTACCGGGACGCGAAGATCCAGTGGCAACCCGCTCTGCGCGGCGACTCCCCGTGGGTGGTGCACGTCATGAGCCGGGGGGAGAAGTCGGGCTGGAAACCGAACGTGACCGATCTGTTTCCGGAAGATTTCAATCTGATCCCCGGCATCCGGGAACACATGGGGGAACAGTACGTCATCCTGGCCGCCCGTCCCCTCGAACCGGCTCTCTCTGACGTCGTCATTTCCGTCGAACAACGCTACGAGAGCGCCAACAAGAACCGCTTCGCCGAGAAGGCTCTGGAGGTCGTCGTGAAGGCCGTGGAAACCCAGGGTCACAGGGTGGAGCAGATGTACGCGGTCAAGCCCAAGGATCTGGAACAGGCATGTCCTCTCAACAGGGAGACCCGCGTTCTGGTGGAGAAGGAGGCCAAGCGGCTGGAGAAGGCCGCGCGGAAAGGTCTCTAGCGGCGCAGTGAGGGGGTGCGCCGCGTGTATGCGACACACCCCCTCACGGAGGCGGTTGCGACGACGGGCGCTGAGGCCCTCAGCGCTACCTGTTCTTGCGTTCGTCGATGATGATGGCGATGACGATGATTCCGCCCTTGACCACCATCTGCCAGTACGGGGAGACGTTCAACAGGCTGAGGCCGTTGTTGATGACGCCGATGATGAGGGTACCGACCATGACACCCCAGACGGTGCCGATACCGCCGTTGAAGGAGGTGCCGCCGATGACGGTGGCGGTGATGACATCGAGCTCCATCATGGTGCCGTAAGCCGGGGAGCCGGAGCCGGTACGGGCGGTCAGGATCACGCCCGCTAGCCCGGCCAACAGACCGATCAGGGCGTAGATCTTGAGGTGCGTCTTCGGCACCGAGATCCCGGAAACCTTCGCGGCCATCTCGTTGCCGCCGATGGCGTAGACGTGACGTCCGAAACGTGTCCGGTTCAGCACGAACCACATCACGCCGGCGGCGAGCGCCAGGATGATGATGGGGGTGATCCCCTGTCCGATGAGGTTGAAGTTCCATGCGGTTCCGGAGATCGGACGACCGTCGGTGTACAGGTTCGCGGCGCCACGGGCGGCGGTCATCATGCCGAGGGTAGCGACGAACGGCGGGATCCGGAAGGCCGCCACCAGGCTGCCGACGATGGTGCCGACCAGTGTGCCCACCACCAGCGCTGCCAGCACGGACACGAAGATCGGCAGGGCGGGCAGGCCAGGGAAGAAGGTGTTGGGGCCCGGAGGCTGAGCCAAGGACGCGGCGACGACGGCGGCGAGGGCCGCGGTGGCACCGACCGACAGGTCGATGCCCTTGGTGATGATCGCCGCCATCATGCCGAGGCCGATGATGCCGATGGGAGCCACCTGCACGATGACGTTGAGGAGGTTCTGCAGCTGCAGGAACCGGCCCTCGGTGATGATGCCGAGCAGGATCACGAATCCGATCAGGATGAAGACGATCGAGTATTTCTTCAGAAATTCTTCGAATTCGAAGCTCGAACGAGTGGTGGGTGCGGTTTCAGTCATTGGGGTTTCCTTCGCTCGCGGCGACCTCGTCGCCGCCGGTTGCCAGGTGCATGACGGACTCCTGGTTGGCCTCCTCGCGGGAGAGTTCACCGGAGATGCGTCCCTCGTGCATCACGAGGATGCGGTCACTCATGCCGAGCACTTCTGGCAGCTCGGAGGAGACCATGATGATTGCCTTGCCCTCCTGGGCCAGCATGGACATGAGACGGTGGATCTCGGATTTCGCGCCCACGTCGATGCCGCGGGTGGGTTCGTCGATCATCAAGACGTCCGGGACGGTCAGCAACCAACGGGAAATCAGTGCCTTCTGCTGGTTACCGCCCGAGAGGTTCTTGATCAGCTGGTTCAACGACGGGGTCTTGATGCGCAGCTTCTCACGCTGATCCTCGGAGTCCTTCCGCATCTCGCCGACGCGAAGAACACCGCGGGGGCTGTAACGCGGCAGGGCCGCGGCCGTGATGTTGTCGCGCACCGACAGCACCCCCATGATGCCGTTCAGCTTGCGGTCCTCCGTCAGCAG
>JABCNW020000210.1 GCA_013333945.2 Propionibacterium sp.
CGGTGAAGATCTCCAGCAGCAGGCAGTGCGGCACGCGGCCGTCGATGATGGTGGCGGAGCGCACCCCGCCCTCCACGGCCCGCGCGCACGCCTCCATCTTCGGGACCATCCCCGAAGTGAGGCCGGGCATCAACTGGCGCACCTCCTCGGGAGTGATGGAGGAGATGATGGTAGACTCGTCGGGATAGTTCGCGTACAGCCCCGCCACGTCGGTGAGCATGACTAGGCGTTTTGCCCCGAGCGCAATGGCCAGGGCCGAGGCTGCGGTGTCAGCATTGACGTTGTAGATCTGACCATCAGGTCCGGGCGCGACGGTTGCGACCACCGGAATGCGGCCCGCCTCGATCAGGTCGAGCAGCGCGGAGGAATCGACGGAATCGACGTCACCGACAAAACCCAGGTCGATCTCCTCTCCGTCCTCGACCAGACCACGGCGCCGCGCCCGCAGCAGTCCGCCGTCCTCACCAGATAAGCCAACGGCGAATGGCGCGTGGGCGTTGATGAGGCCCACCAGTTCCCTGCCGACCTGTCCCACCAGCACCATGCGCACCACCTCCATGGCTTCGGACGTTGTCACTCTGAGACCGCCGCGGAACTCCGAGGTGATGCTGAGCCGCTCCAACATGGAACTGATCTGGGGTCCGCCGCCGTGAACGACCACCGGTTTCAGGCCGACGCGGCGCAGGAACACGATGTCTTCGGCGAAGGCGCGTTTGAGGTCGTCGTCGATCATGGCGTTTCCGCCGTATTTGACGACGACGGTCTCGCCCGCGAATTGCCCGATCCATGGCAGGGCCTCGATGAGGGTATTGGCCTTAGTCAGAAGCAGGTTGTGGTCGGGATGGGTGTATCGAGGGGTCATGAGGAGTACTCCGCATTCTCCTTCACGTATTCGTACGTGAGGTCGGTGGTGAGGATGGTGGCCGTCGCATCACCCGCGTGCAGATCGATCAGGACGTGGACCCTGCGACCGGACAGGTCGACCAGTTCGCGAGGGTCACCGATCCCGCCATCGCGGCAGACCTGGATGCCGTTGAAGAAGACGTCCAGCCGGTCGGCTTCAAAAACGGCGTCGGTGACACCAATGGCTGACAGCACGCGCCCCCAGTTCGGGTCGCCCCCGAAGATCGCACACTTGAACAGGTTGCTGCGCGCCACCTCACGGCCCACCGTCTCCGCGTCACGCTCGGATGCGGCGCCGACGACCTCAAGGGCTATCTCGTGCCTAGCACCCTCGGCGTCGGCAATCAGCTGGCATGCGAGATCTTGGCAGAGTTCGCTCAGCGCAGCGGTGAACTCCCGCGCATCCGGCGTGACACCGCTGGCCCCAGAAGCGAGCAACAGCACGGTGTCGTTGGTGGACATGCAGCCGTCCGCGTCGGCCCTGTCGAAACTGACGCGGCTCGCCTCGCGGAGTGCCGCATCCAGAGCCGGTGCTTCCAGGTCGGCATCGGTGGTCAGCCCCACGAGCATCGTCGCAAGTCCGGGCGCGAGCATCCCGGCCCCCTTGGCCATGCCTCCGATGCTCCAGCCCTCGCCGTGGTGAACGGCCTGCTTACTGACGGTGTCAGTGGTCATGATCGCGGTCGCGGCATCATCTCCCCCGTCCCGGGACAGCCGCGAGCAGGCCTGTTCGATGCCCGATACGACCTCCGGCACGGGTAGCCGGACACCGATCAGCCCGGTGGAGCAGACGGCAACATCCCCCGCAGCCACACCGAGGCCGGCAGCCGTTTTCTCGGCCATGACCCGAGCGTCCTCGAATCCCGACCGACCGGTGCAGGCATTCGCCCCGCCGGAGTTCAGGACCACCGCGCGCAGCTGGCCATCGGCGAGGGCCCGCCGGGACCAGTCGACGGGCGCGGCGAACACCCGATTGCGGGTGAACACTCCGGCCGCGGCAAACCGTGGCCCGAGGTTGGAAACGACGGCCAGGTCGAGGCGTTCGCCACTCTTGATGCCGGCTGCGACTCCAGCGGCGGCGAATCCTGTGGGGGTCGTGACGCTCACGGTGCCACTCCGATCATGCTCAGGCCGGTAGTCTCGTCGAGACCGAGGGCGATGTTCATGGACTGGACGGCACCGCCGGCGGTGCCCTTGGTGAGGTTGTCGATGGCCGAAACCACCACGACCCGGTCCGCTGCCTCATCGACGGCGACCTGCACCGTGACCCGGTTGGCCCCGAGGACACCCGCGGTCGTGGGCCACACACCTTCGGGCAGCAGGTCGACGAATGGTTCGTCCGCATAGGCAGCCTCGTAGGATCTCCGCACCTCGTCTTCCACGACGTCACCGACCCTGGGGGCGGAGCAGGTCGCGAGGATGCCCCGGGGCATCGGCACCAACATGGGGGTGAACGAGACACCGACCCGTTCACCTGTCACCGAGGAGAGATTCTGGATGATCTCGGGAATGTGCCGGTGCACCCCGCCGACCCCGTAGACCGAGGCGCTACCCATGACCTCCGAGCCGAGGAGATGCGGTTTGGCGGCCTTCCCCGCCCCGGATGTCCCAGAGGCGGCGACGATGACGATTCCCGCGGGATCGATCAGACCTGCCTGAGCGGCAGGGAACAGAGCAAGTGTGGCCGCCGTTGGGTAGCAGCCGGGCACCGCTATCCGTCCGGTGTCGCGCAGAGCATCTCGACAGCCGGGCAGCTCGGGCAGACCGTAGGGCCAGGTGCCCGCATGCTCACTTCCGTAGAAACGCCTCCACTGCCCGGGATCGCGCAACCGGAAATCGGCCCCGGCATCGATGACCAGCGTCTCCGCTCCGAGCATCCCGACGATCCCGGCGCTCGCCCCGTGAGGCAGGGCCAGGAAGACGACATCGTGGCCGGCGAGATTCTCGGCGGTAGTGGCGACTATTTCCCGGTCAGCGAGGGGTGCCAGGTGGGGCTGGTGGTCTCGCAGCCGGTCGCCCACTGATGAGTTGCCCGCCAGGGCACCAATCTCAGCCTCGGGGTGTTGCAGGAGCAGTCGCAGCACCTCGCCTCCCGCGTATCCCGTGCATCCTGCGACGGCAACCTTGAAACTCATAGCGGCAAGTATGCCATAGAAAGGAATAAGTATTCCAACTTTTCTCGGGCCCAGTCGACCGGGCAGGCCGCAGCGGGATAGTCTCGATCCCGCAGTTGCATGTTGTAAGGAGAAACGCTGATGAGCGAGCCGTCGTACCGGTACACCGCAAAGCTGACCGGTGAGATCGAGGCGCACTGGCAGGATCGCTGGGAGACCGAGGGCACGTTCCATGCCCCGAATCCTGCCGGGCCCTGGGCCGAGCCCGAGAAGGTCGATTCCCTCGGCGAGAAGCTCTTCGTCCTTGACATGTTTCCCTACCCGAGCGGCGCAGGCCTGCACGTCGGGCATCCCCTCGGCTACATCGCCACCGACACCTTCGCGCGTTTCAACCGTATGAAAGGTCGCAACGTGCTGCATGCCCTCGGCTATGACGCCTTCGGTCTGCCTGCTGAGCAGTATGCGGTGCAGTCGGGGCAGCATCCCCGGGTCACCACCGAGCACAACATCGCCATCATGCGCCGCCAGCTACGGCGCCTGGGCCTGGCCCACGATCCCCGCCGCAGCGTGGCGACCATCGATGTCGAGTTCTATCGCTGGACCCAGTGGATCTTCCTGCAGATCTTCAATGCCTGGTTCGATGAGAAAGCGAACAAGGCCCGCCACATCGACGAGCTGCTCGAGGAGTTCACATCCGGGAAGCGCTCCACCCCCTCAGGACAACCGTGGGGAGAGCTGTCAGCGCAGGAGCAGCGCCGAATCATCGACTCGCACCGGCTGGCTTACCTGTCCGATGCGCCCGTGAACTGGTGCCCGGGCCTGGGTACTGTGCTGGCTAATGAGGAAGTCACCAACGAGGGACGTTCTGAGATTGGCAACTTCCCGGTGTTCAAACGCAACATGAGCCAATGGATGCTGCGCATCACCGCCTACGCGGAACGCCTCCTGGCGGACCTTGACAAGCTGGACTGGCCCGACAAGGTCAAGGCCATGCAACGCAACTGGATCGGGCGCTCCGAGGGGGCCCAGGTGTTCTTCACCGAGGCCACCAGCGGCGAGCAGATCGAGGTGTTCACTACCCGCCCGGACACCTTGTTCGGCGCCACCTTCATGGTGTTGGCACCCGAACACCACCTGGCCGACGGCGCTGCCTTCGAGTGGCCTGAGGGCACCGACCCCGCCTGGACCGGAGGCCACGCCTCCCCTGCCGAGGCGGTCGCTGCCTACCGCGCTGAGGCGGAACGCAAAACCGATGCGGACCACCGCATCGAGGACAAAGAGAAGACGGGCCTGTTCACCGGGCGCTTCGCCGTCAACCCCGTCAACGGCCAGCGCATCCCGATCTTGATCGCCGATTACGTCACCCTGGGTTACGGCACGGGGGCGGTCATGGCGGTCCCCTCGGGTGACCAGCGCGACTGGGAGTTCGCCAAAGCTCACAACCTGCCGATCGTCGAAACCGTGATCCCCGAATCCGACCATGACGGCGCTTCAGCGTGGACGGGTGACGGTGAGGTGATCAACTCCGCCAACTCCGAGATCTCCCTGAACGGCATGACCGTCGCCGACGCCAAAACCGCCATCACCGAGTGGTTGGAGGCCAAGGGACTAGGCGAGGCCACCGTGAACTACCGGCTGCGGGACTGGCTGTTCAGCCGCCAGCGTTACTGGGGCGAGCCCTTCCCGATCGTCTATGACGAGACCGGCATGCCCATCGCACTGCCCGAAGAGATGCTGCCCATCGAGCTGCCCGAGGTCACCGACTATTCCCCGAAGGCCCTGGACCCGGAGGACCGGAACTCCGATCCGGTACCGCCGCTGGCCCGCGCCACCGTCTGGGCCAGCGTCGAAGTGGACCTGGGCGACGGCACAAAGGTCTACCGTCGCGAACTGAACGTGATGCCGCAGTGGGCCGGCTCCTGTTGGTATGAGATGCGCTACCTGGACCCCGCCAACCACGACCGCTTCGTCGGCGAGGAAGTGGAACGCTACTGGATGGGACCTCGCGGTGAGGGTGATGTCGGCGGGGTGGACCTGTACGTCGGTGGGGTCGAACACGCCGTGCTGCACCTGCTCTACGCACGGTTCTGGCACAAGGTGCTGTTCGATCTGGGACACGTCTCATCCGCCGAGCCGTTCCGCCGCTTGTTCAACCAGGGCTACATCCAGGCCTACGCCTACCGCGATTCCCGCGGCCAGACCGTGCCCGCCGCCGAGACGGAGGCACACGGGGAGGGCGAGAAAGCGACCTGGACCTGGCAGGGCCAGCCGGTCAAACGCGAGTACGGGAAGATGGGCAAGTCGCTGAAGAACGTCGTCTCCCCGGACGAGATGTACGAGGCCTACGGCGCTGACACCTTCCGCCTCTACGAAATGGGTATGGGCCCGCTGGCCCAGTCGAAGCCGTGGGAGACCCGCGCCGTGGTCGGGTCGCAGCGATTCCTGCAGCGGCTGTGGCGCAACGTCGTCGACGAGGAGACGGGCGATCTGGTCACCCGTGATACCGATATCGACGACGACACCCTCCATGCCCTGCACAAAACCATCGACGCCGTCACCAAAGACTACGAGGGGTTGTCGTTCAACACCGCCATCGCACGGCTCACGGAATACAACACCGTCCTGACCGCCCTCAAGGTGGTGCCCAGGGCCGCGGTGGAACCGCTGGTGCTGATGGTCGCCCCCCTGGCCCCGCACATCGCGGAGGAGCTGGGGCACCGGCTGGGACACGAGCAGTCGCTGGCCCACGAGCCCTTCCCCGTGGCGGATCCCGAGCTGGTGACAGAAGACACCATCACTGCCGTCGTGCAGGTTCGTGGCAAACTGCGCGCCCAGCTGGAGGTGCCCACCTCGATCACCGAGGATGAGCTGCGCGAACTGGCCCTGGCCCATCCACGCATCGTCAAGGAGATCCCCAACGGCGTGCGCAAGGTGATCGTCAAGGCCCCGAAGCTCGTCAACGTGGTCCCAGCCTAAGGCCACGGGGAGTCACGGAAACCTGTGCGGTTCGCCAGCCCCTATGGTTGGGAACCAGCGTCATTGCGTGGTCACGCGTGGATCACAACACGAGATCCCACGAACCAGCAGCTCCACACCGTGGCTGAAATCTGCCCTGGAGGCTTCCGCGTCAAAGGTTTCGAGGACCCCCAGGGCGACCAGCTGGGTGCGGGTCTGTTCCGACATGACATGGCCCAGGATGAAGTGCAGGAAAGCGGTCGCCGTGGCCGCCGGTTCGGAACAGTTCCGCTCAGCCAGCAGGCCGCGGGCCGCAGCGGTCGCGTCCACGGTGCCCATGCCCAGCGCTGTCGTCGAGGCAACCAGCTCAGCGCCGTCGCGGTGGGCCAGCAGCGCCCCCCGCAGGTTGTGGGACCAACTCCTCAACCACTCCCCTGTTGCCCTCGAATCAGGAATGACGACGGGGGCCAGTATCACGTCGGCGATCCCGGCCAGCAGTGATTGTTTGTTCGGCATGTGATAGTACAAGGCCCCGGCCTTGACTCCGAGTTCGTCAGCGATGCGCCGCATGGAGAGATCCCCGAGCCCCCAGGAATCCAGGATCCGCAGTCCCGCTTCGACTATCCGCCCTCTGGTCAGCACGGTGTGAATGGTACAGCCGGTATTCGGAATCCCCACCACGATGACCTCCGAGTCGATTAGGTTGGGGTGCTTCTTCGAACGGAGGTACCGATGAACGCGCAGACCTATCAGGCAATCTCGATGGTCATCTACTTCGTCGCGATGATCGTGATAGGTCTCTGGGCCTATCAACGCACCGACGACATGGATGACTACATGCTGGCCGGGAGAAACCTCGGTCCTCTCTCCACAGCCCTGTCCGCCGGCGCCTCTGACATGTCCGGCTGGCTACTCATGGGCCTTCCCGGCGCCTTCTACCTGTCGGGAATGTCCGCGATGTGGCTCCCCATAGGGTTGACCGTGGGCGCCTGGCTGAACTGGAAATACACCGCACCGCGGCTACGAACCTACACGGAGGTGGCGAACAACTCACTGACCATCCCCACCTTCCTAAGCGCCCGACTGCACGACAGCTCACGGCTGATCCAGATCGGCGCGGGCGTAATCATCCTGGTGTTCTTCACCTTCTACGTCTCCAGCGGCATGGTGGCGGGCGGCAGGTTCTTCGAGGCCTCCTTCGGGACGGACTACCGCCTGGGCATGATCCTGGTGGCAGGCATCACAGTGCTCTACACCTTGGTCGGCGGCTTCCTCGCGGTCGCCTACACCGACGTGGTACAGGGACTCATGATGGTGACCGCCCTGGTAGCGGTCCCGGTGGCCGGCCTTCTCAATCTCGGCGGTATCGAACCTCTCATATCGATCATCAACGAGGTCGACACAGAATCCAAAACGAACACATGGGTTCTATGGGGCGCCTCCACCTCACTGATGAGCATCGTCTCGGCCGCTGCTTGGGGACTCGGGTATTTCGGGCAGCCGCACATCATCGTGCGGTTCATGGCCCTGGAGACCCCACAACAGGCGAAGGCGGGACGACGCATCGGCATCGGATGGATGGCGCTGGCCTGCCTAGGCGCCGCAGCCACCGCGCTGATCGGAATCGCCACCTACCGCCGCGACACCGGGCAGCTGCCCGATCGTGAGACCGTGTTCATCGCGCTGGGTCAGTTGCTGTTCCACCCGTTCGTCGCTGGTTTCATGCTAGCGGCGATCCTTGCCGCGATCATGTCCACCATCAGCTCCCAGCTGCTGGTCTCCTCCTCCGCCCTCGTGGAGGATCTCTATCACGCCTTCAACCGCAGGGAGCTGGGTGAGAAACGCTCCGTCCTACTGGGCCGGGTGGCGGTGATGCTGGTCTCCGTGGTCGCAGCCATCATGGCGTGGCAGGCAAACGACAGCATTCTCAACCTGGTCTCGTTCGCCTGGGCCGGTTTCGGGGCCTCCTTTGGGCCCGTGGTACTGCTGGCCCTCTTCTGGCGACGGCTAACCCGCTGGGGCGCGCTGGCGGGCATGACGACCGGTGCTGTCGTGGCGGCGGTCTGGGCGAACCTGTCCGGGGGCATTTTCGACCTCTACGAGTTGCTTCCCGGGTTCGTGGCAAACCTGATCGTGACCATCGTCGTTTCCCTGAGCACTGATATGGCTCCGGGCGTGAAAGCTGAGTTCGACGAGGCGGTGGCTCTGGTGACCAACTTCAGGAAAGGTGAGCTGACGACCACCACAGCCGAGAACTAACCGGGCGAGCCTGCACGAACCTCAGCGGAGGACCACGGGGCAGCTGGCCCAGCCCCCTAGCGGGAACTCGGCCCGGACCGCCCGTGGTTCCTCCGGCAGCTCGATCCCGGAGATCACTGCCAGGAGTTCCTCCAGCAGCACACGCAGCTCCAGGGTCGCCAGCCCGCGTCCCGGGCAGACGTGCGGACCCCTTCCGTAGACGAGGTTCTCGGGGGCGTTCTCCTCGGGCCGGAAGGCGTCGGGATCCGGGAACACCGCAGGGTCACGGTTGGCGCGGGTCCAGTCCACCACGAGCCGCTGCCCGGCCTCGATGCTCGCTCCCGCCAGTTCGGTCTCGCGGGTGGTGATCCGCCGATTGGAGACGAAGGGGTCGTCGATGCGCAGGAACTCGTCGATGGCACGGTTGGTCGCCTCGGCGTCGCCCAGCCGACTGCGCAGATCCCGAAGCAACGCGGGAAACGCCGCCAATTGATGGATGATCACCCCGATGCACAGGGCGAGCGATCCGAGGTCGCCTCCAGTCCAGTTCCGCAAGATCGAGACCAGCTCGGGGTGTTGGAGACCTCGCCCCTGCACCTGCTGCCGCAACGGCTGGTCGGTGACATCCCGGGCGGGTTCATCGAGACGCTCCAGGCGAGGCCGGAGAACGCCGACGATGATCTCGTCGAAGTGTTCCGCGACGGCGCGGGTGCGTTCGATCTCACCGGAACGGGTCGCGGCTGCATTGTCGGCGACCCATTCGACAAGTTCCTCCTCCAGGTCAGGTTCCCAGCCCAGCCAGGCAAGCATCGCCTGGACCGCATAGCGGGTACCCATGCCCCCGACCACGTCGGTCACCTCGCCGCGGGGAAGTCCCGCCACGATCCGGCGGGCCACGTCCCGCAGGCGTGGTTCCAGCTCGGCGAGCGCCTCGGTGGTGAAGAACCTGTCAATCACGGCGCGAAAGGCGGCGTGTTCCTCACCGTCGAGACCGTTTGGAACCTGCAGGAAACGGGAGACCCCACTCGAGAAGGTCTCGGGGTCGGTCACGACTGTGACCACCTCCGAATGACCCACCACCCTCAGATATCCCGCTTCACGCCGAACCGGGCACCCTCCAGCAGGCTGCGGCGAGGTGGTCATCTTTCCTCCTTCACGTCGGGTCAGGTTCGTTGCGTGGCGCCAAACCGCTCGACCGCTACCGCGACCGCCGCATCACGAGCCGCCGCCGCCTCGGCGTCGGTCAGTGTCCGGTCGCCCCGGAATCGCAGTCCGAAGGCCAGGGACTTCCTCCCCTCAGGCACTTGATCTCCATGGTAGACGTCAAACAGGGTGACGCTCTCCAACAGCTCACCCGCCCCCTCAACGAGAGCCTTCCGCACGCCCTCCGCAGGTGTGTTCTCGTCAACAATCAGGGCGACGTCCTCCTTGGCGAGGGGGAAACCCGTAAGCAACCCGATGCGGGGGATTCCCGCTTCGGCCTCCAGCAGGACCCCCAGCTCGAGTTCCACTGCGCAGGTCCGGGAGGGCAACCCGAACGCCCGGACCACTTCGGGGTGCAGTTCACCGGCGTACCCGATTGTTCGTTCCGCGAGTAGGAGCTCGGCACAGCGACCGGGATGCCAGGGCGCGGCTTCCGCGTTGCGGCGTTCGAGCGCGTGCCCGGTGGCCCGGGCCACGGCTTCGGCGAGCGCGACGACGTGGCGCCAGTCGGCGGCCACTGCCGGGGTGTCCCAGCCGGCTGGTCGCCACGCCCCGGTCACCACGCCGGCCAGCAGCTCGGGCTGCTCCGGAAGGGCGGCCTGCAGGGCGGCGATCTCCTCGTCACTGGGACGTCCCTCCACCCCGGGGCGCGGAGCCGCGGGGGTGTTCCCGTCAAGGTAGACCAGGCCGCGTTCGAAGATCGCCAGGTCCGTGAGGGAGCGGGAGGTGTTCCTGGCCACCGCAGCGAACAGGCCCGGGAGCAGCGTGGTGCGCAGGTAGGGGCTGGTCTCAGCGAGCGGGTTGGCCAGTCGCACCACGGCCCGCCGCGGGTCCTCAGCGACCAGACCCATCCTGTCCAGGTCCGATTCGGAGACGAACGGCAGGCTGAGTACCTCGGTGAAACCGGTTGCAGCAGCGGCCCGCATAGCGGCACGGCGGGCGCGCTGGGCCCTCGTCAACCCCCTGCCAGCGGGAGCGACCGGGAGGCGGCTCCCGATGCGGTGGTAGCCGATTTTGCGTCCAACTTCCTCGACGATGTCGTAGGGGTCGCGCAGATCGGGACGCCAGGTCGGGACTTCGACGGTCAGGGAGTCACCGAGGGCGGTCACCCGGCAACCGCCGGCCTCCAGCACGCGGAGGATCTCCTCGAGCTCCACCTCGGCGCCCAGAATCGCGCAGATCAGTCCGGCTCGCAGATCGATCCTGGCCTGCGCCGGGGCCTGCCCGACGACCGTGACGTCACCGCGGACCTGACCACCACCGTGTTCCACGAGCAGCTCGGCGGCGCGGCGGGCAGCAGCGTAGGCGAGCCCCGGGTCGACGGTGCGTTCAAAACGTTTGGACGCCTCTGATGGCAATCCGTGCCGCCGGAAGGTGTGGGAGACACTGGCCGGGGTGAATGCTGCGGCCTCCAACACGATGGCCGTGGTCTCGGCAGAAACCTCGGTAGTTTCCCCTCCCATGACACCGGCGATTCCGATCGGACCGGAGTCATCGGTGATCAGCAAGTCATCGGTGGAGAGAGTGCGGCGGATGCCGTCGAGGGTGGTGATCTTCTCCCCCTCGGTGGCGAGCCGCACCCGGATCGGTCCCTGCAGTTTGGCGGCGTCGTAGGCGTGCAGCGGCTGCCCGGACTCAAGCATCACGTAGTTGGTGACGTCCACCGGAAGGGAAATGGAACGCACCCCGCAGGCCCGCAACCGGTCCGCCATGAACCTGGGTGTCGGGGCAGCCGGATCGAAGCCCTCAATCGTGAAGGCGACGAACACACTGCAGCGATCCGACTCCAGGACAACGGGATAGCCGTCCGAAATCGGGGCGGGCAGCGGCAGGTCGTAGGGGTCACTGAACGGAACCCCGTGGACAACCGCAAGTTCACGGCCCAGTCCCCGCAATGACAGGCCGTGGGACAGATCAGGGGTCACATCGATGTCCAGCACCTCGTCGCGCGTCCACAACGCTGCCAGAGCGTCATCTCCGGAGTGCAGCCCCGACGACTCGGGGAGCACGATGATCCCGGTGTGATCCTCACCAAGACCGATCTCGTCCTCGGCGCAGATCATGCCGTCGGAGATGTGCCCGTAGGTCTTACGAGCGGAGATCTGGAAGTCACCCGGAAGAACAGCTCCGGGAAGCGCCACGACCACGAGGTCGTCAACGGCGAAGTTCGAGGCGCCGCACACGATGCCCCGGGATGCAGGGTGGTGCTCGTCGGCGGGGTCGTTGTGGGACCCGACGTCAACGCGGCAGTACCGGATGGTCTTGCCGTTCTTCTGCGGTTCCTCGGTGAAGCTGAGGACACGACCGATCACGAGCGGACCCGTCACCTGCGAGCCGGTCGACTCAATGTGCTCGACGGTCAACCCGAGGCGGGTGAAGGCGTTGGCGATCTCCTTGGTTCCGGCCTCTTCGGGCAGGCTTACCAGCTCACGCAGCCACGAGATCGGGGCTTTCATCGGACACCTCCATCAGCAAGAAGGGAGAAACGAACATCACCTTCGACGAAGTCACGCAGGTCGGGAGCCCCGGTGCGGAACATGACGGTACGGTCAACTCCCATGCCGAAAGCGAAACCGGAATAGGTCTCGGAATCGATCCCACAGGCCCGCAACACCCGCGGGTTGACGACCCCGCAGCCGCACCATTCGATCCACCCCTCGGAACGACAGGTTCTGCAGGGACGATCGGGGTTGCCGACGGATTCGCCATGGCAGACGACGCACTGGATGTCGACCTCAGCCGAGGGCTCGGTGAACGGGAAGTAGTGGGGGCGCATCCGCGTGGTGACATCACCGAACATGGCTCGGGCGAAGTGATCGAGGACACCGCGCAGATCGGCCATGGAGATTCCCTTGTCCACCACGAGCCCCTCGAGCTGGTGGAAGACCGGCAAGTGAGTGGCGTCGTACTCGTCGGCGCGGAACACCTTGCCGGGACTGACGATGTAGAGGGGCAGGTCGCGTTCCAGCATGGCGCGAACCTGCACGGGGGAAGTCTGGGTGCGCAGCAGCTTGCCGGCAGTCGCGGGTTCCATCCAGAGGGTATCTTGTTCACCGCGAGCAGGATGGTCCACACCCAGATTGAGAGCGTCGAAGTTGTACCACTCTGCCTCCAGTTCAGGACCCTCGGCCACCTCCCAGCCCATGGCGACAAACACATCACACATATCGTCAATCAGGGTCGTGATCGGGTGCAGGGCACCTCGAGGAGCCAGCACCACTGGCAGGGTCATGTCAACACGCTCAGCGACGAGGGCCCGAGTCAACTCCTCGGCAGCCAGCTCCTTCTGCCGCTCCGCGAGGGCCTGGTTGGCCTGACCTCGCGCCCTACCGACACGACTCCCTGCTTCTTTGCGCTCTGTCTGCGGCAGCGCGCCGATTCCTCGATTGGCCAGGGCAAGCGGGGAACGCTCACCCGTGTGATCGATGCGTACCTGCTTCAGCTCGGTCGTGCTGGTGGCCGCCGCGACAGCGGCCAAGGCAGAGTTCACGTATTCCTCGACGGAAGCCGCATCAAGAGCCACTGTCTGCTGTGGACTCGCATTGTCATTAGGGCCTGCCATGGATTTCCCCTTCCAATTACAGCAGCCGAGTCTAGAAGACCGTCTAGTGACAGGAACAATCGCACCGCCTGATGCCCTGGCAGGAAACTTCCCCGCGCGTTAACAGCCACGCCGATGAGCTGTCCGAGACGATTCGCCGCTGGCCCTTCAGTTCCTTCAGATCATTCGCCGTATTGTCCCGCCACGCTGTGGGAAGGTCATCGGGCAGCTGCCCCAGACGCGCGACCATCACCGGGGCCACGTTCTCCTCCTTCGCGATGATGAGCCCAAGGGATGACTGCCCACAGCCCTGCTGGGTCCGGTCAGTGGACGGCAACTCCAACGTCTTCGCCGCGGTGGGTGCCAGCTCGAACAGACAAAGGGCGGGAACTGGCCTGCACGAATTGGGCGGGAATGCTCGATCCTGAAGCGTTGCCCAAAGGGTCCTGGGCAAGCAGAACAGCGATTCCTGCCCAGCCGAGCCGCCTGGAGAAGTTGCTGTGAGCCGTGCGGTGAGAACTGGTGGGAGGACCGGATCAGTTCTTACGGCGCTGGGCAGAAGCCGTCTGATACAGGCAGATGGCTGCAGCTGAGGACAGGTTGAGGCTCTCTGCCGCACCCCACATCGGGACGGCGACCATCCGGTCGGCCAAGGCCGCGTCCACAGCAGGCAGCCCCCAGGCTTCGTTGCCCATCAACCAGGCCGACGGTTTCGCCAAACCACCGGAGGCAGCGAGCAGGTCCAGTGGTTCACCATCGCCGTCGGCCGCGAGCACCTGCATGCCCCGGGAGCGCACACGGGAAACAGCCTCAGCAAGGTCGATTCCGGTGAGGATCGGAAGGTGGAACAGCGATCCCACTGATGAGCGCACCGTTTTGGGGTTCCACACCTCCACCGATCCCGAGGTGAGAATGACACCATCAGCCCCGAAGGCATCGGCACAGCGGATCACGGTTCCCGCGTTCCCCGGATCACGGACCTGGGCACAGATCACCAGTAGGCGCGCATCTTCAACGTCCTCCCAACCGAACCGGGGCTGCCGGCACACCGCAACAACCCCTTGCGGGGTGACCGTGTCGGACAACTGCCGTACAACCGCCTCAGAACCCCACCACACGGGAATATCAAGATCTTCAACGAGATCGGCATGGCGCTCAGGATCAGCGACGATCACACCCGTGACGAGGCCGTCCGTGGCAAGCGCTTCCCGCACCGCCTGGCGGCCTTCGGCAAGAAACTCCCCCGCCAGTTCGCGACCGCGCCGGTTCCTCAGTCGACGAACTGAACGCAGCACGGAGCCGGGAAGCTCACGTGCTGCGTTCGAGTTGTGTTCCGGAGCCACGCTCAGGCGGCAGCCGGGGTCTGGTTCTCGCGGGCGACTGCGACCAGGGCGTTGAACGCCTCGGCGTCGGTGACGGCCAAGTCGGCGAGGATCTTGCGATCCACCTCCACTCCGGCGTTCTTCAGGCCGTTGATGAAACGGTTGTAGGTCAGGCCCTCCGCACGGGCGGCTGCGTTGATGCGCTGGATCCACAGGGCACGGAAATCGCCCTTCCTGGCCCTGCGGTCACGGTAGGCGTAGGTGGCGGAGTGGAGGATCTGCTCCTTCGCCTTGCGGTACAAACGTGAGCGCTGCCCACGGTAGCCGGAGGCAAGCTCCAGCACTTCGCGGCGCTTCTTCTTCGCATTCACAGAACGCTTGACGCGTGCCATGGTTACTCCTTGCTCTTCGGCCGGTCACTCCCGGCCCACGGGTGTACTGGGATTCGGGTGGGCTCAGCGGCCTGAGTGGCCGGCGAGGAGCGCCTTGGCCTGCTTGAGGTCGGAGCCGGCCATCTCGGTGTTGCCCTTGAGGCGACGCAGCCGCTTGGAGGATTTGTGGGCGTTGAGGTGCCCCAGGTTCGCCTGACGGTGCATCAGTTTGCCCGATCCGGTCACCTTGACACGTTTCTTGGTTCCCGAATGCGATTTCATCTTCGGCATGGTTGGCTCGCTTTCTGATTGGTGAATGGCCCGCGTCACAGCTCGATGTCGGGGTCCATGTTGTCGGCGGGACCGCGCTTCTTCCTGGACGGCCGGGCTGCGGCCCTGAGCCGGGCCTCCTCGGCCTTCTCCGCCTCGGCGTTCGCCCGGCGCTGCTCCATGCGACGGTCCCGTTCCTCGGCCTGTTCGGCCCGGGCCTCGGTCTTCTTCTTGGTGGGGCCGAGGACCATCAGCATGTTCCGACCGTCCTGCCTGGGCGCGGATTCGACGAAACCGTGCTCGGCGACGTCGTCGGCGAGCCGTTTCAGCAGGTCGATGCCCAGTTCTGGACGGGACTGCTCGCGCCCACGGAACATGATGGTGATCTTCACCTTGTCACCGGCTTTCAGGAACCGGACGACATGGCCCTTCTTGGTCTCGTAATCGTGGTTGTCGATCTTGAGACGAAGCTTCATTTCCTTGGTGATGGTGTTCGACTGGTTCCGACGGGCATCCCGCGCCTTCTGCGCGGCCTCGTACTTGAACTTGCCGTAATCCATCAGCTTTGCAACCGGGGGGCGCGCCTGGGGCGCCACCTCGACGAGATCGAGGTCGCTCTCAACTGCGAGGCGAAGGGCGTCCTCGAGACGCACGATGCCGACCTGCTCGCCTTTCGGGCCCACGAGCCGGACTTCGGGTACTCGGATGCGTTCGTTGATCCGCGGTTCAGTGCTGATGAGTTCCTCCAGGATTGTCGTTATCTGGCCTCAACGACGAAAAAGGCCTTCGCGCACGCGCGAAGACCTGACGACACACCATGGCGTGTGTTCCGACCCGGCCGCCGCTGCAACCTGGGTGGGAGGTCAGGCCTCCGCTTCATGGGCGAACGCTTCCGCGCCGCTGTCAACGGCCAGCAACAATACCTCGCCAACTTCCGGGAAACAAATGCTCCTCAGCCAATGGTTTCGATCACGTTGCCCTCGCTGTCGGTGATCTCGGTGCTTTCCACGTTCCAGATCACCCCGTCGGGCGCCATGTACTGACCGGCACGGGCCTTGAGAGTGGCGGCCAGCCGGGAGAGATCAGCGGGATCGAGGGTCAAGGTGGCCTCCTTGTCCCCCAGCTGAATCCCGGTGCGACCACCAGGCAGAAAGAGCAGTTCCGCATCGGGACTGTGAAGAAGGAACTCGCGACCGTGCGGCAGGCGACTGTTGAGCCTCTCCCCCAGAACCCCGGCGACGCGGGCCCCTATAGTCAGCATCGGCATGCCAGCCTCGGCTGTGATCCTGAGCACGTCGATAAAGACCTGCCCCATCTGCGATCCATCCTTCTTCCGCCCCTCCGTGATCCGTGTCGCGATCTCCGGATCGGCTCGCAGCGGATCTCCTCGCAGCTCGGTGATGCCTTTCGGCCGGGAACCGGTCAGGAGCGCGAAAAATTTCTCCGCGTCCCAATTGTTGACGTCATCGAGGTCCTCGGCCGTCAGCCCGACAAGCTGCACGAACTGCACGGAGCCACTGGGGGTCTCGACACTGCCCAAATCCGGGTCCTCAATGAAACCTAACGCCGTCTGAGTGGTTTCTTCCTCCAGGGAAATCGGGCCGTTGGCATCGATGTGATGATTGGGCGCGAAACCGTTTCCGGTACGAAAGACATAGCGCGCCAGGTTCTGAAGCAGACTCAGCGGCCAGGTAGGCGGCTCCTTGGCCTTCAAGGCCCCGTCGTCGACGAGCCGGAAGGTCAGCTCGAAACCGTATCCGGACACCCCATCCCCAGATCCTTCCTGTTCACCGTAGAGATCACTCAGCCCGTAGGTGACGTAGTGCCAGTGCGGGCGAGGTTGCGTCGCACGGTAGACGGAGATGCCGTCCAGCGGATCATCTGAATCGTCATTGCTCAAGAAACTGGGAACCAAGGTGCTGATGTGAAAGGGAGCGACCTGATCCGGGTAGATCCGTTCGCAGGCCTCCGTGATGGCTTCCCATCCGGGGCTGTCCTCAGCTCCGGTCTCAGCTGTGTGGCCAGTCGTCGACTCCCGGCCGAACAGTCCGTTCAAGATTCCCATCCCGCCAGTTTATCGACAAGGGGTGGCTAAAAGTTCACATCGGCAGTATTGGTTCAATTTTTGAACACTTATCCTGAGTCACTCAGCGGTCGGCCGCCCTGAACGATTTCCTCACATCATCTCGAGACGCCGCACCGGCTTCTCGGGCTGCCTCGGAGATTGGAGGCCCCGCCGGCAGAAAACAACCGCAGCGACGCAGGAGGCCACGGGGAAGCCTGCCAGAACAATCCAGGGCACGGGTGCGAGCAGTTGCGGGGTGTCCGCCAAAGGCAGGAGGAGGCCAATTCCAGTGCTCCCCAACAGCACGGCCAGACCGCCGACGGATGCAAGCATCCCGAGATGAGTCCCCAGCCCTTGCCCTCCGGACAAGTCCGCGACAATGCCCCGGGCAGCAGGCATGACGAGGACCTGCCCGACGTGGAGTCCGATCACGAACAACACCGAGGGTAGGAAGGCGAGCACCCCGGGCAGGGGCGGCAGGGCAGCGAACGCTGCCACCCCCAGGAGCCCTGCAGCTATCAGGGCGTATCCCCATCCCAGGATGCGGGCAGTGGACCAGTGGGCGACCAGGCGCGTGACGGGCAGTTGCAGCGTGACGGTGAGCACAGCGGCCATGCCGAACAACCAGGTGAAATCGGCCCCCGGGACGCCGATTCGGTCCAGTTCCACAGGGATGGCCAGGTAGAACTGGTTGTAGACGACCAGGCAGGTACAGTGGATCAGCGCGAATGTCAGGAATCTGCGGTTGGTCAGCACATGCCCCACGGACTCCCGCACCTTTGTGGCCTGCCCGATGCGGCTTCTCCGTGGCAACCAGATGACCTGGGCAAACATGATGACCGCAAAGACACCTGCAGCCAGCAGGCAGGTCAACCGGAACGGGATGACCAGGAGGACACCGCCCAGGACGGGACCGACAACAGAGCCCAGCTGGGAAGCCATCATCTCGAGCCCTATGACCTCTTCCCGGGAAACCGTTGCGTCGCCTGCCTCGACATCACCGGCCCAGGCGACGATCGCCGATTCCACCGCGGGCGAGAATAGTGCTGCTGCGAAACCGATCAGGATCACACCCACCATCACCCCGAACACTTCATCAGCGGCGGCAAGGGTCAGGAATCCACAAATACGAATGATGCATCCGACGAGAATGGTGTTTTTTATACCGAAACGGTCAGCGAGCGCACCTCCCAGGAAGAACATGCCCTGCTGGGAGAACGTTCTCAGTCCCAACAACAGGCCGATGATCCACTCGGCGAGTAGGAGATCCTTGGCAAGGTGGGCCGCGATGAAGGGAACCACCAGGTAGAAACCGACATTGAAGGCGAACTGGGTGACGATAACCAGCCGCAGCGGCACCGGCAGAACTGCCAGCATCGCCAACGAGCCACGTCGTCTGCCGCCTCGCCCGGAAGATCCGGGCTCCCTCACATCAATTTTCTCCCCGGTCTTACCAACCATCGATTCCTTGGCATTGACCTGGCTGTATGGGCGGGTGATGGACGTGGTCACAGGACTCCTGTCGAACCTGGGCGCGAGGCTCTCACGAGGGTTGGCCAGGTGCTCGGACTCGTGGTTCCACCTCATCATGAGATGGCCACCCACCGTTGCGCGTCAGTCCCGGGATTCGACCGGATTCCCCTGCGCCTTGTTGAAGGCCACCAACCCGGCGGGGCGTGGACCGCACCGCCGGGAAAACATTAAACTCCGCGACACAGGTTTTACAAGTCTGTTCACTGCCGCGGCAGGGCGTGTGGAATGCTTGAGCGCATGGGTACGTCGCTGTTTGTCACCATCGCAGTCATGACCGTCATCGTGGCCATCACGGCTGGCTTGTTTGCCCGCGGTCGCAGCTCGCGGGCCCTGCTCGCCGGAATCGGTTTCACGCTGCTGCCACTGGGGCTCTTCCTGACGGGCATGTCGGATCTACTGGTGAGCGGCATCGAGAGCCTGATCGCCTGGGTGGACCGCACCGGGTGGACGAACACGATGAGCTGGGGTGCCGGCATCGGTGGCCTGGGAATCTTGTTGCTTGTCGTGGCTCGGTTCCTGCCGGGACCGAAACCACGTGAGGAACGAGGCGACGGCGCTACACGCAAACGTCCCGTCGGTAAGCAGTCCACGACCAAGCCTGCGGTCGGGAAAGGTCCTCAGCACACTGGCCAGCCCTCCCACCCAGGCCCGCAATCCGGGGCTGCTCCCCAGAAGGGTGCCGCCGGGGCAGGCGAGGACGACCTCGACGAGATCGAGGCGCTCCTGAAGAAACGCGGGATAGTCTGACCGGCTTTCCCGGCCCGGACCAGTTCAGAGTCTGACCGCGCTCAGCTCGGTCAGGATGATGCCTCGCGCCCCGGCCTCGAATAGCCGATCCATCAGCAGGTGCGCTCCGCGCCGCGGCACGAGAACTCTCACTGCCATCCACCCGGGCTCAGCCAATCGGGACACCGTCGGACCGTTCACTCCGGAGGCCAGAGCTGTCGTGGCCTCAAGATCGGTCTCCGCGACGTTGTAGTCCATCATCAAGTAGTTCTGCGCCACCAGCACCGATTCGAGCCGGGTACGCAACGAAATAAGTCCTTCCGGTTCAACTTCCTCGTCGCGCCGGATGAGGATCGCCTCGGATGTGCAGATGGATTCCCCGAAGACCTGAAGCCCGGCTCTGCGAAGCGTGGTCCCGGTGTCGACGACATCGGCCACCACGTCGGCCACTCCCAACCTGATGGCAGATTCCACGGCGCCGTCGAGCTTTACGAGATTGGCCTCGATGCCCTGTTCTTCCAGCCAGCGTCCCAGAAGCCCGGGGTAAGAGGTCGCGATGCGCTTGCCCGCCAGGTCTGCAACGTCATAGGACCGGTCGGATGGCGCCGCGAATCGGAACCGACTGCCACCAAACCCAAGAGACAGGACCTCCGTGGCGCGGGCCCCCGAGTCGAGGAGCATGTCCCGGCCAGTGATGCCGACATCCAGGTGTCCTTCCCCCACGTACACGGCGATGTCGCGGGGGCGCAGGTAGTAGAACTCGACATCGTGAGCGGAGTCCACCAGGGTCAGGTCCTTGGGGTCGGTGCGCTGCCGGTATCCGGCGGCCCGGAGCATGGCGGTGGCCCTTTCAGCCAAGGAGCCTTTGTTGGGTACGGCGATCTTCAGCATTTTCACTCCCCCGGCTCACAAGTGCCGGTACACATCTTCGAGGTCCAGGTCCAGCGCGATCATCATCACCTGGAGGTGGTACAGCAACTGGCTGATCTCCAGCGCGGCGTCGTCGGTTGTCTCGTGTTCAGCGGCCATCCACACCTCGGCCGCCTCCTCCACCACTTTCTTGCCGATGTGGTGCACCCCTGCGTCCAGGCGCGCCACTGTCGACGATCCCTCAGGTCGGCTCCGGGCGGTTTCTCGGAGCTGTTCGAAGAGCTGTTCAAAGGACTTCACGAACCGACACCCTAGTGGGTCACAACTTCACCCCGAGCAACGCATCCACGGCGGAGGAGATCTTGGTGTACCCATCGGTCTCCTTCCCGCCGGATTCAATGCTCGCCGCCGCCCATTCATCGACAATGTCGAGCGCCAACGGCGCATCCAGGTCATTGCGCAAGGCGCGCCGCATCTCGGCGATGATCTCTTCCGTGGGCCGGGTGGCCGGGATGTTGCGAAGGGCGCGCCACGCGCTGAGGCGCCTCGTAGCTCGCTCCAGCAGCTGCGAATCCCATTCCCAGTCGCTTCGGTAGTGCTGCCCGAGCAGCGCCAGCCGAATCGCCATGGGATCGGCCCCGCGTTGCCTGAGCCTGCTCACCAATTCCAGGTTGCCCCTCGACTTGCTCATCTTCTCGCCGTCCAGGGCGACCATTCCGGAGTGGACGTAGGCCCCGGCCATCGGCACCCCGGTCACGGCCCGCGCCTCGGCAGCACACATCTCGTGGTGCGGGAAGACCAGATCGGTTCCGCCGCCCTGCACGTCGAAGCAAGGGCCAAGATGATGCAGGGAGATGGCGGTGCATTCGATGTGCCAGCCAGGTCGGCCATCACCCAGCGCCGAGGTCCAGCTCGGCTCACCCGGACGTGCGAAACGCCACAGTAGGCAGTCCAACGGGTGCCGCTTCCCGGGCCTGTCAGGGTCCCCGCCGCGTTCGGCGAAGATCTTGAGCATGCGTTCCTCGTCGTAGTGGCTGATCTCCCCGAAACCAGGCGCGCCCGCCGTGTTGAAGTACCAGTCGGGGTGCTCGGGATCCTCCACCTGATAGACCAGCCCTGTGGACAACAGCTTCTCGATCAGTTCCACCACGCATGGGATGGATTCAACGGCCCCAACGTAGTGGTCGGGCGGGATGATGCGTAGAGCGGTCATGTCGGAGCGGAACAGTTCGGTCTGGTCCTCTGCCAGTTCCTCCCAGTCCTGACCCGTTGCGGCGGCACGCTCCAACAGCGGATCATCCACATCCGTGACGTTCTGGACGTAGTTAACTTTCAGGCCGAGGTCCCGCCAGACCCGGTTCACCAGGTCGAAGGTGAGGTAGGTGCTAGCGTGCCCCAGATGCGTGGCGTCATAGGGGGTGATTCCGCACACGTATATCCGGGCCTCGCCTTCCGCGGGGCCGACGGGAATGGTCCGAGCTGAGGAGGAATCGTGCAGCCTGAGCCGCCTGGGCACGTCCTGTGACGCTGGAATGCTGGGAATCTCGACTGGAGCCCACGAATACATGCCACAAAGCTACTGCCTTTCGGCACCCCTCCCGGAATCAACACCGGAAACTGCGGAATATCGGGTCAGAACAGTGGCGCACGATACCCGTTGCTACGGGGGCAGATGTGTCCAGCGGCGTGCACCGGCTGGGCGCAGAACGGACAGCTGGGATCGGCGGTCGCGACGATGATCCGGGCGCGCGCGGCGAACTGTCTGGCAACAGTGGGATACAGCCACACCTGGATCATGGCCGCCACCTCTTGCACATCCTGGTCGTCCGGGTAGAACTCGAGCTGGATAGCCCCCCTCTTGGTGTCAAGAGCCCAGCCGATGGCCCCCACTTTGAACAGAACGTCGACGGGGGCGTCCAGCGGTCCGAGTTCTGGCTCGACCTCTGGTGCTTCACCCAGCCATCCGAGGGCCGTCGCCTCATGCAGCAAGGAATCGATGCGACGCGCGATGGACAGCGCTGCCTCCCGCCGCACACTGACGGCAACCAGGTGCTCCCCTTGGCGGACCTGGATGACGAAGATCCGTTCCCCCACCGGCCCGAGGGCACCGACCACCACACGGTCAGGGTGAGGAAATTCGTACATCATTCACCCCACCCTACGGGGACGCACCCCCGTACGCACCAGCGGCTCGGGATGGTCCGGATTTCTTCGGTGTGGGTATCGTCGCAGCTCCATCGCTCACCGGCGTGCTTCAAGCATCCCAAGGAAGCCGCGCTTTACACTGCCCGAATGGAATATCGGGCACTCGGCGGATCTGGGCTGCACGTCTCCAGGATCGGTCTGGGAACGATGGCCTGGGGAAGGGATGTCGAGTGGCCGGTCGTCCGGGAACTGGTCCACGACTTCGTTGAGGACGGCGGAAACCTCATCGACACAGCCCCCGCCTACGGCGGCGGGGTGGCCGAACAGATGATCGGGAAGCTGTTGGCAACGGGCATCCCGCGCGACTCCTTGGTCATCGCAACCAAGGCTGGTTTCATCATCCGGAACGGACGCAGGATCATCGACACCTCCCGCGCGGCACTGCTGAACGACCTCGAGGGATCACTGCGCAGGCTCCGCACCGATCACGACGACTTGTGGCAGGTGCACGCCTGGGGTGGGGCACCCATCGAGGAAACCCTGTCCGCGCTCGATTCCGCCGTCTCACGCGGCTTGGCCCGTTACGTCGGCGTGAGCAACTTCGTGGGGTGGCAGACCGCGACAGCCGCCACCTGGCAGGAGGCGATGGCGGGACGCACGAAGCTGGCATCGGTTCAGGTGGAGTACTCGCTGCTGGCCCGCCGCGCTGAGGTGGAGGTGATCGGCGCCGCGCAGTACCACAACCTTGGCCTGTTGGCGTGGTCGGCAATGGGCCGAGGCGCGTTGACAGGCCGATACCGCCGTGGAATCCCGAGGGATTCACGGGCCGCATCCGAACATTTCGGCTGGTTCCTGGAGCCGTACCTCCAACCACGGAGCCGGGCCGTAATTGACGCCGTCGCCAAGGCCGCCGACGGTCTGGTGCTCACCCCCGCACAGGTGGCGTTGATGTGGGTCCGGGACGCTCCCCAGGTGGCGAGCGCCCTGGTCGGCCCCAGGACCCCGGAGCACCTGGCAGAGCTCATCGACGCCGAGACCAAACAGCTGGTCCCGCCCATCATCACGGCCCTCGACGACATCTCCGGCGGTCCGAACCAGTTCCGGACCGCAGACTGAGCCCGGTTATGGTTGCGATTCCCGCCTACCGGCTGCTATCGTTTCTCCCCGCGCCCACTGATGTGGGGGCAGCCCGGGTCCGGGTGGCGGAATAGGTAGACGCGCTAGCTTGAGGTGCTAGTGCCCGTTTCAGGGCGTGGAGGTTCAAGTCCTCTCTCGGACACATTTCATGAGGCCTGTTCGCAGAGTTGAACAGGCCTTTGTGATTCATCGGTCCCTGCACACCTTGGGCATGGCCCTTGCGGCCCGTACCCCCTCGGACATCTCACCGTCAGCATTGACCGGGGTCCAACGTTCGGCAGGGGTCCACTCAGAACGGCAACCATTGCATCGAAACAACGGCAGCCCATCGTGGAGCTCCCCTGCGTCACGCCAGTCACACAAGCCTCGACAATCGTTGTGAATCAGAGCCATGGGGAGCAGGTTAGTCGCTCAAGGACTCAGTCCTCCTCGTCCTCTCCGGACTTCGCAGCCACCACTTTTCTGAGAGTGAAGGCGATCACCATGACGGCCAGCACCACGACCCCGGCCGCCGTCAGCCCCGCCATCCGGGAGGCATCCCCGAAAGCCGCCAACGCCGCCTCCCGCACCGAGGAATCCGTCCCTGCGTCGGAAAGGGTTGCGGTGAATGAGCCATCAGCCACCCCGGGCATCGAACGACGAAGGGATTCGGCATACTGGCTCGCCAACACGGCCCCCAGCACAGCGATCCCGAGGGCGGTTCCAACCTCCTGGACCGTGTCGTTCATGGAGGAGATCAACCCGGATCTGCTCTTGGGACCCGACGACATGAGCAGGTCGTTGGACACGACCATCACGCCCCCGTTGCCCATACCGAGCAGGATCAGGACGATCAGGGACGGCAGGTAGCCGCGGATGGGCTGCGCCAGGCCGTACGCGGCGGCGGCCGCACCCATCAGCGCCAGGCCGAGCAGGACGACGGTACGCACCTCGAGACGTTTCACGAGCAGCGGGACCAGCAGGGATGCGACCAGGGCACCACCTGCCATTGGCAGCACCGCGACCCCGGCCAGAAGCACCCCGAAGCCATCGACGAGCTGGAACTGCTGGGTGATCATGAACAGCAGGCCTGCCATCGTGAACATGGTTACCGCCGCGGCAAGGGCCGCCCCCAGAAACGCCGGGTTCCTCGCCACCCCGAGGTCGAACATGCTCACCTCTCCCCTGGTCGAATGCAGCCAGAACAGCACCAGCGCCGCGGCCCCGACGCCCGCCGCGGCCAGCACCACGGGACTGGTGACGCCGTCGGAGGAGGAGTGGATGACGGCGTAGATGACGCCGAGTAACCCGGCACCGGCGAGAACGGCCCCGAGGATGTCCAGGCGGCGCGGGTGCGGGTCGCGCGATTCCGGAACCAGCGCCGCCGCTCCCGTGAAGGCGATAGCAGCCATCACCACGTTCAGGACGAAGATGCCGCGCCAGTGCCAGATCTGCAGCACGGCGCCGGAGATCAGCGGCCCGACGATCACCCCGAGGGATGTCACGGCACCCCAGATACCGATCGCGGTCGGGCGGGTGACGCGGTCGAAGACATGGGTGATGATCGAGAGGGTGCCGGGCATGAACATCGCACCGCCGACACCCATGAGGGCCCGGCCAGCGATGACGACATTCGCGTCAGGAGCGAGCGCCCCGATCAGGGAACCCGCCGCGAGCACCGCGATCCCGAGCAGGAACACCTTACGACGCCCGTAACGGTCCGAGACCGCCCCCGCGGTGAGCACCACCGAGGCCAGGGCCAGCGAGTAGGCGTCCATCACCCACTGCAGCTGCTGAGTGGTGGCCCCGAGCTCCGCCTGGATGTGCGGCAGTGCCAGCGTCATTCCGGACTGGTCGAACTGGATGATTATCGTCGCCAACGACAGGGCGACCAGGATCCACCAGCGTCTGGGCGACGCGACAACAGCTTCTTCCGGGGCCCCGCCTGGCGGGTTCTGGTTCTGTTCCTCGGTCACCGGTCTACCTCCAACATTGTGTAACGATGTTATATAACGCTGTTATAGCATATTCGTCGTTACCCTTTTCACATGCCAAGACCGCGGCCCCACGACGACCATCTGCGCGAGCAACTGCTCGGCATCGCGACCGACACGATCGCCCGTACCGGCACCGAGGGTCTCTCCCTGCGCACCCTCGCAGCGGACGCCGGCACCTCGACCAGCGCGGTCTATCAGCTCTTCGGCAGCCGGGCGGCGCTGCTGGACGCGGTCTACCTGCGGGTCCTGGAGGAGTTCAATCGCGCCCAGTCCGACGCCCCGATGCGCGATGACCCGCTGGAGGACCTCCTGGAACTGGCCCGCGCCTACCGGCGCTGGGCCCTTGAGAACAGGAACCAGTTCCTCGTCCTGGTGGAACGGATCACCCCGAGCCAGGAGGTTGTCGCGGGGGCGGCGGGCCGCGCGGTCCCCGTCGAGGACCGCGTCAGAAGAGCGATGGACAGGGGTGCCCTGTCAGGCCCCCTGGAACAGGTCGTGCTGTCGCTGTGGGCGACGGTGCACGGCTACACCGCCCTCGAGGTCGCGGGCGTGGTCACTGGCTCCGATGACGACTTCGAGGCCATCGCCAGGGCCACCCAACGCGCTTGGTCCCCGGGGACGGGGAAACAATCCTAGTCTTGACGCATGTGCAACACGACGACCCCCTACGAACCCCGTCCGTTCCCCCGGGGCAGACCTTCGAGACCTATTCCGAGTTCCTGGCGGCCATCGCCCCCGGAATGCGCCTGTGCACCTCCGACTTCACCGGCTGGGGAGAGGTGACGGGCACCACCAAGCACTCGGTGGTGGGCACCAGGGACTCCGACGGCGCCGGAGTGGAGTTTCCCCAGGAGGCCCTCCCGGACATCCAGGGAGGGCACTGCGTCCGGCTGGACCGGGCCCGGGCCACCATCGATCGGCAAGGCTGGGAGATCTGAGGCCGCACCTCAGTCGGCCTTCGCCTTCTCCTGCGCGATGATCTGCTGGAAGATCTCCAGGGGCTGGGCTCCGGAAACCACCTGGGCGCCCATGAAGAAGAAAGTCGCGACGCGACCATCCACGTTCACTCCGACCGACGACGCCCAGCCCACCAGATCAACACGCCGACGACAGCTGCGACCACAACCATCACCACCAGGTCCGGGACACCCGCCCCCCACACGCGCAGCAGGCCCTCGAGTTCAGACTGTTGCCGGGCATCAAGCAGCCCACCAATGGCCGACGTGGCGTCGGTGACCAGGAAGAGAACCCCGATCCCGGCTATCAACAATCCGCTCAACAAGGCCCACCACGTGGTGTGCAGTGGCCCAATCCGGAGTTCGCGCGGCCGCAGCAAACGCGCGATATCGAACCCTTCCCACAACCAGGCCAACACGAGCAGCGGGACAACCATGCCTGCTGCGAAACAGGCCAGCAGCAGAGCGCCATAGAGCGGTGACCCGCCAACCGCCGCCATGGTGAGGACGGCGCCCAGCAGCGGGCCGGTGCAGGCCCCGGCCAAACCGTAGACCGCTCCCATCGCAATAACCGCCAAAAGGCTGGTGCCACCAGAACTGCGCAGCCCGGGCATGGGAATCCGGATGCCGAGAGCAGTCACCAGCCCGAGCAGGATCAACACCACTCCACCTCCAGGGGCCAGGCTCTGACGGTGCGTGATCAACAGCGCCCCCAACGCCCCAGCCCCCAGACCCATGGGCACGAGGGTTAGCAGCATCCCCAGGTAAAAAGCTCCGGTTCGGGCCACGAGCCGGCCCTTCACATCGCCGAAAGCATAGGCGAAGAACGACGGCAACAGCATCGCCGCACACGGGCTCAGCAGAGCCGCGAGCCCCCCGAGAAAGGAACCTGCGAAGCCGATCCCCATCAGCCAATCTTCTCTTTCTCCTGCGCGATGATCTGCTGGAAGATCTCCAAGGGCTGGGCACCGGAGACCGGACGGGTTCCGACGAAGAAGAAAGGCGTCCCGTTGACGCCCATCTGACGCCCCTCGGCGGTTTCGGTCTTAACCGCGGCCCGGGTTTCCTCGGAGCGATACTCGGCCTCGAAGGCCGCCATGTCCGGCACCCCGATCTGTGTGGCAACCTCCATGACGAGATCGTCCTTGACATCGGGATGCCCCTGGTTGGGAAGTCTCCTGTGGAGGGCATCCTGGAATTCCCAGAACAAGCCCTGTCTCCCTGCCGCTCTGGCCGCCGCCGCGGCAGTGATGGAGTCATCGCCGAAGACCGCGAGGTCGCGGAATTCGACCCGCAAGGTTCCGTCATCAATCAACGGCTGCAGTTTCGGGAGTGTGTCCTCAGCGAACACGGCGCAGAACGGGCATCGGTAATCGGCGTACTCAATCATCACCACAGGGGCGTCAACTCGGCCCTTCGCCATCGGATCGTTCTCCTGACGCCTGGCAAGTTTCGCGATCCCGGCCTCCTGTTCAGCCTTCTGTGACGAGTCCGCCGCCTGCTGAGTGGCAGCCTCCGTCGCCGTTGCAGCGGTCGAAGAAGTCATGGAGGTTCCGCCCTGTGACGCGCCGTTGTGCATGGTTTGACTCAACATCCCCACACAGAACACGAGCGCAACAACCAGTGCTCCTGTCGCTATCTTCCACGGACGCGCCGGATCCGGTTTCTCCGACTTCGACTTCTGTTTGGCACTCATCACCGTCCCCCTCAGATTTTCTGCTCTCGCAGATGCAGCATCCTACGATGCATGGATCAAGGATCCCAAGTGACCGTTTGACAGATCCCTGTCGCCGAACCAAGTAGAGTATGTCTTCTATCCCAGGAGTGAGGATTACTGCCCTTGAGCACTTCCCGAGGCGACCTCCGGCGCGAAATCGCGCTGGAGCAGGAACATGTTGACCGGGTATACGAAAACCTCGCGGCCTCCACGGCCAGCGCCCGGACACTCGCCCGCAGCAGCGCGGAGATCTACACAACGGACAGGGACGACTACCTGCGTGAGGAGTCCGGGACCGCCCTGTTCGAACGCGACGCTTTTGCCTACCAGGCGGCAAAACGTCTGGCGATTCTCGATGCGGAACACGAGGGATTGGTTTTCGGTCGGCTCGACCTGAACTTCCCCGAGACCCGTTACATCGGTCGGCTCGGTGTCCGCGACGCCGAATACGAGCCCTTGGTCATCGACTGGCGGGCCCCCGCGGCCGAGCCCTTCTACCGCGCCCCCCAGGCGTCTCCTATGAACGTGATCCGGCGTCGCGTGCTGCGTTGCCGTAACGATCACGTCATTGGTTTGGAGGACGACCTGCTGGATACCAGCGCTGACACCGACCTGCCGATCCTCGGGGAGGGAGCGTTGATGGCGGCACTGACCCGGGCCCGGGGACGTACCATGCGCGACATCGTCGCCACCATCCAGGCGGAACAGGACGAAGCCATCCGCGCCCCCTACCAAGGGGTGACGATCATCGGTGGTGGCCCCGGCACCGGCAAAACTGTGGTGGCCCTGCACCGCGCCGCCTATCTGCTGTACACCAACCGGGCCCGCCTCGAGAAGGGTGGGGTTCTCGTCGTGGGCCCCAGCTCGGTGTTCATGAACTACATCGAGCGGGTGCTGCCGAGCCTCGGCGAGGAGTCCGTGACGCTGCGCGCGGTCGGAGCCGTGGCCGGCGACGCATTGGGAATGGTCTCGGAGCGGATCGACGCCGCACCAGCAGCCACCCTGAAGGGCTCGCTGCGAATGCTGAAGGTGCTTCGCCGACTGGTTCGCCGCCCCCCGAACTCTGCCGTGGAGGAAGTGCGGGTCAGCATCAAGGGTGAGGTTCTGACGCTGGACGCGGTGGAACTGGCCGGGATCCGGGAGTCGATACTGTCCAACTACAAGATGAACCGCGGTCGCGCTGCAGCTACGACGTCAGTGGCTCGGGCGCTCGCCGGGAAACTGACGGTCGACGTGGGACTCACCCCCCAGGAGATCGATGAGCACATCCGCGAGCACCAGCGTTTCAGGGAGTTCATGGAATCCTGGTGGCCAATGCTCGATGCCCCCACCGCGCTGGCTCGCCTGGCAGATCGGGAGCTGCTCGACGAGCTGGCACCACACCTCACGCCCGAGGAGCGCGACCACCTGGCGGAGTCCTACCAGTGGCTGCAAACCGATGCCCTCGAGATCACCGGCTGGTCGGTAGCCGACATGACGCTGCTGGACGAGCTGCTAGAGATGCTGGGGCCTGTACCTGTCGAGTCACACGAAGATCCGGTTTTCATCGACTTCGGGAACGTCTCGGAGCTGGTCACCACCTCCGACCTGCTGCGCCGCGAACACTCCGTCGACCCCGACGACGACCCGCAGACTACCTACGCCCACATTCTCGTCGACGAGTCCCAGGACATCACCCCCATGCAGTGGCGGATGCTGCGACGCCGAGGACCGCAGGCGTCGTGGACGCTCGTCGGCGACCCTGCGCAGAGCTCCTACCCGGACGCCGCCGAGTTGGAGCGAGCGGTCAACGACCTCGTGGGTCGCGCCCCACTGCGTCGCTTCACCCTGTCCACCAACTACCGTTCCCCCTCCGAGATCTTCGACCTGGCATCAAAGGTCATCACCCGAGTGTTTCCCGAGGCCAGCCTGCCACGTGCGGTGCGCAATACCGGCCTGGTGCCGAAGCTCGCCGAAACCGATGAAGCCGGTCTGGCGGAGGCGATCATCACCTTGTCTCTCGGCCTGGCCGGATACGTCAGCGGAACGTTGGGCATCATTGTTCCGCCCTCACGGCTGGGGGCCACGACCCGCCTGGCGATGTCCGATCCGCGGCTGGCAGCCCTGGAGGAACGTCTCATTGTGGTCACCGCGTTGCAGGCCAAGGGCCTGGAGTATGACGGCGTTCTGGTGGTCTGCCCCGACGAGATCGCCGCGGAGGCCCCCGGCGCGGAGCGGGTGCTGTATGTCGCCCTGACCCGCGCCACCCAACGCATGGCTGTCCTTGACGTCGGAACCTCCGTCTGGCGGACCGCCCTCAGCTGACCCGGTCCCCCCAACCGATCGCCTCGAGGACCTCTGAGGTGGCCTTCCAACGGTTCTGAGTGAAGAACTGGAGCCCGGGAGCCCCAGCCGCCAGGAGCTCTCGGCACAGATTGATGGCACGAGACAGCCCGATGCTACGGACCTCGGCGGGATTCCGGGCGGCCCGGAGCGCGGCAACGAAGTCCTCGGGAAGGGGACAATCCGCCAGCGATGCGAACCTTTCGATCTGGGTGATCACCGTCAGCGGAGCGATCCCGGGGATGATGGGAATCTGGCTGCCGCGATCACGGACCCGGTTCACCAACTCCACGTAGCGGTGCGATTCGAAGAACAGCTGCGTGATGGCGTAGTCCGCACCCGCCGCCGCCTTCTCCACGACGATCCGGGCGTCCAGTTCAGGATCGTTGTCCGGTTGGTGGACGTTCGGGAAGGCAGCCACGCCAACGCAGAAATCACCGTGTCCCTTGATGAGCTGCACCAGTTCCGTGGCGTTGCCGAGCCCTTCGGGGTGCTGTTCCCAGGGTTGCTGCGGCCCGCCGGGCATGTCTCCGCGGATGGCCAGAATGTCGCGTACCCCGGCCTCGGCGAAGGCATCCAGGGTGCGCAGCAGATCATCAGTGGACTGGGAAACGCAGGTCAGGTGACCGACGACGGTGGCGTGCTGGGCAGCCCCCAGAGCAGCGGTCGCGGCCACCGTACGGTCACGGGTGGAACCGGAGGCCCCATAGGTGACCGACAGAAAAGCCGGGTGGAACCGGCTCAGTTTTGCGACAGATGTGTCAAAGCGCGGCTGCTCCTCGGGACTGCGGGGAGGAAAGAACTCAAAGCTCAGCGTCGGGGACGTGGTGTCGCGGAGAAGCTCGGCAACGGTCGGGGACATGAGGACAAGGATACGAGAAGTCAGACGACGTGAACCGGACCAACAAGCTGGTTGAGCCGGCGTCTGTTGACGAGGCCTCTAAGCTGGATCGCATGCTGATTCCCCCCGCCCACGACCCGACGAACCCAGCTTTCGTCTCGGCGGTGGAGAAGGCACTCATGGATTTCCTCGGTGGATTGAGAGAACGTGCGGAGCGCATCGGTGCGCTCCCCCTGCTGGAGACGGCACAGGCATGCATCGCAGGCGGGAAACGACTGCGTCCCGCCTTCTGCTACTGGGGGTATGTCGCAGCTGCCGGACGCCCCGCCGACCCGGATCCGCTGCTGCGCGCTGCTGCCTCCCTCGACCTGCTACACGCCTCCCTCCTGGTTCACGACGACCTGTTGGACGGCTCCGACACCCGGCGGGGCGCACCATCGGCTCATCGTCGTTTCGAGGCTCTCCTTCCGGGCCCTCGGGCTACCCGTTTCGGGGAGGCAGCCGCGATCTTGCTGGGCGATGTCCTGTTCTCCTGGAGTGCGGAGATGTTCGAAAGCGCAGGTCTTTCCCCGGAGGCCATTCGTGACGCTGCTCCGGTGCTCGCGACGATGCGAAGCGAGGTGCAGCTCGGCCAGTACCTCGACGTTGCGGCCGCGTTCGGGGCTACTGACCGTTCCACTCGACAGGCACAGATACACACCGCCGAGAAGGTGCTGGAGTTCAAGTCCGCCCGCTACTCGGTGCGACGCCCAGCCGAGTTGGGCGCAACGCTCGGCGTGGCCCCGCCGGGGCTGCTCGCGACTCTGGGCACCTACGGTTCCCTGGTGGGGAGAGCCTTCCAGCTGCGCGACGACCTCCTCGGGGTTTTCGGGGATCCCAGTGTCACGGGAAAACCCGCGGGAGACGACATCCGGGAGGGCAAACGCACGCTGCTGGTACTGATGGCCCTGGAGAACGGCAACGCCCACCAGCGCGAGACCTTGACTTCCCTCCTCGGTGCTCCCGGGCTCACCGAAGAGGATCTCACTACCGCCCGGGAGATCATCGATACCACCGGGGCACGGGACTCGTGCGAGGAACTCATCGCCCGTTCCACCAGGGATGCCCTGACCGCTCTGGAAGGAGCCGACATGGACGCAGAGGGGCTCTCGGCCCTCATCGCACTCGCAGGACTGGCCACCGATCGTGATCGGTGAGCTGCAGGGCCTGACCACCGACCAGGTGGCGGAGCGGGTCAGAGAAGGAAAGATCAACACGCTGCCGGAACGCTCGGGGCGCACCACTTGGCAGATCGTCCGCGACAACGTGTTCACCCGCGTGAATGCGATGCTGGCGGTGCTGTTCGTGATCGTCGCCGCAACCATGCAGTTCGCACAGGGGGCGTTCGCGATCCTGATCGTCGCCAACTCGATCATCGGCATGGTGCAGGAGCTGCGTGCCAAACGCACCCTCGACAACCTGGCCGTGATCGGAGAGGCCCATCCCGTCGTACTGCGCGACGGGCAGCGGGTCTCCCTCCCACGTGACCAGGTGGTGGCCGACGACCTCATCGCGCTGTCCCCGGGTGATCAGGTGGTCGTTGACGGTGAGGTGGTGGCTGCCGACTATCTGGAGGTCGACGAGTCGATGCTGACCGGCGAGGCCGATCCGGTGGCCAAATCCGTGGGCGACGAGCTCATGTCGGGCGCCTTCGTCGTCTCCGGTTCCGGTGTGTACCGGGCCACGAAGGTCGGTGCCGAGGCCTACGCGGCGCAGCTGACCGCGCAGGCTGCCAAGTTCACGCTGGTCAATTCCGAGTTGCGGGCGGGCATCGACCGCATCCTGAAGTTCGTGACCTGGTTGCTGATCCCTGCGGGGTTGCTTACCATCTGGGTGCAGTTCCGCCAGCCGGGCACCACCTGGCAGGAATCGGCCCTGCGGATGGTGGGCGCCCTGGTGCCGATGATCCCCGAGGGTCTGGTACTGCTGACCTCAATGGCTTTCGCGCTGGGTGTGATCCGGCTGGGGCGCCGCAAGTGCCTGGTGCAGGAACTGCCGGCCATCGAGGGCCTGGCCCGGGTGAGCGTGGTATGCGCGGACAAGACCGGCACCCTGACCCAGAACGCCATGACCCTCGGCGAGGTGATCCCCCTGGAAGGCGATGCGGACGAGGTCACCGAGGTGCTGGCCCAGATCGTCGCAGCCGACCCGGCGCCCAACGCGTCGATGTCTGCGATCGCCGAGGCCACCCCCGCAGCTTCCTCGCCATGGGAGGTCACGGCCCGGGCACCGTTCACCTCGGCCAAGAAGTGGTCGGGGGTTTCCTTCGGGGCACGCGGCGACTGGGTGTTGGGTGCGCCTGACGTGCTGGCTCCGGTCGACGTGGCCGCCCGCGCTGAGGAGATCGGCTCCACGGGTCGCCGGGTGCTGCTGCTGGGCCGCGCCTCCGAGCCCGTCGACTCCCCCGGCGCGCCGGGTGTGGTCACGCCAGTCGCGTTGCTGGTGCTGGATCAGCTGGTCCGTCCCGCCGCCGCCGACACCCTCGCCTATTTCAACGACCAACACGTGGCCGTGAAGGTAATCTCGGGTGACAACGCGGCCTCCGTGGGTGCCGTCACCCGTTCCCTGGGGGTGTCCGTGGCCGAGGCCGTGGACGCCCGGACCCTGCCCGCCGAGGGCGAGGAATTCACGGAGAAGATCGCCGAGGCCGACGTGTTCGGGCGCGTCACCCCGCAGCAGAAACGCGCCATGGTCGCCGCCCTGCAGTCCCGGGGCCACACCGTCGCCATGACCGGTGACGGCGTCAACGACGTGCTCGCCCTGAAGGACGCCGACCTGGGGGTCGCGATGGGCTCGGGTTCCCCCGCCACCCGGGCGGTCGCACAGATCGTGCTGCTCGATGATCGGTTCGCCACCCTCCCGCACGTGGTGGCGGAGGGCCGCCGGGTGATCGGTAACATCGAGCGGGTCGCGAAACTGTTCCTCAGCAAAACGGTGTACGCGGTCTTCCTGGCCCTGGTGATCGGGTTGATGGGTCTGCCCAACCCATTCATCCCACTCCAGATGACCGTGGTCGGCTGGTTCACCATCGGCATTCCCGCCTTCCTGCTGTCGCTGCCCCCCAACAAGGAACGCGCCAGGCCGGGTTTCGTGCGCCGCGTATTGTCGCTGGCGGTGCCCTCGGGTGTGATCATCGGGGCGGTCTCCACCATCACCTACGTGGTCACCCGCGGTTTCGGGGCAGTGTCGGCCGTCGTGCAGGCGCAGGCCTCGACGGCAACCCTGGCGGCCCTGATCATCACCTCCGTCTGGGTGCTGGCCGTGGTGGCGCGCCCGTGGGTGTGGTGGCGGCTTGGCCTGGTGGTCGTCTCCTACGCCTTCTACCTGGCCATGTTCCTGATTCCGTGGGCGTGGCTGCGGGGCCAGCTGCTGCTGGATCTGGACAATCCGTCGACGATCCTGTTCGGTGTCGTGGCTGGGCTGGTCGGAGCCGGGCTGGTGGAACTCGTGTGGTGGTTGACCGCCAAGCACAGAGGCGAACCGGCACGGATCTGGCGGAGTTCAGACGAGGGCTGACAGGCCCGACAACAGGCCGTGCCGCCACCAGGAAAGGTCGTGGCCACCACGGAACTCCTCCGCTGACACCAACCGGCCGGTTCTCTCCGCGATCCCGGCCAGCCGCCGGGCGCCGTTGATCAGGCCGCGTTCGTCGGTGCCGGCCTGCACCACCACCGGCACCCCCAGCGTCCTCGTGCCCGCGGTGAGATCGCGCAGCAGGGTGCCCTCCGCCTCCGGCTCCGGGATGGGATCGCCCGCGAACCACAGCGACGCCGACTGAGCGATCACCGCGGTGACCAGATCCGGCCGGTGGGTCGCGAGTTCCACGCACGCCAGACCCCCGAACGACTGCCCGGCGGCGATCACCTCGCGGCCCGTTCCGGCCAGTTCCCGGGCGCGTTCCACCAGCGGAGCGCAGCCTCGCGCCGTGGTCAGCCACGCGGCCCGCCGCTCCCCCTCCCCGGTATCGACGGCGACGACGGTGTGCCCGCGCCCTGCGGCCCGTAACGCGGAGGCCACCCCCGCCAGGCGCCAGCGAAGCCCATCGAACAGCACCAGGGTCCGCTCATCCCCGGGCAGCACCGCGAATCTTCCGCCGTCGTGCAGCCGCCACCGCTGCTCGGCCTCGCCAGCCGGGGTCCACGGGGCGGGATGGAAGTCGGGTCCGCGCCACACCGACTGTTCCCGCAGGTCGAAGGCGGGCAGGGTCTCGGGGTTGAGCGGATCCGGTTCACCCTCTCGGTGCACCCGCAGCCAGCCCTCGCGGGTTGCACCGATGTCGCGGGGTATTTCGTCGCTGCGCCAGTAGCGATAGGAGTAGCAGCCGTCGGCGGGCAGCCACCAGGACAGGGCCTGGAACGCAGTGCCCCCGACCGGGTTCATGACGGCGGGGTCCAGCCGGGTGCGGATCGCATCGGTGAGGCTGTTGAGGTGAACCAGCACCTCACGCCCCCGGGGTTCGTGGGCGACGAAGGTGACCTCCACCATCGCCACGCCATCGATCACACACCGTTTCCCCATGATCGGGGAGTGGTCCAGCTGGTCCGGCAGCACCGGATCCGCAGGGTGCGGGGCGCCCGTGGCGGACAGGGGCGTGGGTGGCAGGTGCATGGTCATCGCGGCACCACCATCGGGGTCCCGGTGACTGGATCCGGTACGACGAGCACCGGGAGTCCGAAGACGCTCTCGACCAGTTCCGCGGTCAGCACCTCGGCGGGCGGCCCTGCGGCCACGACCGCCCCGTCCTTCATGACCACCAGGTTGGTGGCGAACCGGGCGGCCTGGTTCAGATCGTGCACCACCACGACGACGGTGCGTCCTGCGTCACGGAACCCGCGCACCAGTTTCAGGACCTCGTACTGATGGGCGATGTCCAGGAAGGTGGTGGGTTCGTCGAGCAGCAGCAGCGGTGTGTCCTGGGCCAGCACCGTCGCCAGCCACACCCGCTGCACCTGCCCGCCGGAGAGTTCGTCGACGTCGGCCCGCTGCAGATCAGTCAGTCCGGTGACCTCGAGCGCCGAGGCCACTGCCTTCTCGTCCTCCTGCGACCACCTGGACCAGAACCTCTGATGGGCGAACCGTCCCCGACTCACCATGTCCAGCACCTTGATGCCCGGCGGCACCGACTGGCGCTGCGGCAGGAACCCGAGCCTGCGGGCGACGGCGGTGGTCCGCAGCTGGTGGATGTCGGTCCCCCCCAGGTACACGTACCCGGCCTTGGGAGCGAGCACCCGGGCCAGGGCCTTCAGCAGCGTCGACTTGCCGCATCCGTTGGGTCCGATGAGCATCGTCAGCTCCCCCTCGGGCACCTCCAGCGTGATATCCTCGATCACGATCTTCCGGTCGTAGCCGAGCCGCACCGACGAGGCCTTCAGTGGGAACTCCTGGGCGGTTTCGGTCATTTCTTCCTTTCCTGTCCATTCAGGAGCAGCAGCAGATAGGCGCCGCCCAGCAAACCGGCCGTCACCCCCACCGGAAGCTGCAGACCACCCGGCAGGTTCGCCCCCACCAGGTCCGCCGCCACCAGCAGCGCCGCCCCCGTGCCCGCCGCGACACCCGCAGGAGCGGTTGGTCCCTTCAGGAGCCGGCGGGTCACGTGCGGACCCGCGAGCGCGATAAACGAGATGGGTCCGGCAACTGCGACCGCAGCCGCGGTCAGCGCGACCCCGACGCCGGTCGCCGTCCACTGCGTGAAGCGGCGGGAGACCCCCAGCCCGGCGGCTAGGTCCTCTCCCGGGGCGGCGGCGTCGAGGTGCCGCGAAATCAGCAGAGCGAACGGCAGGATCACCACGAACAGCACGGCGCTGACCACGGCGTGACTCCAGTTGCGGGCGTTGAGGGTACCGGTCAGCCACAGCCGGGCCGAGGTAGCGGAGTCGCTGTCGGCCCGGGTGAGCAGCAGCACCGTCACCGGTTGGATCAGGGACGCAACCCCAAGACCGATGAGGATGAGACGATTACCGCCGCCGAATCCCCTGGGCGAGAGCACCCAGGTGAGCAGGGCCGCCCCCAGGCAACCGATGATCGCCCCGACCGCCGTGCCCCACCCGAAGGACCTGAAAACTATGACGGAGGCCACGGCCCCCAGCGCGGCGCCACCAGTCAGACCGATGATCTCCGGGGATCCCAGAGCGTTGCGCGACAACGCCTGAAACAGGCAGCCGGCCGTGCCCAGACATGCCCCGACCACCAGGCCGGTGACTGCCCTGGGCATCCGGAACTCCCACAGCAGGAGCATGTCGGCGCGTTCCCCCACCCCGGCCAAGGCCGCCCAGAACTGTTCAGGGGTCATGTTCACGGAACCGGAGAACAGCACTGCGATCGCCCCGACCAGGGCAATGCCCCAGGCCAGGGTCGCGACCAGCCAGGTTCGTGGGCGGGCACGGAAACTGAGGGGCCCGAGCCGCACGGAACGCACCTGCAGGCTCACAGCTGCACTCCTCGTCGCGCCCGCGCCAGCCCGATAAACAACGGCGCCCCAAGCAAGGCGCACATCAGGGCGGCCTGCACCTCGGCGGGCGGGTTCACCACCCGGCCCAGCACATCGGCGGCCAGCAACGTCGCCCCACCCAGCAGGGCCGAGAACCAGATCAGCGAGCGATGCCTCGGGCCGACGACCAGCCGTGCTGCGAAGGGCGCGATCAACCCGAGGAAGGAGACCGGGCCCACCAGGGCCGTCGCCGCTGCGCAGAGCACCAGGCAGGTGAGGGCCACCAGCATCCGGGCCCGCCCGGCCGCGAGGCCGAGTCCTTTGGCGAATTCCTCCCCCAAGGCCAGGGCATCCATGGATCTCGCCAGCAGAAGCGCGGCCAGCAACCCGGCCCCAAGCGTTCCCGCCGCGGCGATCACTAGGTCCAGTGGCCGCGGCATCACGGCCCCTGCATCCCAGAAACGGAACTCTGCGTAGATCCTTGGGTCGCTGAGCAGCATGACCGTGGTGATGGCCGAGACGACCGCGCTCCAGGCAGCCCCCACCAGCACGATACGAATCGGGTCGTGACGTCCTCGCCAGGCCCCCGCTGCCCCGGTCACCACCAGTCCGCTGACAAGCGCACCGGCCAAGGAGACCAGCATCATCATCGCGATCGGCAGGGACCGGGCGAGACCGAGGCCGATGGCCACGGCGCAGGCAGCGCCCGCATTGACCCCCAGCAGGCCCGGCTCCGCCAGCGGGTTGCGGGTCAGCGCCTGCACCAGCACCACAGCGATCCCGAGAGCGGCGCCGGCGACCAGCGCTATCAGGGTCCGGGAGCCACGCATCCCGAGAACGATGAGGCGCTGCTGCCCGGTACCGCCGCCGGAGAGCACCGCCATCACCTGTTCGGTGGGCACCTCGCCGGACCCGAACAGGAACGATGCCATCGCCAGGCAGGGTAGGAGGATCACCAACCCGAGCAGCACCCAGGCAGACCTGCTCACCCCGAGTAGGCGGCCGCCAAGGTCTCGGCCATGGCGAGCGCGCTGTAGTAGTCCAGTTTGAAGCTGGAGATCCCCAGCGGCACCAGCTTGCCGTTGCTCACGGTTTGGGTGGTGTTGTAGTTGGAGTCTGCCTTCAGCTGTTCGACGGTTTTGTCGTCTCCAGAGACGAGCAGAAGGGTCTCGGAGGTCAGGGCCTGCACGCTCTGCTCCACCGTCGCGAACACGAAGTCCTTACGGTTCGCACCTTCCTCACCACTGCTGGCAGGTGCCTCGGCGAGCTTGAAGCCCAGCGCCGAGAAGATCTCGTCGTGAGGACCGCCGGGTTTCGCGAAGGACAGGCCCTTGGAGGGGGTGTAGACGATGGCCTGCACCTGGTCGGTGGGAACATCGGTCATCCCTGCCTTGAGTTCCGAGATCTTTGAGTCGAAGGATTTGAACAGCTCGTCGGCCTTCGTCTGCGTGCCGGTGGCCTCGGCCACCTTCCGGGTGACGGTCTGCCAGCTCTCGGAGTTGTAGTTGATGGCGACGGTTGGGGCGATCCTGGCCAGTGAGTCGTAGTCGTCCTTGGTGCTGTCCCCTCCGGTGGATGCAATGATGATCAGGTCCGGTTTTTCTGCGGTCACGGCCTCAATGTCGAGTTTGCTGTTCGCGTACAGGGCTTTTACACCGCGTTCCTTGGCGGTGGCCGACCAGTGAGAGAAGAAACCGATGTCGTCGAATCCCTCGGCGCCCGGCTTCGATGCCCCGGAACCGACCACGGGCGCATCCAGGGCCAGGAGGGTTCCGGTCAACACCCCCGATGTGGACACGATCCGTTTCGGGGTGCCGTTGATGACGGTCTCGCCGAGGTCGTGGGTAACGGTACGGGCGCTCGCGGGAGACGAGGCGTCCCCTCCCCCGGAGGTTCCCCCGGATCCGCAGCCGGTGAGCCCCAGTGTCAACAGGACCGGGACCAAACCGGAGAACGTTCGCCTGGATATCGGGTTGAGAAGTGGATTTGTCATGTGATGAAACCTCTTTACCTGTAAGGATAGGCAGGCCTCACAGTACCAATTCGCAGCTGATCGACCCGAGGGGTTTCACTCCTGGACAGCGAAACCCAGGTAGTCCTCGTAGTCCGGGTCTTCACGCCATGCCCGCCGCAGGATCTCACCGATCCGTTCTAGTTCCTCCATGGTCCCATTCCCGGTGAGCCAGACGCGCCGAACCCCCGAGTTCACCAGGACCTGAACCGCTCCAGCGTCGAGTCCGGCCGTAGCGAACCAAGGAACCGAATCCTGCCGCAACGGAGGGTGGTTCGCCATCGCTGCCCGCAGCAGCGGCGAGCCGGGAGGTGTTCCGGGAACCGTCAAGAACTGGAAGGCCCCGTCCGGTGTGATGATCTGCCCCTGGTCCTGGACCACCTGTCCGAGGAGTGCCCACTGATGCGGACGCGATCGGTCCCGCTCACCCGGGAAAAGGACCCGAACGTCCGCATCGATCTCCGGGGTGTCGATCGCCAGCAGCACCCGCCGACCGAAATGACGTTCAAGATCATGCAGGATCTCCGGACCCGCTGCACGCTCCGCCGATCCCCTCGTGGTGAGCACTGCCATGTCGATCCCCCGCGTGGCTAACCCTGGCAATCGGTCCCCGGCCTCAGTGAGAGGAAGCTGCACCGCCACGCGTGCTAGTAGTATCCGAGAACGTAGACTGCGCAATACCGTCATACGAGAAGCCTATGCGGCGCGCCCGGAACTCTCCCGTTCCGGGA
>JABCNW020000211.1 GCA_013333945.2 Propionibacterium sp.
GATGCCGCGATTCTTCAGGCTGATCATCCTGAGTATCTCGATCTCACTGCTGCGGACCTGCCCGGGGTTTCGGTGATCATCGACGGACGCGGCGTCCTGAAACGCGAGAATTTCGCCGGAATCGCTTTTTTCCGAATCGGCGACGGAGAGTGAATTAATCCATGGAAAACGAAGCTCAGAGTCGAATCCTGAACATTCCTGAAATTCTGGCGCGCATCTGGAAAAGGAAGGTCGTTTTTCTGCTGTCCTTCCTGCTCGTCCTCGCAGTCGGATGCGGCTGGGTGTTCACAAAACCCGAGGAGCAGACCGCCAAGCAGTTGCTGGTGTTCAAGTTCCCCGAGACGACCGCCGAATCCCAGGCCACCCAGCAGGCCGCAATGCTGCCCGCGCTGGTGACCACCTACACGACGCTGCTGAAGCACCCGTCGGTCGGCGGTTCGATCCTGGAGAAACACCCCGAGATCCCGAATCTCCAGGCACTCACCGAGCGCGTGACCTTCGACACCCCGAGCCTCATCAGTGTCTCGCTGTCCGTCACGGACCCGGACCCGGCCAAGGCCGAGGCCCTGCTGCGTGACGTCTCCGCCAGCCTCGCCGAAAACGCTCCCAAGGCATTCGCCCAGTCGCCGGAATACCTGCGCATCGGACTCGATCCCCTGCCCCAGGTGACGGTTGGCCCGGCGCGTTCGGGACGCGGTGTGCAGCTGGTCGTCGTTGTCCTGGTGAGCGTGATCGTCGGGGTGGGAACAGCAACCCTCCTGCCTCGCCGTTCCTGATGTCAGGAACCGGCCTTGACAGACCTTTCCCTCGCCGAGAAACCCCGTCTGACAGCGGGTTTCGCTTCGGTTGACCGAACTGCTGAGTGGCTGACTGCCATCATGGTGGCGTTGCTGGTTCTCCGGATCCCGGGCAGCCTGTTCGTCACAGTGGCGATAGCCGTCCTGCAGCTTTTCGCCTTGCCGTTGCACATCCCCCACAGGCGGGCGCGGCTGTGGCTGTGGACGCTGGTTCTTGGCACGGTGACGAGTTCCGTCGCCCTGGTGACCGTGGCGAGGGAGCCGGAACTGGTCGCTTTCCCGGTCATCACCGCGACGTTCCTTCTTGTTTCCCTGACACTGACCGGGACCACTCTCGGGCGGCGCCTGGCACGGGTCATGATCACCACCTGCTACTGGTGTTTCGGAATCACTCTGTTCATCGGCATCGGTGAGATCATCACTGGTTTCCGGGTGAGCAACATTTTCTACTCCGCCTCGACCGCCCCGACTGCCAACAGCCGATTCGAGGTGTCGGCCTTCTACCCGAACTACAACGACTTCTCCGTGGTGCTGGCGATGTTCGTCACCCTCCTGGCGGTGCGCATCCTGTTCGACCATACGTCGCGTTTCAGGACCATTCTGCGGGGTTTCCTGGTGGTTCTGACCACAGGACTGGTGTTCCTCCAGGGGTCTCGCGGCGCCCTGCTGGCGCTGCTGATGGGCATCGCGGCTGCAGTCTGGATCAACCTGCGGATGCGAGTCTCGTCGCGATCCATGTCACTGGTGACGTTGATCGCGCTGATCGGTGCGATCGCAGGTGGGGTGCTCGCCTGGAACTCCCCATGGGTCCAGGACAACTCCACCAAGGAACGTGGGGGAGTCATCAACCGGATCCTCTCCATCACCCCTGATTCCCACCTGGAGTTCTGGGTCGGCTGGGGAACACAACCCAACTACCAGCTGGCGGCGCGCCTCAACTATCCGGGTGAGCTGATGGATCCCCACAACGTGCTCATGGAAGCCCTCATCTGGTTCGGTATGCCGGTGGCGTTGTTGTTCGTGGCGTTCTGGGTCCAAGTCGTCTGGCGCGGGGCGTGGAAACTCGATGTGGAGAGTTTTGACTGGCAGCATTTGGCGAGTGTTGTCGTGGTCGCGCTGATGCCCATACTCGGGATTGTTCCGTCATCGACCTTCCGCTACTACCTGATATTTCTTTTCTCCGCCGCTGCTGCAGTGGCGATTTCTGCTCGGAGGCCCGCGTGACCCGGCGCATGATATTCCATCATCCGCTGCCTTTATTTCCGGATGCAGCATCGGCTTCCGGGATCAGGCCAGTCCAGATGAAGCGTTCCTTCGAGGAACTCGGATATGAGGTGTGGGAGGTCACCGGGTACACACGGGAGCGCGCTGAACGAGCAGCTGATGTGCGATACGCCATGCGGTGTGGGACGCGGTTCGATTTCTGTTATTCCGAGTCGTCGACGATGCCCATGACGATGACCAATCCCACCCATCTTCCGTCGCGTCCCTTCCTGGATCTCGGCTTCTTTCGGTCGCTGCGTAAGAATGGGATTCCCGTCGGGCAGTTTCTGAGAGACATCTACTGGGTGTTTCCCGAATACAGGGAGTCGTTGTCCTTCCTGAAGGTTCATGCCGCCCTGGCCGCCTATGAATGGGACTTGCGAACGCTTCGGCGTCACGTGGACAGGGTTTTCCTTCCGAGCCTGAAGGTGGGCGAGTACATCAATCTGGGAAACGTCCCGGTCTCGGCGCTCGAGCCAGGGCATGGACATGTCGAACCACTGCCTGGCCCGGACACGGGGCTGTCGCTGTTCTACGTCGGTGGGATCGGTTTCGATTACAAGCTTCACGAGCTATTCGCGGCCGTCAAGCAAGCATGGGAGAAGCACCTGGACGTGCTCCTGATCGTGTGCCTGCGACCTGAGGATTGGGGCGCGGTCAAACACGAGTACGAACAATGGGCGTGTCCGGCCATCGAGGTGGTTCACGGCCACGGGAACGTTCTGCAGGAGTATTTCGAACGAACTAACATCGCCACTATCGTCGTTGATCTGGATGAATACTGGAAACTCGGGGTACCCGTGAAGCTGTACGACTACATCGGGGCCGGCAAACCCGTGATGGTGACGAAGGGATCGTTGGCCGGCGACATGGTCGAGCGGATGGAAGTGGGGTGGACCGTGGACAATTCATCCGAGGCGGTGATTAAGCTGCTCGAGAGACTGGCCAACGATCCACAGGAGATTCAGCGGGTTCGTGACCGGGTCCTGGCTCAGCGCGACGCCTACACCTGGCGTGAAAGAGCCCGGCAGGCCGCGGAAGAACTCACAGGAGCCCCCGTGCCGGAGAGCGAAATGGGCAAAGGAAACCCCCTCCCCAAAGCGGGAATAGCCACTGCCACGGATTCCTGAGGCGAACCGGCTAGCTTCGAGGAAGGGGTGCTCCCCTTCGGGGAAATCTTCTATTTTCTTATTTCCACACTTCGAGGAATTTGGCGCCGGAAGCGCCCAGTTGCTGAGGTGTCCTGTGGGTGGATGTGGCGAGCATCAGGACGCCGTCATACTTCCGGGCGTTGCAGATCGTCAGGTCTCCCTTCTCCTTGGTTTCCTCGTTGTCAATGTGAATGGAGCCACAGGTGAAATCTCCGACCGCAACCTGTCCCGTGATGTCCTTGCTGAGTAGTTCGAATCGTCTCTGGGGTTTCAAGAATTTGGCCACGATCCGCGAACCATCTTTGGATTCGTAAATGTTGTTGTCGTTGTCCTGGGTTTCGATGAATACGAAACCGTCAAATTCCTCAGGCATCTTCGCTGGCGCGGTCGGTGTGGGGC
>JABCNW020000212.1 GCA_013333945.2 Propionibacterium sp.
AACGTCTCCGACAAGCAGCAACGCTTCGTTGATCCACACACCTCGGAGAAATCAAGTCATCCAAAAGGACGACAACCCACGATAACCGCGATCAATCCTGCATAAAACTCGATAAATCCCGGTATACGCGACTCGCCGAAGGTCGTGATTGACTGGCCCGAACAACCACAATTGCGGGAGAGGAGGGCCAGCCACATGACGGGAAACGGCCCGGCCTTCGCCGACACCCCTGCCAGAACATGGCAGCTCATCATTTCCTCAGTCCTGGACTTCATCGTCATCGCCTTGATCGTCACAGCCATCACCCTGTGGGCATCTGCCGGCGATCTGCCCCGGACATTGACGATGTCGTTGGGCACCCTCACCACGATCGTTGTGACGATCACATGGTGGCGGTTTCGCACGCGCCTGGGCACAAGCCCCGGTCATCTTCTCCTGGGACTGCGCGCAGTCGATCCGGTCACTGGGCTACCCGGTAAGCTGCCCGGTTTCCGCGCGGTCGACATCAGGCGCGGCCAGGACCCGTTGCGCCCGCGCCCCCGCTCCATTGCCCTGGACACCACGGTCCCCAAACGCCCACCCGTCGACGTGACGTTGGTCGCTTCCCTCGACGACGGATCCCGCTATCGCCTCGACATGCCGTGCGTGATCGGACGCGACCCTCGGGTGGCTCCTCCGTATCACTGTTTGGCCGTCACCGACATCAGCCGGACCATTTCACGTACCCACCTGATGCTGTGGAGCGAATCAGGTTTGCTATCGCTCAGCGACATGGGTAGCCGAGGTGGTACCGCCATTGTCACTCCCCGAGGAGATCATCTGCTGCCCGCAGACCAGACCGTCAGCCTTCCCATGGCCCCGGGCCTCTTGGCGCATCTCCGGCTGGGACGGCGTGAGCTCCGAATCGAAGCCATCCCCAACCTGCCAGGAACGCGATGAACGAATTCGACCGCACCCTGATCGAGACCACCAAGACCCACAGGGAACGCCTCACCTCCGCATTCATTCATGGAAGGCTCACGGAACGCCACAAGGTCAACACGAATCTGGGCCGGCTACTCGGCTCGGTGATTCTTGCAGCGGTGGTGGGATTCGCCTGTCTGGGAACCGGCTTCGTGCTGGGTCTCCTGGAACGCCAGCATCACGAGCAAGCGGTCAATGCTTTCATGGCCGCGATGAAAGCCAACCCCATCAAACCGGGCAATGGGTACGTCGAGGACGAGAAAACCGGTTTGTTGTTCAACTCAGAAACGGGCCTGTACATCGATCCCCGAACCGGTTTCCGGGTTGACCCCGACACCATGCTGGCCACCGATCCGCAGGGCCGCACCATCGACATCAGGCTCGGCTGGTACTACGACCCGGAAACCAAGACCTACACGGATCCGGCGTCGGGACTCACCATCGACCCCGAGACCCTCACGGTCGTCAAGAAGGAGCAGTGATGACCTACACACGGCTCACCGTGATCGGCAGCAAACGCAAGGCTGATCTGGTGCTTCCCGATGATGAGCCCGTCGGTGCGCTGCTGCCGCAGCTGCTGGAAGTGCTGGACGAGCGCATCCCCGGGGGGCGCGAGATCGCGCTATCCACACTCACGGGGGTGCGCGTCGAACTCGATGAGACGCTCGGGGACCAGAGGGTCGACCACGGCACAATGCTGCGCCTGCTTCCCCTCGACGACGCCCCACAGCCACCCGAGATCGTCGACATCACGGATGCCGTGGCCGTCGCCGCAGGACGTCGTGGCGATCACTGGAACGAAAGAGCGGGCATCGCATCGGTCGCGACGCTTTCCGCGGTCGTCGCAGGGATCGCATCGACCAGCGCGCAGGCCCACGTCGGCGGGCTGACCGGCCAGCAGGGTTATTGGTTTCCTGCGGCGTCCTTGTTCCTGATCGCTCTGGCGACGATCTTCGCCCACCGATCCCGCACCGGGGCTGCCGCCGCCTTCGGGGCCGCAGCCCTCGGCATCATCGTTCCTGCGCTCGCCCTGACCCCTCAGCCCTGGTCCCTGGGCACTCGCATCATCGTCCTAGCTGGCGCCGCCTGGCTGGCACTCGGAGCGATTGTCGGAATCGGATCAAAACAGCGACCGGTCCTGGTGTGCAGCGGAATCGGTGTGCTGGCCGCCGTTCTGACCGCGGTGGGGGATCATCTGGCGTGGCCCCAGCTCCTGGTCGCGGTGGTGACCGCACTGACCGGGATGATGCTGACAGGTCTGGTGCCGGGAGTGGCCCTGGCGCTGAGTGGCCTGACGAGATACGACGACCGCTCGATGCGCGGGGAACGATCCGGTCGTCAGGACGTCGATCGCGCCATCGAGGAGGGGTTCGCCACCCTGACCTGGGCGGTCATCGCGATCGGCCTGCCCACCGGACTTGCGCTGTTCTCCCTGGCCGGGCAGGAAAGCCCGTGGACCACAGGTCTGACTCCCGCAATCTGCCTGGTCCTTCTGCTGCGCGCCCGTGTGCTGCCGCTCATACCGCAACGCATCGCACTGCTGATCACCGGACTGACGCCGCTGCTGGCGATGCTCGTGGGGAGTCCACAGCTCAGCTCCATGCCTCGGATGATCATCGCGGCTGTTGCGTTGATCGTGTTGCTGGGTATCGCATTGATCCGTCCCAGCGCTGTTTTCGGTGCCAAACTGCGACGTGCCGCTGAGGTCGTCGAACTCCTGCTCATGATCACCACCATCCCCCTGGCGCTCGGCGCGCTCGGCATCTACACAGACCTGTTGGAGACCTTCCGATGATCAGCGCGTGGTTTCGTGCCTCGGGAGGTGCCCGCGCCCGGGACCTGGAGCAGCTGGCGCGCAGGATCAACACCCCGCTCCCGGTGCGACGGCGAATCGGGGTCGCATCGATTGGGCGCCGCAGCGGCACCACGACCATCGCATCCGAGCTGGCGCTGATGTTGGCGCTGCTGCGCCCGGATCGCCTGCTCATGATCACGACCGACGATCCCGAACGATCGCGTTTCGCGCAGTTGAGGAGCCCACACACCGTTCGTCACCTGACCCCCGACCACTGGAGCGATCCGCTGTCCTTCTGGGGGGAAGTCGTTGGCGACGCCCAGCGCGATCACGACCTGACGATCACGGATTGGGGGGCTGCTCCCCTTCCTCAGCTGAGCCTGATAGCCACCGATTCCCATGCGTTGTGTCTGGTCACCGCAGCCAACAGGGGGATGATCCAGTCGACCCTTGACGTCGCAACGGCTCTGAGCGAACGTCTTCCCGTGCTATTGGCGGTTGCCGACGTGCGGGGCGAGGTCGGTCCATCGATCCGCGCGCTGGTCCGCGGACTTCCCCTGACGTCGATCCTGCAACGCCACGACCGGCGCCGAAACACACGAAAGAAACTCAGGGAACCGGATGCCTTCGAGATGTATCGCCTGGCCGCGAGTCTGATCGGGGTGCTCACCCGTCCGGCGAAGGGACGCACCTCATGACGGATGACATCGCCCTCCCCGAGGCCCAGGAGCTGCAGCCCTCCCCTGCACACAAGCGCCTCCAGCGCCCCACCCGCACCACGACACCACTCGAGCGCCCGGATCCGATCGAGATCCCGTCACCGCCCACGCTCGGTGCCGAGATCAGTCCGACCCCGTTCCAGTTCCTGCTTCCCGTGGTCGGGGCTCTCACGTCCGTGGTGATGATGGTGGTGATGCGCAACGGCCAGCCGTTGTTCATGCTGATCGCCGCCGTGGTCTTCACCGTGGCCCTCGTCAGCGGGC